>CAIYHO010000120.1 GCA_903925955.1 uncultured Chloroflexota bacterium
CCGGGGGGATCGCGCCGGATGGGGGTGGGCTGCATGGGCCTAGTATCGGCCAAGGGCCGTGGCGCCCTGTCGCCGGCCCTCCGCCACCAGCAGAACCAGCGTCAGCGCAAACACCACGGGGTACACGGCCGGCGGCATCACCCCGACAACCGCGATGCTGGTCATGAGCGGGATGAGCAGCGCAAGCCGGACACCACGGTCCAGAAGCCATGCAACCGGGACCAGCAACACGATGGCGTAGTGGTCCCAGAGAACCGGCGACAGCAGCTGCGTTGCCACAACCACCACGAGATATGACGGCACGGCGGCCAGACGCAGTGCGGACCAGCCAGCAAGCGCCAGGACCGCAGCCATCGATCCGGTCTGGATCCACACCGCCGCATCGTGCGTGACGCCAAGACCCAGCGCCACGGCGCCGGGCGTGAAGTTGTGCGGCGTGCCAACAGCGTCGGTGACGCGCGTGATGACGGTGGCAAAGCCTGCCCAGGCGGCGGGGCCCGCAATCAGCGTTGCCAGGAGCGCGAGCGCGGCAAGCGTGGCTGCACCCGCGGCCGCTGCGGCCCACCGCCGGGTGGCGAGAGCCCAGAGGAGCACGAGACCCGGCTGGAGCTTGATCGCGGCACCAAGTGCGCCGGTCACCCCAAGCGCCCTGCCCCCGTTGGACTGCGCAACAGCCCGCCAGCCCTCAACAAACAGGAGCACCAGGAGGCTGCCCACCTGGCCAAGCTTGAGCGCATAGACCGCCGGCCACATCTGGGCCGCAAGCAGCAGGACGAGCCAGCGGGTGCCAGCACTCACTGGCATGCGGGCGATGGCGACCACGGTTGCGCCGGCCAGCAAGGCGGTCCACACCAGGGTTGCGCCGGAGACGCCTAGCAGCGCGAACGGAAGGATCAGCGGCAGGAACGTCGGCGGGTAGAGGAAGAGCCCTTGGGGACCGGCAAAGGCGATTGACGTGTCGTAGACGGCGGCTCCAGACAGCACGCGAGCGGCCGCGTTGTAGTAGGCCCGAAAGTCGTAGCCCAGCGTGTCACCGGCCGCGAGGAGCGTCGCGGCGGGGATCAGGATGGCCGCAGCGACAGCAGCCACACGGAGCAGCGCCGGCGACGCCACCCAGCGCTTGGCGCCGGGCACCAGTCGGCCAAGCATGCCGCGGACCCCGTTGGCCTCAGCCGGGCCGGGGCTGGCCGCCATCCCTCGCCGCCGGCCCAGGGCCTCGGTGGAGCAATGGCACGCGGATCAGGTCCCACGCAACCCGCAGCGCAAGGCGCGGGCCCGGGTGCATGCGCGAGCCGCGCCGGTCGCCCCAATGGATGGGCACCACGACGCCCCGGTAGCCGCGCTGGCGGACGAGGTAGATCACCTCCACGTCAAACACGATGCTGGTGACGCGCTGGCGGGCAAACACATCACGCGCAACGTCGCGCTTGAAGCCCTTGAACCCGCACTGCGTGTCGTCCACGGGACCCACCACCCACCACGACGCGAGCGCATGGAAGGTCTTGCCCAGGACGCGGCGCCAGATTGGCTGCGAGGCGCGCATATCGGACCCGTCGGGCTGGATGCGACTGCCGTACGCGGCGTCTGCGGTCTGGAGCGCCTGAACGATGACCACCAGCTCGTCGGGCGGCGTGGCCATGTCGGCGTCAGCAAAGACGATGAGGTCACCCTTGGCGGCCAGCATGCCGGCGCGCACAGCCGAGCCCTTGCCGCCGTGTGGGACCGTGAGCAGCGCAAGTTCGCCCGAGGCGAACTCGGCCCGCTGGCGGACGATCTCGCCCGTGCGGTCTGTGGATCCGTCATCCACCACGAGGACCTCGATCTCGAGCGGCAGACCCGCAGCGCCCGCCCGCCCATCACGGCCGAGACGCCCCCGGCGGTGGAGGTAGCCAAACAGCTCGTCTAGGGCAGAGCCAAGCCGCGCCTCTTCGTTGTAGGCGGGCAGCACAAGCGAAAGGGCGGGGGCTGACATTCGAGCAGTCTAGGGCCACGGGCAAGCGGCGTCCGGTGGGGGCCACGGTCCGGCAGGCGGACCGCTAGCATCGTCAGCAACGGCTGGCGCCCCATGGGCCCCGGCAACGAAGGGACGTGGCGTTGACAGCAATGATCCGCGAGCGCCTCAAGGGTCACGAGCGTTCGCTGCGCCTGTTGGCCGTTGGCCTCTCGGTGGTGGGCTACCTGTTGTGCGCCGAGGCGCTGCTGGGCCACGGGATCATGCTTGCCGGCGGTCAGGGCGGCGGCGACGTGTTTGCCTACTGGACGGCCGGCAACCGTCTGGACCAGGGGCAGTCCATCTACGGCGCCGCAGTTGGCGGCTATGCGGCCTACCTCTATCCGCCAATCCTGGCGCAGGCGTTCATGCCGCTGTCCCATCTGCCGTTTCCGCTGGTGGTGTGGCTGTGGCGCGCGGTTGAGCTTGGGTGTCTGCGGCTTGCCGTTGGCTCGTGGCTAAAGGTCGGGCTGGCGCTGCTCCTGTGGCCGCCGGCCATTTCGGAGCTGGACGCGGGCAATGTCCACCTGCTGATCGCGGGAGCCGTGGGTCTGGCCATCGCCGGCCGACCGCAGGCACTGATCCCGGTTGCGCTCACCAAGTTCGCCTCGCTGGCGGCGGTTCCGATGGTGCTGCGCCGGAACCCGCGAGCGCTTGTGCCGGGGATTGCCGCCGCAGCCGTCATTGGGCTTGTGTCATTTGCCGCGGCGCCGCAGCTGTGGTGGGACTACGCGTCGTTTGCCACCCAGATCGGGACGATGGACTCCGGCTGGTACAACCTCGGCGCTGCGGTGCCGCTCTGGCTGCGCCTGGCTGCAGCCGGTGGTGCCGCGGTGTGGTCACTGCGCCAACCGAGGGCTGCCGCGCTGGCCGCCACGCTTGCGCTGCCGGTGCTCTGGTTTCATGGCCTGTCCGTGCTGGTGGCAGTCGCCAGGGATCCGCGTCCAGCGCTAGATCTTGGCTCCGCCGAGGCCAATGGGGTCTGACCTCCCGGCCCGCCACGCCTCGCCCAGCACAAGGGCCACGGCGATCCACAGCAACGCCGGCCACGCCATGGCGAGTGCGGCGACAACCACTGCCACCACAAGCCGAGGGCGCGCCTGCGGACGCCGCAGCAACAGGACGATGCCAACCGGCATCAGCGCCACCGGGTAGTGGTACCAGGTGACCGGCAGCACAACGAGCGACGCGGTTGCCGCCAGCGCAAAGCTCCACACCGTGTCGCGCGCCCGCCAACCGGCAACGGCCGCACCCGCGATGGCAAGCACCGCCACAACCCCCGCCGCCAGCCGCAGCGCGGCGCTGTCCAGCCCCGCCACCTGGCCCAGCAACGACACGGGCCCGATGTTGCGCGGATCGACAAGGTCGGCGCCGGCGCCCGTCTGGACAACCTTTGCGTAGTCAAGCCACGGGCCCGGGCCCCCGGTGAGCAGACTCAGGGCCACAATCCCCACCCCTGCTGCACAGGCGATGCCCAGCGTCTGGCCGATTGGGCCTCCGCGCTCGCGTAGGGCCCGCGCCGCCAGCCAGACGACAAGGGCGATGGGGTGGAGCTTGGCGATGACCACGATGGCAACCGCGATCCCGCCCGCCGCCGTCGCACGCCGGGAGGCACCGGGAAGCGACGCGAGCAGCACAAGGCCGTAGGCAAGCGGGTACCAAGCATCAAGATTGCCAAACAGGAGCGCAATGGTGAACGGCAGGATCAGCGGCGCCAGCAGACAGGTCCGCACAAGGACGGAGCCAACGCCAGACCCGCGCTTGAGGCTTCGGGCAAGGAGCGCGCCGATGACGCCCAGCCCCAGGACGGACCCCACACCCCACAGGATCAGCGCAAGGCCGTCCGGGAGACCCGCAACGAGCGTCAGCACCTGCGCCACCGGCGGCGGGTAGGAGTAGAAGAGCGCGGTCGCCGCGGGTGAGGCCCCGGCAAGCATGGCCGGGTCATAGGGGCTTTGACCCTGCGCAACGTGGCGTGCGGCCTCAAGCAGGAGCGCAAGGTCAAAGCCGGCACGTGGCGGCACCTGGTCCCACAGGCTCCAGCCCAGCCTGAGCAGACCAATCCAGCCAACGATGCCAACCAGCGCCCATGCTCCGCCCTGGAGCGCGGGTTGGGGCGGACGGCTCAAACGGGTCATCCGACGCCCCTCTTGGTACCCGGAGCCGCATCGCGCGGACCCCCAAACACAGCCAGCAGCGAGGCCAACTGGTATGCCAGAAGCCGGGGTGAGGCAAGCACGGCCAGCGCAACAGCCGCCGCCCAACCCCACCTGGTGGGGGCCAACCGCCACGCAAACGCGGCGAGCCCCACAACAAACACGAGCCACAGGACGGGCGAGATGCCATAGGGCGAGAGGTTGATCACAGCGCCAACCTGCATGAGCGACGGAAAGCCGATGTAGTCAAGCGTCGCCTGTGGTGCCAGAGCAAGCTGGACCACCGTCAGCAACACGGTCCAGCCTGCCAGCCGAAGCAGCGCGCCTCGGTCGCGGCGCGCCAGCCAGTAGATCCCGGCCAGCCACGGCGTGAGCTTGAGGTGGCCTGCCATGGCAACGCCCAGCGGCGATCCAATCGCCAGCAGCAGGGTCACCAGCGCCTGCGCCTGACCCACGGCCAGCGTCCAGAGGATTGGCATGGCAAGCATGCCGGCAGCAAGCCAGCGGATCCGGCCGCCCGGCAGGCGGTAGATCGTTGCAGCGGTTGCCGCCAGCAGGAGCGCCATCCAGATGGCCGCCGCAGCCTCAAACGGCAGCAGGGCGAGCGGGCGAAACAGGATTGCGAGGAGTGGCGGGTACCTGTAGAACGCCGCGTCATCTGTGCCTGCAGGCTGGCTATACAGGGGCAGGTTGGCGTTGAGGCGGGCGCCGGCATCGTAGTAGGCGTGCACATCGGCAAGCGGATCGCTGGCCAGGTGGCGAATGAGCGCGGCGATGCCGATCGCCAGGCCAATGACGGCGGCGCAGGTGAGGATCACCTGCACGGCCCGGCGGCCACGCGGGGAAAGGGACCAGCCAGCTTCGGCATGCGGTAGCACGTACGGCACTCTACGCGACCAGACGCGAGCCCGGCAGACCGCGCGGCCACGCGGATCGTCGCCCGCGACGGTGGCCGATTCGTACCCCTCAGGCTGCAGGCCACGGTGTTAGGCTGCACCCGCCGTGCGCACCGCGATCGCCTTGTACCTGCTCGCGCTTGTCGCGAGGCTCGCCATGATGGCGGGCTTCGCGGATCCGGCGTACCCGGACTCGTTCTACTACGTGGATGTCGCCCGCCAGCTGGCAGCAGGCCACGGGTTCTCCATCAACCTGGTCTGGATCTTCGCCGAGGTGGGCGGCCAGATCCCCGCCAACCCGGTGCTGCCAATTGCCTCCAACGCCCACTGGATGCCGCTGGCGTCGCTGGTCCAGGTGCCCTTCATCTGGCTCTTGGGCCCAACCGCACTGGCCTCTGCGCTGCCGTTCGCGCTGATTGGTGCAGCCGCCGCACCCCTGGCCTGGGCCATCGGCCGCGACGCGGGCATGCGCTCCGTTGTGAGCATTGGCGCTGGGGTGCTGACGGCGCTGCCCGGGCTGTCGCTGGTGTTCATGGCGCAGCCCGACAACTTCTCGCTCTACCAGCCACTCGTCGCGGGCTCACTCTGGATGGCCGGCCGCGGGATGCGGGGCAGTCCGCGCAGCTTCGCCGCGGCTGGGCTTCTGGCCGGCGTGGCAACGCTCTCGCGCAATGACGGCATGCTGGTGCTTGGCGTGCTGGGGCTGGCGTTCCTCTGGGACCGCTGGCGGTCCTGGCGCGGGTTTGGCGGCCAGCCACGGCGCCCCGCCCGGGTCCCGCTGGCAGCAGCCCTTGGCGCGGTGGCGCTGTTCGCGCTTGCCGTTGGCCCCTGGTATGCGCGGCAGCTGGCCACGTTTGGCAGCCTCTCGCCGTCCACGGCGTCGGGCAAGGTGCTGTTCATCCGCAACATCGGCGAGTGGAACAGCATCGACACCCCCGCCACGCTGGGCCACCTTCTGGGCATGGGCGTTGGCCCGCTGATCGCATCGCGGGTTGGGGGCCTGATGGCTGCCATCGTCATCTTCTCGGTCCTCGTGGGCGTCGTTGGCCTGGTGCCGCCGATGCTGTCGGGCGCCTGGTCGCGCCGCCGCGACGCCTTCTTCGGGCCGTTCCTGGGCTACGCGGTGGTGCTGTTCACCTTCTCGGCGATTGTCTCGGCGGTCCACGTTCCTGGCGGCACGTTCATCCATTCCGCAGTGGCCCTGGCACCCCACGGCTATCTGCTTGCGCTCGAAGGGGTCTTCGTCCTTGCCGCGTGGGCAGGCCGACACCGCAAGCGCTGGGACCCGGTCCAAGCCGGCCAGACGTTTGCAATTGGCGCGGTGACATTTGGGGTGATCGCCGCCGTTGCCGGCAGCCTCCCGGTGCATCAAGGCTGGAGCGCCAAGCGAGACCGCATGGTTGCCGTGGCCGCCGCGCTGGACGCCGCCGCTGTCCCGGCCACGGATCGGGTGATGTCAATTGACGCGTCGGGCACGCGCTACTGGACAGGTCGGGGCGGCGTTGTGCTGGTAAACGATCCGCTCTCAACCATCGAGAAGGTGGCCGACGCCTACGACATCCGCTGGCTGGTGCTGGAGAAGGCCGAGAGCGTTCCCGCGGTGGCGCCGATCCTGGCGGGTGGGCCGCTGCCGGGCTGGCTTGGCCCATCGCTCTTGGACAGCCCAGACGTGGTGGTCTACCCCGTGTGCACGACCGCTGGGGATGCCCGGTGCGCGGTAGCGGGTGTCGCGCCGTGAGCCGCCTGGCATGACGCGTCGCGAAGCATGGGCGACCGCGCTGATTGTCTTTGCGGTGGCGCTTCTCGTCCGCGCTGCAGCATCGGCCGCCACCGTCTTCCCGCGCCCCGAGGACAGCGCGTACTACGTGGGCGTTGCGCGCAACCTGGTGGAGGGCCGGGGCCTTGTCTCCGATGCGCTCTGGAGTTACGCGACACCACCCTTGGTCTTCCCGCGGCCGGCGTTTGAGGTCTGGCTGCCGCTGCCCTCGCTCCTTGCCGCCCTGCCGATGCTGCTGTTGCGCGGCGATCCGGGCGGTGCCGGCGGCATATCGCTTGAGGCCGCCCTCCGCGCTGCACAGCTGACAAGCTGTCTGCTGGGGGCGCTGCTGGCCGTGCTGGCCTGGCGACTGGCGGCCGATGTCGCGGCGGAGCGGCACCTTCCACGTGGGCGGGCCCGAACCCTGGCCCTTGGCGCCGGGCTCACGACAGCTGTCTATCTGCCGCTGGTCCTCCATGCCACGGCCCCTGACTCCACAACGCTGTTTGGCGTGCTGGCTGTGGGCGGCTGCCTGCTGGCCACCCGGATCCTGCGCAACCCGGGCAACGCCTCGGTGCGCGACCCGCGGCTGCTGGGGCTGGGGCTGCTGCTGGGCGCCGCCGCCCTCACGCGCAACGAGGCCCTGTGGATGGCGCTCGTTTGGGCCTGGCTCGCATGGCGCCTGCCGAACACCCACCGGGCACTCCGGGTCCGACTGGTGGGCATTGTGGCGATTGTCAGCCTTGTGGTCTTTGTGCCGTGGGCGGCGCGCGATTGGCTGGTCTTTGGCAATCCGCTGCCGGGCCAGGCGCTCGCAAACGCTCTGTCAGTGACCGGCTATGACATCTTCGCGTGGCAGGACCCGCCCACCCTTGGCCGCTACCTGGCCGTGGGGCCGCAGCGGCTGCTCCAGATGCGCGTGGACGGCATTGGCCACAACGTGCTCACCGTGCTGCTTGCGCTTGGCCTGCCGCTCTCGGCGGTGGGTCTCATCGCGCTCCCCTGGGGGGCGCGGGACCGGGCGCTGCGGCCCCTGCTCCTGTTGGCCGCGGCAACCTTTGCGGTGACAAGCCTGCTGTTTCCCGTGGCGACCACGTGGGGCACGTTCCTTCACGCCGCAGCGCCAGTCCACGTGCTGCTGATCGTGGTTGCCACAGGGGCCCTCGACAGCGCGCTGGCCCGGCTGGCCGTGCGCGCGGGCTGGACGCGGCAAGTGGCGTGGCTGGGCGCTGTGGCGGCCGTTGGCGGGTCGGTCTTCTTTGCCGCAGCCCTGCTGCCATCCGCGGGCCGCCAGGCAACGGACACCGCACGCAACTACGCGGTCTTGGGTCGTCAGCTCTCGGCCCTCGGCATCCCGCTTGGCACCGGCGACAACGTTGCGCCAATCATCACGGACTTCCCCATCTGGGCTGCCGAGGCGCTGCGCACACGTGCGCTTGCCCTGCCCGACGAGACACCCGAGGCGGTGGTGAGCCTGGCCCAACGGTTTGGCGCCCGCTGGCTGCTCCTCTCCGGGCAAGAGCGCGGCAGCTGGCCGCAGGTCCTCGCCACGGGGGCGCCCAAGGCCTCCTGCTTCACGCTTGTGCCGCTCCCGCAGCCCGCGGATCCGGCTGACGCGGCCGCAATTGCGGGAGCCCGTCTGTACAAGATTGCGTGCCCCGCAACGGCCACAACGCCGTAGGAACGCGCCCACATCAATCGTCGTCCCGTATACCTCGCGATAGTGCGCCTCTGACAGTTACACTCGCCGCACATGAACCAGCCCCGGAGCGAGCCCTCTGGCTTCGCATTCGACGAGCTCCACGCCGCCGCAGCAGAAACGCTGACGCAAGCGGCGAATTCGCTGCGCTCAGTCCGGGAGCGCTATCGCCAGGCCTACCTTGAGGATCTTGGCCGGTGGCAGGCGCTTGGCGACGAGGTTTCCATGCTGGAGCACGTCGTCGCAGCCCCCGCTGAGAGCGAAGACGGCCGTGGCTCCGAGACCTTTGATGCCACCACGGCGGACATCAGGCTGCGCGCACTGCGCCAAGACGTCCACCAGACGCGCACCGACCTAAGCCTCCACGAAGGGGAGCTGTCGCGCATCGAGCTGGCCCTTCGCAACATCGAGAGCACGTGGCTGTTTCTTGAGCGAGGCGACGCCAGCCTCATCTCCGAGTCAGCGATCCCGGCAGTCCAGACCGAATTCCAGATGCGCATCCTCGAGGCACAGGAAGCGGAGCGTTCACGGCTGGCGCAGGAGGTCCATGACGGTCCCGCCCAGGCCCTGAGCAACGCCATCTTCTCGGTGGAGTTCATCGACCGCATCTTTGAGTCGGACCCGCGCATGGCCCGTTCGGAGTTGCGGATCCTCCGCGGTCTTCTCCGCCGCGAGTTGGGCGACGTGCGCAGCTTCGTTGGCCAGCTCCGGCCACCGGTACTGGTGGAGCTGGGGCTCAACGGCTCGCTGCAGGACGCAGTGGAGACACAGTCCGCGCTCTCGGGCCTGCTGATCGAGACGGACCTGCAGGGGCCAAGCGACCTGCTGGTAGAGACTGCGCAGACGGCTGTTCTGCGCATCATGCAAGAAGCACTGCAAAATGTGCGCAAGCACGCGGGCGCCATCCACGTCTGGGTTGCCACGCGGCAGGACGCGGACAAGTGGATCCTGGAGGTCCGGGACGACGGCCGCGGGTTTGACACCGGGACGGTCGCGGTGCGCGGCCGACGAAACTTTGGACTTCAGTTTATGAGGGAGCGAGCGCAGCTCATCGGGGCGCGACTCGAGATTGAGTCAATGCCCCAGGCGGGGACAGTTGTGCGGCTGGCAATCCCGCTGCGACACAAGGAGGGCGGATGACCGACTACCAGGGCCCGGACCGGCGCGGAGCCGGGTCGGAGCGCAGAAACACCGGCCAGTCATTCGAGCGGATCCGGGTGCTCATCGTTGACGATCACGCCCTGTTCCGCGTGGGGATCCGGCAGATCCTTGAGCGTGAGCCGGACATCGAGGTGGTTGCCGAGGCTGATGACAGCCGCACCGCCCTCGATGCCGCGTTTGCAACCAGCCCCGACGTGATCCTGATGGACCTGTCGATCCCCGCCCCCGGCGGCATCGACGCCACCCAGCGGATCAAGCGCGAGCTGCCCGCCACAGGGATCATCGTCCTCGCCGGCGAAGAGAATGAGGACTCCCTGTTTGAGGCCATCAAGGCCGGCGCCGCAGCGTTCATCCTCAAGGACGTCGATCCGGACGACCTGGTGCTGATCATCCGGCGGGTGATGGGCGGCGAGTACCTGATCAACGACAAGGTGTTCAGCCGACCGTCAGTTGCCTCGCGCGTCCTCAAGGAGTTCCGTGAGCTGGCCGTCTACGGCCAAGAGGCTGCGCCAATCTTCGCGCCGCTGTCGCCGCGGGAGGTTGAGATCCTCGACAACATCGCGCAGGGCATGACCAACAAGCAGGTGGCGTACGCGCTGTCCATCAGCGAGCAGACCGTCAAGAACCACATGAGTTCCATCCTGCGCAAGCTGTCCGTAAACGACCGGACCCAGGCCGTGGTGTACGCGATGCGCCAGGGCTGGATCCGGATGCCCGAGGACTGATCCGCCCTCGCCTAGTCTCCCCGAGTACCCATGACTGACGACCCAACCGACCAGATCGCCGAGAGCGGCGAGTCTATTGCCGCGCGCCTCTACGGGGAGGTGACACGGCTTGATGCTGAGCTTGCGGAGATCGACCTGCTCATCGGCCAGGCGCGGGCCGAGTCAGCGCGCCACGAGCAGAAGCGGTCCCAGGCCGCTGAACGCGCGGCCTCGCAGGGGACAAACCTCAGCGGCGCCGAGGTGGCCGAGGCGCTGAACCAGGTGCTGAACCTCACACGTCGGGCGCTGATGATGGAGGCGCAGGTTGAGCTGCTCGACTCCAAGCGCCGAGCCACCATGCGCCACAAGTTGGCCCTTGCGGACATCGCCGGGGCCATTGAGTCAATCGGCGTGCTGCCGCGCCTCGACTTGCCTTTCGTCATCGCTGCAACGGAGCCCGCCGGGGAGATCGCAAGTCCGGCGCCCAGCCAGCCAACGCTCGCACGCGTGGTGTTGGCAGCCCAAGAGGAGCTCCGACGCGACATTGCGCGCGCAATGCATGACGGACCCGCCCAGTCGCTCACCAACATCATGCTGCAGGCGCAGATCGTCGAGCGCCTGATGGAGCGCAGTCCGGCCGACGCCATGCTGGAGCTCCACCAGCTTGTCGCAATGGCCCAGCGGACGCTGGACACCACCAAGACCTTCATCTTCGACATCCGGCCAATGGTGCTCGACGACCTTGGGCTTGTGCCCACGTTGCGGCGGACGGCCCGCGAGCGCGGACGCCGTGCGCAAGTGGCCGTGGAGCTTGAGTCGATGGGCGCCGATCGGCGGCTCTCCACAGAGCTTGAGAGCGCGGTCTTCCGCATTCTCGATGAGACGCTTGTGGCGTTCATCGGGCAGCACCCGGAAGTGGTGCGCATGGAGCTGGACTGGACGGACACGCTGGAGGCATCTGTCACCGCAATCCGGGCACCCGCTGAGGAGGATGGCGAACCGTTGCCGTCAGTCCCCGATGCCGACGTGCCGGCAGCACTCCGCGAGATGATCCAGGATCGGCACGACGCCCGTGCGGCATCGATCGCCGCCGCCCAAGTTGCCGCCGTGGTGATCCTGCCCGAGTTGGTGCAGCGCGAACTCATGGAGCGCGCGGCGGCAATCGGAGCCAAGCTGGAGGTCCGGGGCGGGGGCAGCGAGATCCGCCTGACCGTTGGCTTCCACGAGTCCGGCATCGCCCGCGACCAGTGACCGAAGGTCCGCCCCCCAGTGACGCTGGGCCAGGGATCCTCGAAACCACCCTCGTCCTCGGGCTTGCCGTGCTGCTTGCCACCGTTGTCGTGGCGTTCTTTGGCGGCCCAATGGCGCACCTGATGGGGTCCCTGGTGGATATCGCGCACGGGGGACGCTGACGCTTACCCGCCACATCCGGCCGGCGACTAGCGTACGCACATCTGCCGCCGTTCCTACGTTCGCCGACAACGGCATGGGTGGCGGCGCGTTGGCGCAGCCGCCTACTGTGACCGTGGGGAACAGTGGTTCACCCTATATCGGAGATTGTGTACCCATGAACTATCGTCTTCCGGCTACGCCGGATCGCAACTTGGGCCAGGGTCTGGCCGAGTACGCGCTGATCCTCGCCCTCATCGCGATCGTGGCGATCGTCGCCCTGATCTTCCTTGGCGGCTCGGTCTCCAAGATCCTGTCCGGCGTGGGTGTATCCGTCTGACGGGCCACCCTCTGGAGCCAAGCCTGCCGCTGCGGCAGGAACGACCGGCGTGCTCTGCGGTGATGAGCGTGGGACGATAGTCCCATGGCGTAATGCATCCTCTACGCAGTAGGCTACCCGCATTAGGCGTGACCCCACACGTGGGTTAGCCGGTAGGGAGCCGAATACCAATGGCAGGAACCACGCAGTTCATCAAGAACCCACGCAAGGCCTCGCACGAGAAGGGCCAGGGTCTCGCCGAGTACGCGCTGATCCTCGCGCTCATCGCGATCGTCGCGGTCGTCGCCCTGATCTTCCTGGGCGGCCAGCTTTCCACGATTCTTTCGGGCGTTGGGACTTCCGTCTAGCCGATCGTACGGTCCGGGTACCCACCTGGGTCGTTGACACCAAGCGACGGCGCACCTAACGTCGCACATGCCGCCTGAGGGCGGACTCTTCGGGAAAGGAGGTAATCCCACACATGTCAATCTTCAACGCACTCATTTCGCTTATTCCTTCCAATGACGAGGAGGGCCAGGGTCTCGCCGAGTACGCGCTGATCCTCGCGCTCATCGCGATCGTGGCGATCGTCGCCCTGATCTTCCTTGGCGGCCAGGTCTCCAAGATCCTGTCCGGCGTCGGCACCTCGGTCTAACCACCAACGCTGACCTGAAATGCAGAGCCGGCCGCCACTTGGCGGCCGGCTCTGCTGTTGTCTGCGCTGCTGTTCGTCAGCGAGGTTGGGTAGCCGGGTCCTGACGCTGGCGCTCCTAGATCTCATCGGCGGCGAGGTCCGTGATGAGGATCCGGCGCTATCTGCGTCCTGGCACGCCGGGCCTCATCACTGATGAGGCCCCGATTCCCAACCTCGCTGCCGAACAGTCATCGCCTTGACGCGTCCTGCATTAGTCTGACGGCATGCTCATGAACAAGATCCTGCGAACCCTCAACTCCCTGATCGGCGCCCGGATGGCAAAGTCCGGACGCTTCGTTCAGATCGAGACGCTCGGCCGTACGTCCGGCCAGTGGCGCGCCACCCCGGTGGGGTACGTGCACGCCGAGGACGGCGTGCTCCTCGTGCGCGCGGGCCACGCGGACGCGCACTGGGCGCTCAACCTCCTTGCAAACCCCACGTGCCGCGCCTCGCTTCGCGGACAGACTCTCACCTACCGCGCCGAGCACCTCCTCGGGGATGCCCGCGACGACGCCCTCCGCGCAATCAAGGACCGTTACGGCCGGGGGATGGAGGACCGGGCTGGCGCTGGGCCGACGTTCCGGCTCGTTCCCGTCGAGGGCCAGTCCGCCGCCTGAGGGGTGCGTCGCCCGCGCGGCCGGTTGTCAAATCGTTGAGGTTTGAGAGGGATGAATCCCCCCACGATTTGGAACATCCGCGCGAGACGGGGGTCGGGACGAGTTTGATGGGCTGGGTCGCGGCTTCGGCGACTCCCTCGCCATCAAGGGGTCAACTGTTCGTCAGCGAGGTTGGGTAGCCGGGTCCTGACACTGGCGCTCCCAGATCTCATCGGCGGCGAGGTCCGTGATGAGGTCCCGATTCCCAACGTCGCTGCCGAACCTTTTTGCGCTTGACGCATGCGTCGCTCGGCCTTGGCCGCCCCAAGGGTGGGCGACACGACGCACGAGCCTGCACCGCGCCGCACGTGCCGCAGCTGGGCGGCCGTCGCGCCATCCATCCGGAATGGCCCAGAGCTCCTTGCAAGACTCCTTGCAGGATGCAGCGCAGCCCACCAAATCCTCCCATCAGTCCTAGCCCTAATGGTTGGTCGCATCTCGAGAGCACGATGCTAGAGTGGTGCCACCTGTCACACCGTTCTGGAGTCAACTTGTGAAGCGTTCGAACCGCCTGGTCGTGGTGGGCGGCGTCCTCCTGGCCGTGGCGTCGTTCATGCTGATCATCGTCTCTCTGCAGGCGCCGCCCACTGCTGGACCCGCTGCGTCCTCGTCCGCAACCGTCACCATCGTGGTGGCGGCCAAGGATCTGACCCTGGGCACAAAGCTTGCGCCCGAGTCGCTGACCCTCAAGACCATCTCCGCGGTTGACAAGCCGGCGGACAGTTTTGCGGACCCGGCGCTGATCGTGGGCAAGACCATCCGCCAATCGGTCTCCGCCAGCGCCTACATCTCCACCGCAATGATCACCGGGGACTCATCGGGGTCCACCGGCATCGATGTCCCGGCGGGCTTCGTGGGTGTATCCATCCGCGTTGACCAGGTCAATGGAGTTGGCGCCCTCATCAGGGCCGGCGACTTCGTGGACGTCATCACTGGGATCACCACGGCGGACCGTGTGCCGCTCATGGTGTGGAACTCGGATCCCAAGGTGGGCACCGTCGGCTGGGTCAAGGTGGAAGACGCCACCTACAACCACACCACCGTGAAGACCCTGGTACAGGGCCTGCTTGTGCTGGGAACCCTGACCACGCCGGGCGTGGACACGGGCGCCGGAGCTGCCGCGGGCGGCACAACGATCAACGGGTCCGAGGAGATCGTCATCGTTGCCGCAACCTCGCAACAGGCCGAGGTGATCAAGTTCAGCCAGATGGACGGCACCATGTCGCTTGTGTTGCGCTCAGCGGCAGACTGCCGCGGGACCGACGGCACATCTGCGTCATGCCCTGTGCAGAAGACCACCGGCGTCACGCTTCGAACACTCGTGAACGATTTCGGGGTTGTTCCCCCGCAGCTCGTTCAAGTGATCGAGCCGGCGGCCAAGTAGGAGTCGACGGCCAGTGAGCCGCCGCACGAGGTCACACTGACCCTCATGTCAGACCAAATCCGAGTCCTGATCGTCGACGACATCGCGGAGACGCGGGACCATCTCGCCAAGCTGCTCAGCTTCGAGCCTGATATGGCCGTCGCCGGCACCGCTGCTTCGGGTCGCGAGGCGGTGGAGCTGACCACGAAGCTGCGGCCGGACGTCGTCCTGATGGACATCAACATGCCGGACATGGACGGCATCACCGCCGCTGAGCACATCGCGGCCGAGGTGCCCGCCACGGCTGTGGTGATGATGTCTGTGCAGGGCGAGGCGGACTACCTTCGTCGCTCCATGCTGGCTGGCGCCCGCGAGTTCCTGGTCAAGCCGTTCTCCTCGGACGAGCTCTCGTCGTCAATCCGCCAGGTCTTCGCCCGCGAGCGCGAGAAGCAGGCGCGGGCACCAATCGCCCCGGCGGCCGGCCCCGCGGTCTCCAGCACCCCGAGGGCTGAGCCGCGCAAACAGGCCGAACCCGGGCGCGTCGTCGCAGTCTTCGGGCCCAAGGGCGGTATCGGGCGGACCACGCTCGCTGTGAATGTGGCCGTTGCCGCAGCCAGCGAGCTGGGGATGCGCACGTGCCTGGTGGACGCGTCGTTCCAGTTTGGCGATGTGGGCGTGCTGCTCAACCTCAATCCAAAGAACAAGTCCATCGCCGACATCCTGCCCGACCTTGAGGCTGGCGATGTTGACGGGCTGGACAACTTCGTGATCAACCACTCGTCAGGTGTGCGGGTGCTGCTTGCGCCGCCGTCTCCCGAGGTTGCGGAGCTGATCACGCCCACCTCCATCAAGCGCATGCTCACGGCCCTTCAGGAAACCCACGACCTCGTGATCGTGGACTGCACGCCCTCGTTTAACGACGTGGGCCTCGCCATCCTGGACATGGCCGACACGCTGCTCACGATGCTGACGCTGGAGATCACCTCAATCAAGAACGTCCGCATCTTCCTAGGCCTCGCCGAGCAGCTCGGGTACGGCGCTGACAAGATCCGCCTCGTCCTCAACCGCGCTGACTCATCGCTGGGGATCCGCGTCGCGGACGTGGAGCACTCCATCGGCCGCCGCGTGGACCACACCATCGTGTCTGACGGCCGAAGCGTTGTGTACGCCCTGAACCGCGGCGTCCCGTTCTTCCTGTCCAATCGGGAGGCCCAGGTGTCGCAGGATGTCCTGCGCCTCGCCCAGGCCGTGGCCGGTCCGCGACCAGCCGACGCCGATGGGGTGAAGAAGGGCGCGCCCAAGAAGTCGCTGTTTGGACGCCGATGAACGGATGCCGGGTGATCCGAACCTCCGTGGTCGTAAGGGAGTAACGCCATGTCGCTGCTGAAGCGCATCGAGAGCGCCCATCCTGGCGCCGCGACCGGTTCGGATTCCACAATGGTGCCGGTCCCGGCCGGTGGACGACCCAGCGGATTGCCGCCCTCCCAGACGCCGGGCGGCGGTCGCCTCATGCCCCAGGGCCCGTCGCGCGAGTCGTTCCGTGACGTGAAGTTCCGCGTGCAGAGCCGCGTCATCCAGGACCTCGACCCAAAGCTTGATCTTGACAACCAGGTTGAGGTGCGCCGGCAGATCGAAGAGGTCTTCGGGCGCGTCATCGACGAGGAGGCCCTTGCCCTGACCCGCGCCGAGCGGGTCCGGATGCTTGAGCAGATCACCGACGAGATCATCGGCCTTGGCCCCTTGGAGCCGCTCCTCCGCGACGAATCGGTCTCGGAGGTCATGGTCAACGGCCCGCGCCAGGTCTATGTAGAGCGCAAGGGTCGCCTTGAGCTCACCAACGTGGTCTTCCAAAACGACGAGCACGTGATGCGGATCATCGACCGCATCATCTCGCCCATCGGCCGGCGTATTGACGAGTCCTCCCCAATGGTGGACGCCCGTCTCGCTGACGGCTCGCGCGTGAACGCGATCATCCCGCCGCTGTCGCTGGTTGGGCCGGTCATCACCATCCGCAAGTTTGCGGCGCAGCCGTTCACCGTTGACGACCTCGTCCGGTTTGGAACAGCAACAGCGGACATGTTCGAGTTCCTGAAGGCGGCCGTGGAGGCCCGCTTGAACATCTTCGTGTCGGGCGGCACGGGTTCAGGCAAGACAACCACGCTCAACGTGCTCTCATCGTTCATCCCCAGTGATGAGCGGATCGTCACGATCGAGGATGCCGCCGAGCTCCAGCTCCGCCAGGAGCATGTGGTCACCCTTGAGTCTCGCCCGCCCAATATCGAGGGGCGCGGCGCCATCCCCATCCGCGAGCTCGTGCGCAACGCCCTGCGGATGCGTCCCGACCGGATCATCGTTGGCGAGTGCCGCTCGGGCGAAGCGCTGGACATGCTCCAGGCGATGAACACCGGCCACGACGGCTCGATGTCCACAGGCCACGCCAACAGCCCGCGCGACATGCTTTCACGTCTTGAGACGATGGTGCTGATGGCAGGCGTTGATCTTCCGGTCCGCGCCATTCGCGAGCAGATCGCGTCGGCGGTGGACATCATCGTCCAGCAGTCCCGGCTCAAGGACGGGTCGCGGCGGATCATCAACATCACCGAAGTCCAAGGGATGGAGGGTGATGTCATCGTCCTTCAGGATGTCTTCGTCTTCGAGCAGACCGGCGTCATCGACGGCAAGATCCAGGGCCGCCTCAAGCCGACAGGAATCCGGCCCAAGTTTGTTGAGAAGTTCGAGGTCCAGGGCATCCACCTGCCGCCTGGCCTGTTCGGGTTTAGCTACTAGGCGCGGGGAGAAGACGACGTGGATACGCTGACCCTCGGGATCGCAGCCGTTGCCGGCCTCGCTGTCCTGCTGATCGCCGTGGGAGTGGCCCGTTCGCGGGCTGGCTCTGATGTCAACGACCGGTTGGCCCGGTACGCATCCGGCAAGCCCGACAAGCCGGAGGCGGCGAGCGGCCCCGGCCTCTCGGATGTCCTGGCCTCCAGCGCTGCGCTGATGCAGTTGAATAAGGTGGTTGAGGGGCGCGACTTCGGCGCCAACCTCGCCCGCGAGATCGCCCGAGCAGACCTCAAGCTCAAGGTCAGCGAGTACTTGTTCATCTGGGCCGGCGTCACGGTTGGCCTGCCGGTGGGCATGCTCATCTTCTCCATCGCAATGCCTGGGCTTGGCAACCCCATCGTCCTGCTGGCGGGCGGGTTCATCGGGTTCCTCCTGCCGAGGTTCTGGCTGGGCCGCCGCAAGAGCAGCCGCATCGGCGCCTTCAACAAACAGCTACCGGACACCATCACCCTGCTTGGCAACGCGCTGCGCGCAGGCTCGTCGTTCCTCCAGGCGGTGGAGCTTGTGGTGCGCGAGTCGCGCCCGCCCATCTCAACGGAGTTCTCGCGCGTCATCCGCGAAGTGAACCTTGGGCTCTCGTTTGACGACGCCCTGGAGAACATGGTCCGCCGGGTGCGCTCCGACGACTTGGAGCTGATGGCCACGGCCATCGCCATCCAGCACAACGTGGGCGGCAACCTTGCCGAGATCCTCGACTCGATCGCGTTCACCATCCGCGAGCGCGTCCGGATCAAGGGCGAAATCACAACGCTCACCGCGCAGCAGAAGCTGTCCGGCTACGTCGTTGGCTTCCTGCCCATCGGCCTCGCCGGGTTCCTGTTTATCGCTGCGCCAAAGTTCATGGAGCCGATGTTCGACAACCGGATGTCGTTCCTCGGGCTGCCCATGGGGGTCTTCATCCTTGGCCTGGGCGGGCTGGCGATGGGCATGGGCTTCATGTTCATCCAGAAGATCGTGGACATCGAGGTCTAGGCCATGACTGACATGCTCCCCCTTCTGGTCGCCGGTGTCGGCGCCGTCGCCATCGTCCTCATTGCCATCGGCCTCGCCAGCGGCGGCGGCATGGACCCAGTGCAGGCGCGCCTCTCGCAGCTGGGCTCCATGCAGGTGCAGAACCTTGAGCAGCTGGAGCTTCAGGCACCGCTGTTTGAGCGGACCATCCGCCCGCTCATGGGACGCCTGTCGGGCTATGTCGCCCGCGTCACAACCACGTCATTCAACAGCGCCACCGAGAAGCGCCTGGCGCTTGCGGGCAACCCAGGCGAGCTGCGGACATCGGACTGGCTGGGCATCAAGGCGATCGGCGCCCTCATTGGCGCGGTGATCTTCGTGCTGCTGTTCATCGTGCCGGGAGTCCTCGCGGTTCCCTTCCCGGTCAACCTGCTGATGATCCCGGTGGGCATAATGTTTGGCTACACCGTGCCGGAATTCTGGCTTGGCGGCCGCGTGAAGGCGCGCCAGAAGGCCATCCTGCTCCAGATCCCTGATGCCCTCGACCTGCTCACAATCTCCGTGCGAGCGGGGCTTGGATTTGACGGTGCCCTGGGCAAGGTCATCGAGAAGATGCGCGGGCCCCTCATCGAGGAGTTCCGCCGGGCCCTGGCCGAAATCCGTGTTGGCAAGCCGCGCCGCGACGCGCTCCGCGACATCGTTGCCCGGACGGACGTTCAGGCCCTGTCGAGCTTTATCGGCGCCATCATCCAGGCTGAGCAACTGGGCGTCTCAATCAGCAAGGTCCTGCAGGTCCAGTCCGAGCAGCTGCGCATCGAGCGGCGCCAGCGTGCAGAGGCCCAGGCCGCGCGTGCCCCAATCAAGATGCTGTTCCCGCTGGTTGGGTGCATCTTCCCCTCGCTGTTCATCGTGATCCTTGGCCCGGCGATCATCCTGATCATGATCAACCTCAACGGCGGGATCTAGGGGCGTGGGAGACGCCGCGGGTGGGTCCGCGGGTCGGGCGCGGAACCTCGACCGCAACACGGATCTTGCCGTCCGGCTTGAGACCGCACACTCGCTCTGGAGCCAGTTTCTGGGGCTGATGGGGCGGCGCTCGCTGTCTGCTGGCGATGGCCTCTGGCTGCCGGGCACCAACGGCATCCACATGATGTTCATGCGGTTTGCCATCGATGCCGTCTTTGTTGGCAGACTCGAGGCCGACGGCTCCCGACGCGTCAAGTCTGTGCACCGGCGACTGCCCGCCTGGATTGGCCTTGTGCCGCTGATCATGGGTGCAAACGGCGTCCTGGAGCTCCCCGTTGGCACCATCGACGCCACGGGCACGCAGGTTGGGGACCGCCTCGAGATCATCGGCTGAGGGCGTTGCCGGAGGTTCTCCCCAAGGGGGCGGCGGCGCGGACGGCCCGATAAGCCGCAGGTAAGCGGTTGGGCCCATGCTGCGGGGCATGAACATCGTTCGCCGGTCCGGAGGCATGCTACTTGACCTCGCGCTGCCCGCCTCGTGCGCCGGCTGCGGCCTCGAGGGACCGCCGCTGTGTCGGACGTGCAGGCCAGGGGCAGAAGTCCGGGTGCCGTTGCCGCCGGGTGTGCCGCTTGGCCTGAGCGCAGGCCCGCCTGACCCGCTCGTCCAGCTTGAGTGGTGCGCGCCCTACGCGGGCGTCATGCGGTCGGCCCTCCATGCGCTCAAGTACGCAGGCGAGCGGCGGCTTGCGGTTCCCCTTGGGGCAGCACTTGCGGCACGGTGGCGGCAAGCCGGAGCGCTGGGCGACGTGCTGGTGCCCGTTCCGGTCCACGTGACGCGGCGCCGGGAGCGTGGGTATGACCAGGCCGAACTCCTGGCGCAGGCGGCCGCCGCCAGCCTGGATCTGCCCATGATCCCCGCGCTGGCGCGTGTTCGGGCCACCACGCCCCAGTACCGCCTTGACCGGCGCCGCCGTGCGGTCAACGTGGCGGACGCGTTTGGGGTTCGCGCGGGGTGTGGGGCTGCGGTGGCAGGGCATGCGGTGGTCCTGGTGGACGACGTGGTGACAACTGGGGCAACGCTTGCCGCATCCGCTGAAGCCCTGCTCAGGGCGGGCGCCGTGGCCGTGGCGGCAATGACCGTCGCACGAGAGCGGTGATGGTCGCGCACGGGCGGTGGCCGACCGGCATGCCCCAGCTGCATGGCAAGGTGGTTGCGGCGGGACCAGCGGCCCTAGGGCATGCGTGCTGGACGTGGCTATACTCGACTTCCGGACGGGTCGATCTCGCGACGTCGTCCGCCCCGCAGCCAGGCGCAGGACACGTGCCGGGAGGTTCGCCGTGAGGACGATCGTCAGGGGCAAAAACCTTGAGGTCCCCGATAGGGTCCGGCTTTACGCGGAGCGCAAGTTCGCGCGCCTCGAGCGGCTCCTCGATGACCAGACGGATGCCGTTGTGGAACTCTCCAACGAGCAGCACCGGAGCGCGGACGACGCCCACATCGTGGATGTCTCGCTCGTGATCGACGGCCACATGCTTCGCAGCAGTGCAACGGGTGCCTCATACCAAGCCGCCCTGGACGTTGTCGTGGACAAGCTGGAGCGCCAGGCAATCGACTACAAGGAGAAGCCGCGCCTCCGGGCCCGTCCCGAGGAAGAGAAGACCATCCTCCGCAAGATTGCGGACGGCACGTCTGAGGGCCCCCGTGAGCGGCGCATCGTAAAGACCAAGCGGTTCGCCATTGAGCCACTGTTTGAGGAAGACGCGGTTGGCGCCATGGAGGAGCTTGGCCACGACTTCTACGTCTTTGTGAACGCGGAGACTGAGCGTGTTGCGGTTCTCTACCGGCGCAAGGACGGCGATTTCGGCCTGATTGAGCCCGCCGTCGGCGGCGGCTACACGCCGTCGCGACGGGCTGCCAAGTAGGGTCCTCCTGGAGAACGCGGAGGCGCCTGACCGCGCTCACGGCGTTCACGTGTCGGCTCGCACCAGTCTCGCTGTACCTGTACGGCCGCGGCCGGTAGGCTCACCACGTGCTTGAGAACGGTCGCCCACTTGGTGCCCACCTGCCGCTTGGCGGCGGGATGGTCCGCGCTGCCAACCGAGCGGCAGAGATCGGCGCAACCGCCCTCCAGATCTTCTGCGACAACCCAACCTCCTGGCGTCGCCGCGAGACGCTGCCACCAGAACTGCAGCCGTTTCGGGACCGCCTCGCCCATCACCAGATTGCGTCTCTCGTTATCCATGCGCCGTACCTTGTCAACCTGGCTGGACCAGACCCATCGCTCTACGAGCGGTCCGTGGGTCTGCTTGCCAACGAGTTGACCGTGGCTGCGGCGTACGGGGCCACAATGGTCAACGTCCACATCGGATCGCACCGGGGTGAAGGCACGGATGCCGGGATCAGCCGCCTGACCGCTGGGCTGCAGCAGGTCTTCGATCTGGCAGGCCACGATGCGGATGGCGTGGTGCTCGTGCTGGAAAACAGCTCAGGCAGTGGATTTGGGCTTGGCTCCACGGTTGCAGAACTGGCGGCCATTGACGCGGCCTTGAGCAAGGCGGGGCTCCCGCAGGACCGCACGGGCTTCTGCCTCGACACGGCCCATCTGTGGGGAGCTGGCTACCAAATCAGCTCCGAAGCGGGCGTGAACGACCTCATGGACGAGTTCAGCGCCGCCGTCGGGATTGAGCGCCTGCGGCTCGTCCACCTCAACGATTCGCGGTCCGAGCTTGGTTCACGTGCCGACCGCCACGAGCACCTCGGTGCGGGCCATATCGGCGCTGCAGGCTTGGGGCGGATGCTGACGCATCCAGCGCTCCACGCAGTGACATACGTGCTGGAGACCCCGGGCATGGAGGAGGGCTGGGACGCCGTCAACCTCAACCGAGCGCGGGAGATGGCGGCCGGGCGCCCTCTGGCTGCACTGCCGCCAGAGGCGTTTGAGACACGCCGCGCCAAGAGTGGCGCGCCCCCCGAGTTGGGCGACGCAGCCAACGGCAACTAGGGCTGACCAGGGCCGATTAGGGCCGACCGTTTGGCCGGAGCGGAGGGCGGACAGGCGCGCGCCCGGCAGCCTGGCGCGGCTGCGGCGAACGCGAGACAAACGGTGTGGTTGCCACCCCCACCATGCCCGCTGCGCTCCCGCGAGGCGCCTCGGCCGAGCCCCGCAGACCCGCCGACGCAGAAGCGGATGCAGGCGTCGGGTCTGCATGCCCAATGCTGGTGTAGGTCCGGCTAAACCGACGGAGTCGGACGGCCAGGTAGTACTCCATGACCTGACGCACCTGCGCCTCGCTGAGCGCCTCGTCGGCACGGAGCGCGTACTCAACCCGCGCCGTTGGGTTTTGCGGAACAGGCGTGGTGCCAACGACAATCCCAAACGCGGCATGGGCGTCGGCGTCATCACGGATCTCACGCAGGCCCCGGGCAAGGCTTGTCGCAGTGCCCAGCGAGGGCATCCGGTCACCCCGGATCAGCCGCGAGATCGTGGAGTGATCCACGCCAGAGCGCTGCGCGAGCTGGCGCTGCGACATCTTCTTTGCTTTGAGTTCCGCGCGCAGCCACTCGTTGAACGCGCGTCCGTTGTCCGTCGTCATCGTCGCCTTGCGCTGACACCTGCGGCCAATCCGCCGGTTGTCCAGAGTGTCGGACATGACGCGGGCTGCCCCCATCCCCCGTTGGTACGGGCGCGACCTGACCGATCGGCGGCACGATGGTCCTGCCCCGCCGTGCGCCGGAGCACCACCCAGCGGCGTCAGCCGGCGCGAGCGTCCTCGGCAGCGGCCGCGGCCAGCGCCAGCCCCGTGCCGCGGCGCTTGCCGGACACGGCGTACACGATGGCGCCAATGACGATGATTGAGAAAACGCTGATCACACGGTCAAGGAGCGCAATTGTGGTGGCCTCGGTGATTGGCAGCCCATAGGCCGCCACAAGCACGCCCACCATCCCCGCCTCCACCAGCCCCAGCCCGGCCGGGCTCAGCGGAACCGCAGTGAGGAGCGAGCCAATCAGCGCCACGAAGAATGCTCCGCTGATGCCAAGGTTTGCCTCGGGGAAGCCCAGCGCCTGCACAACAAGCCAGAGCCGCAGACCCTCCGTTGCCCAGATGCAGATGGTCAGCACAGCAAGCGGCGGCAGCTGGCGCACGCCGACGGCGCCGAAGACGCCCTCCTCAAACCGATCGTAGAGATCGATGAACCGATGCGGCAGCGGCAGCCGAGTGAGGATCTGGCGCCCGAAGTTGCGCATGCTCAGCAGCAGCGCGCCCAAGACGACCACCACGGCAACGCCAAGCGCGGCGACAAACTGGAGGGCCGGCGGAAAGCCGGTCCGGAAACTCCAGAAGCCAGCCCCAAGACCAAGGATGGCGATTGCGAAGAGATCCAGGATCCGCTCGATGAACACCGTGCCAAACGTCCGCGAAAGCGACACGGGGCTGTTGATCTTGAGCAGGTAGGCGCGGTAGACATCGCCCAGCTTGGCTGGCACCAGGCAGTTCACCAGCCAGGAGAGGAACAGGATCTCAGTGGAGTCACGGACGCCAATCCGCAGACCGGTCCCGCGCAGAATGCGCGCCCAGCGCAGGCCGCGCAGCGGGAAGCCCGCATAGAAGACCGTAAACGCCGCGAGCAGCAGCAGGGGGTTGGCCCGGGACACGCCCGAGATGATGTCCTCCAGCCGGACCTTGAGGACCACCTGGAATGCAAGGGCAAGCATGACGAGCGGGACAACGATGGCCAGGATCGTCTTGGGCTGGCGGAGACGGCGCCCAAGCGAGACCTGGTCGCGCTCAGCGGCCGCCTCAGCAGCAGGGTCGCCCTCAAGCAGGGCTTCGGCGTCGGGTTCCATCACAGCGGCGGCGCTCCGGGTTCGCCCGGCATCTACGCGGGCTGGCGTGGGACGCGCACGTTGCCGCGCGCGCGGTTGATCAGTTTGGCCACCGGGGTCAGGGTGCGGACCAGGTACGAGGCCCGGCCAGGGACCACCTCGGCGGAGGCAAGAGCGGCAAGGAGCCCCGCGGGGGTACTCGGATCACCGTCGAGTGCAGTGTAGGCGACACCCACCTCCAGCACGCTGTGGGCGTCGGAGACGGCGATGCCAGGCAGACCCAGCTCCCGCGCAAAGGCCGCCGCGCGGTCATTGCCGTTCCCGCCGACGATCCGCGCGTTGTAGGCCTCCACCCAGTCCACCAGCGCGCCAATCGCCTCAAGCTTGGGATCCTTGAGCATGGACCCTCGAAACCGGTCGAACGGATGGGGAATACCCACCAGCCCGCCCTGCTCGCGAACTTCGGCAATGGTGTCGCGCGCCGATCGGCCGGGCGCAATGGCGCGCTCAAGGAACAGCGCGATCAGGTCACCGTCGGCGGTCTTGACCTCTTCACCAACGATCACCACAAGGCCGTCCGGCGCCGCATCCCGAGCGCGCAGGGCACCCTCGATCCGGTCGTGGTCCGTGATGGCAAGGTGTGTAAGCCCGCGCCGCACCGCCGCGGCCACCACGGCCTCGGGCTTGGCCAGGCTGTCGAAACTCGCCGACGTATGGCAGTGCAGATCAAGAAAGGCTCTCATCGCCCCCACCCCGAAAGCAGTCGAGCGCCAACGGCGCCGTCGCCGGCGAGCTCGCAGGCGATCTCAGTCCGCAGACTGGAATCGCCGGAGAGCCGCCGATGGAGGCGCAACCAACAGCGGCGGCCAACTAGATCTGCTGAACGAGCGACTTCTTGAAGAAGTCGAAGTGCTCCAGCGCAAGCCCCGTGCCAAGCGCCACGCAGTTGAGCGCGTTCTCCGCCACGTGGCACGGCACACCGGTCACCTGGGTGAGCAGCTTATCCACGTTGCGCAGCAGCGAACCGCCGCCCGACATGACCATGCCCTTGTCGATGATGTCCGACGAGAGCTCCGGGGGCGTCTGCTCCAGCACGCTGCGCACCGCGGCGACAAGCTGCTGCAGCGGCACCTCAATCGCCTCCATGACCTCGGACGAGGAGAGCTGGATGGTGCGCGGGAGGCCAGCGATCAGGTCTCGGCCGCGGACCTCCATGGTGAGTTCGCGCTCCAGCGGCAATGCGGTGCCAATCTGGATCTTCACGTCCTCGGACGTCCGCTCGCCCACCATCAGGTTGTACTTGCGCCGGATGTAGCTGGTGATGGCCTCGTCAAAGCGGTTCCCGCCAACGCGCAGGCTCTTGCTCACCACGATGCCGCCCAGGGAGATCACGGCAATCTCGCTGGTGCCGCCCCCGATGTCGATGATCATGTTCCCCGACGGGCCGCTGATGGGCACGTTCGCCCCGATGGCGGCCGCCAGCGGCTCCTCGATCAGGTATGCCTCCTTGGCGCCAGCCTTGAGGGCGGCGTCGCGGACGGCGCGCTTCTCAACGGACGTGACGCCGGCAGGAACGCTGATCATCACCTCAGGGCGTGAAAACCCCATGGTTCCCTTGCGCGCCTTGTTGATGAAGAAGCGCAGCATCGCCTCGGTGATGACGTAGTCCGCAATGACGCCGTCCTTCATGGGGCGGATGGCGGAGATGTTGCCGGGCGTGCGCCCGATCATCTCGCGGGCCTCTTCGCCGACGGCGACGATGCGGTTGTCGTCGCTGACCGCGACAACAGAAGGCTCCGTGATGACGATGCCCTTGCCCTTGACGTAGACGATGACGTTTGCTGTACCGAGGTCGATGCCAATCTTCATGACGGCGGGAATGCTACTCCGTGACTGGTGAACGAGCGGCCGAGCCGGTTGGCTTTGGCCACAAGATGGCTTTGTTGGAACCGCGCGAGGTCAACCACGTCAGGCCGGATCGGCCGATCGGGTGATGGTTGCCCCGAGCTGCTGGAACTTGCGGTCGATGTTCTCATACCCGCGGTGCACGTGGTGTGCGCCGTGGATCAGGGATGTGCCCTCTGCGGCAAGCGCGGCGAGGATCAGGGAGGCGCCGGCACGCAGGTCGCCAATGGACGCCTCAGCGCCGTGGAGCCGGGCCGGGCCGCGGATGACGGCATTGTGGGCGTCGGCGATGTCCACCGTAGCACCCAACTTGCGCAACTCGGCCAGCCACTCGATGCGGTCCTCGAAGATGGCCTCGTGGACGCGCGAGTCGCCGGCGGCCTGCGTGAGCAGGACACACACGGGCGGCTGGAGATCGGTGGCCAGCCCCGGGTACGGGGCGGTCTCAATGTCGATGCCGCGCAGGTCGCCGGGCCGCAGCCCCGTCGCGTCAATCTCCATCCGGCTCCCCTCGCATCGAACGGGCAGCCCAACACGGGCGAACAGGTCTAGCAACGCGCCAACGTGCTCGCAAGCGGCGTTCTCCAAGGTGAGCTTGCCGCCCGTGACGGCCGCGGCCACCAGGAACGTGCCGGTCTCAATGCGGTCGGGGACCACACGGTGCTCGGCACCGCGGAGCCGTCGCTGGCCATGGACCTCGATGGTGTCGGGCGCAGTCCGGGCCACCTCAGCGCCCATCTTCACGAGGAACGCCATCAGGTCGTCAATTTCGGGTTCTTGGGCGGCCGGGTGGATCACCGTCTTGCCCTCGGCCAGACAGGCCGCCAGCATCGCGTTCTCGGTCCCCATCACCGTGACCTGCGGGAAGTGGACCTCCCCGCCGCGGAGGCGCCCGGGGGCCTGGGCGTAGTAGTAGCCGTTTCGATAGTCAATCTCAGCGCCCAGCGCCCGCATCGCATCCACGTGCAGGTTCACCGGTCGTCGGCCGATGCGGTCGCCGCCGGGGTTGCTGATGATCACCCGGCCAAACCGCGTGAGCAGCGGCCCCAGCAGGATGAACGAGGCGCGCATCTTCGCGGCTGCCTCAAGGGGGATGAACAGCCAGTCCACGTCTCCCGCGGCCACTCGTAGACGCCAGGCCCCCGGTGGTCCACGACAACCCCAAGATCCCTGAGGACCTCCGCCATCACGCGGACATCCTCAATCTCGGGGACGTTCTCAAAGCGACAGCGCTCGCCCGTCAGGACCGCGGCGGCCAGGAGCTTGAGAGCGGCGTTCTTGGCTCCACTGACGGCAACCGTGCCGCGCAGGGGCGTGCCGCCTTCGATACGGAACGCCTCGGGCGCAGCCGGCTCGGGCCGGTATTCCCAGTGGAACGGCCGGGCGTCAGCCATTCGCTAGCCGCGCGAGCGCGGACCCTCGCGGTGTCGGCGCTCGGCAACCCGAACGTGGAGCAGCGCCTGCTGGAGGGTGGCCCGAGCGGCCGCCAGGTCGGCACCCTCATGGAAGCCGGATGCGAGCGTGCGCTCGGCCTCGTGACGAGCCGCCTGAGCCTTTTCGAGGTCAATCTCAGAGGCGAGACTTGCGGTCTCCGCCATCACGACAACCTTGTCGGGGCGGACCTGCAGGAAGCCGCCGACGATGGCAAAGCTCTCCTCGTCGCCGTCCTTGCGGATCCTGAGCTCGCCTACACCAAGGAGGCTGACGAGCGGTGTGTGGTGCGGCAGAATGCCCAGCTCGCCGTCAACGCCCGGGACAAGGACCATGTCCACGTCGTCCGAGTACGCCAGCCGCTCCGGCGTGACGATCTCAAGGTGCAGCGGCATCAGCTCAATCCCTCTTCTTGCGCGGCCTTTCGGCCGCCAGTCGCGCTCGCTTGGACGTCGCCTTCGGCGCCAAATCGCTCGCGCTCCTGCCGGCCTGCGGCGGCGCGGCTCATGACCCAACTCCCCATTGACCCGAACGCGACACCCGACAGGCGGCGAGCGCCCTCAGAGACCGGCTGGAGGGAGGAGAAGGACCACTCCCCCGGCGCAGCCGACGACCGACGCGAGCGCCTCAGGGCCGATGGCCACGTGACGCGAGCGGAGGCGGCCGGCGAGAGCCGGAGGTTCTTCACGGTGTTCAGCCAGCCAGCTTGGCGGCGTTTTCGCGGACGTCGTCCAGGGTGCCCGCAAGGAAGAAGGCCTGCTCCGGCAGCGTGTCGGCCTTGCCCTCGAGGATCTCCTTGAAGGAGGCAACCGTGTCCTTGATGGAGACGTACTTCCCGGTGCGACCCGTGAAGACCTCGGCCACCGTGAACGGCTGGCTCATGAAGCGCTGCAGGCGCCGGGCTCGGTTGACGAGCGCCTTGTCCTCTTCGGACAGCTCGTCAATGCCAAGGATGGCGATGATGTCCTGCAGGTCGCGGTAGCGCTGCAGCACGCGCTTGGTCTCCTGCGCCACGTCGTAGTGCTCAACGCCCACGATGAGCGGGTCAAGCACGCGCGAGGTGGACGTCAGCGGATCAACCGCGGGGTAGATGCCAAGTTCGGCGATGGACCGCTCAAGACGGATCGTCGAGTCAAGGTGGGCGAAGGTGGTTGCCGGCGCCGGGTCGGTGTAGTCGTCCGCAGGGACGTACACGGCCTGGAGCGAGGTGATGGAGCCCTTCTTGGTGGAGGTGATCCGCTCCTGCAGCTGCGCCATCTCCGTCGCCAGGTTGGGCTGGTAGCCCACCGCGGACGGCATGCGGCCCAGCAGTGCCGACACCTCGGAACCCGCCTGGGTAAACCGGAAGATGTTGTCGATGAACAGGAGGACGTCGCGGCCCTCCTCGTCGCGGAAGTACTCCGCCATCGTCAGACCCGTCAGGCCAACGCGCTGGCGTGCACCGGGCGGCTCGTTCATCTGGCCAAACACGAAGGCCGTGCTCTTGATGACGCCCGACTCGGTCATCTCCGCGATCAGGTCGTTGCCCTCGCGGGAGCGCTCGCCAACGCCGGCGAAGACCGACACACCGGAGTGCTGCTTCGCGACGTTGTTGATGAGCTCCTGGATGATGACCGTCTTGCCAACGCCGGCGCCGCCGAAGATGCCAACCTTGCCGCCCTTGCGGAACGGGCAGATGAGGTCAATGACCTTGAGGCCGGTCTCGAAGACCTCAACCTCGGTGGTCTGGTCCTCAAAGGCCGGTGGGCGGCGGTGGATCGGCAGCATCTTGCTGGCCGCAACCGGGCCCTTGCCGTCAATGGGCAGGCCAAGCACGTTGAACACGCGGCCAAGGGTGACCTCGCCCACGGGCACCGTGATTGGGTGTCCGGTGTCGCGGACGGCGGTGCCGCGGGCAAGCCCGTCGGTTGTCGTCATGGCCACCGAGCGAACCCAGTTGTTGCCCAGGTGCTGCTGCACTTCGCAGACCAGCGGCTCCTGGCCCTCGCGGATGATCTCCACCGCGTGGAGGATGCCGGGCAGCTGCCCGGCGGGGAACTCGATGTCAACGACCGGACCGGTGATCTGAATGACCCGGCCGGTCGCGGAAGGGGCGGCTGTCGCCATGGTGGGGATTGCCTCCTCGTTCGGCCGGCCTAGCGGGCCTGAGCGCCGCTCGCGATTTCGACCATCTCGCGAGTGATGTTGGCCTGGCGGACCTTGTTGTATGAAAGCGTCAGGTCGTCAATGAGTTCCTGCGCGTTCTCGGTTGCGTTCTTCATGGCGACCATCCGCGAGGACTCCTCACTCGCCTTTGCCTCGAGCACCGCCTGGAAGATGCGGGTCGCGACGTAGCGGGGCAGGAGCGCCTCAAGGAAGAGCGCCGGGTTGGGCTCAAAGAGGAACTGGTTGCCGGGGATGCCCACCGTGTCCTCGGTTGGCTGAACGGGCAGCAGCTGCTCGATCACCGGCCTCTGGACCAGCGTGGACACAAAGCGCGAATAGACCACGTCCACCCGGTCGTAGATGCCGGCAACAAAGTCGTCGGTGACCAGGCGGGCAAGCGGCAGCGTGTCCGCGAAGGCTGGCTTGTCGCCAAAGCCCTCGAAGTGCGCTGCAATTGGCACGCGGGAACGGCGCATCGCGTCGCGGCCCTTGCGCCCCACCGTGGCGGTCTTGAGGTCGCCGGGGTGATCGGCAATCTCGCGGGCCACAAAGCGGATCGTGTTGGTGTTGAGCGCGCCCGCGAGACCGCGGTCGCTGGTGATGATCACGATCAGCCGGTTGTGCGGCTGGTCAAGCGGTCGTGACGACAGCAGGGGATGATCGTCCGCCCCGAGGACCGCGGCAAGGTCAGCGATGACCTCGTCGAGCTTCTCGCGGTACGGCCGGGCGGCCAGGGTTGACTCCTGTGCTCGGCGCAGCTTGGAAGCCGCGACGAACTGCATCGCCCGGGTGATCTGCTTGATGTTCTTGGCAGACCCGATGCGGCGCCGGATCTCGCGCTGGCTGGGCATCGCTTACTACTCGCTCAGTGTCCTGGCCGGGCTCAGGCGAGGAACGACTTGCGGAAGTCGTCCACGGCATCGCCAAGGGCCTTGCCGATGTCGTCCGTGAGCGTCTTGCCCTTGCCAAGGTCGGTCAGGATCTGCGGGCGCTCCGTCTCGAGGAAACGGTAGAGCTGGATCTCAAACTCCTTGACACGAGACGTCGGCACGTCGTCCAGCCTGCCCGTGGTGGCGGCAAACAGGATGGCCACCTGCTTCTCCACCGGGAGCGGCTGGTACTGCGGCTGCTTCACGATCTCGGAGAGCTTCTCGCCGCGGTTGAGCTGGTCGCGTGTGGCCTTGTCCAGATCGCCTGCGAACTGCGCG
>CAIYHO010000121.1 GCA_903925955.1 uncultured Chloroflexota bacterium
AGGCAGGAGCCTGCTGCTGGCGTCCTGACGGACGCCGCCGATACTGTCGCTGACGATCACGACGGATCGCCCAAAGTCCACCACTCCACGGGACACGACCGGCGAACGGGGCGAAAGGCCGCGGCGCCCGCGGTGCCCGACCGCCCGCGGTGCCCGCTCGTGCCCGCGCCGTCGCTCGTGCCCGCCCGCGGTGCCGAAATTCACGTGTGACTCAGATCGCGACCCTCCGTGCACGGCCCAGACGGCGAACGGCCGGATCGGGGGCCGAGCCCAGCACGCCGTGCCCGATCCTGAGTCGGACGTGAATACGGGGCCCGGGCCGGCCGAGGCAAGCCCTAGCTGTCGCGCGGGCGCAGCTCCCAGGCCTCAACTTCGGCCCCGGCGTCAAGGTCCGCATCCGGCGGGATGAAGATCATCGCGTTGGCCTTCGACAGCGACGCCAGCATGTACGAGTCCTGTCCGCCCGACGAGCGGGCAACCAGGCCGTCGCGCCGATCCGAATCAGCAGCGAGCACGACCCGGGCAATCGTGTGGCGACCCGACGAGCCGCGCATCGGCTGAAGTAGGCGAGCCGTGCGGACCGGGCGGTCATAGGCGTTCGGGCGCCCTTCCAACAGGCGAAGCACGGGGCGGACGAACAGCTCAAACGTGACAAACACGCTTACCGGGTTGCCCGGGAGGCCAAAGAGCGAGACGCTCCTGTCGCCAACTGCGGCACGCGCGTAGGCGAACGGGCGCCCAGGCTTGATGGCGACACGCCACAGCGCGAGGCTGCCCAGCTCCGCGAACGCGGCCTTGACGTGGTCGTGGGCGCCCAGCGACACGCCGCCGCTGAGCACCACCACGTCGGCCCATGCAATCGCGTCACGCAAGAGGTCCAGCAGCGCCGCCAGCGTGTCGCCCGCGACGCCCAGCCGCCGGACCTCCGCGCCAGCCTCGACGGCTTGGGCGGCAAGCGCGTAGGAGTTGGAGTCGTGGATCTGCGCCGGGCCGAGCGGCGTGCCGGGCGGCACCAGTTCATCACCCGTGGAGATGACGGCAACCCGCGGACGCCGGTGGGCCATCACGGACCCGTGGCCTGTCGCGGCCAGGAGCGCAACCACGGCCGCATCGCAGGCGCGCCCAGGCTCCAGCAGCCGGGTCCCGGCGTGGACATCACTGCCGGGGAACCGCAGGTTGTCGTTGACCCGGATCGGTGCGCGGATGGCGACTGATGCGGGGATATCGGATGCACCAGCCGGCGCGTCCGTGTCCTCCACGGGAACCACGGCATCGGCACCCGGCGGCATCATCGCGCCGGTCATGATCCGCAGCGCGGTACCAGGCTCAACGGCCAGGTCGGGAGCCCTGCCGGCCGGGACCTCGCCCAAGACGCGCAAGGTGACGGGCGTGGCTGCCGAAGCGCCGAACACGTCCTGCGCCAGAACCGCAAACCCGTCCATGGCGCTGTTGGTCCACGGGGGCAAGGTCACCGCGGCGTCTACGGGGGCGGCTAGGACGCGGCCACTCGCCTCGCCAATCGCAACCCGTTCTGCTGGCAGAGGCGCAATGCCCTCGAGCACGCGCCGCTGGGCCTCGGCGAGCGGCAAGAGGTCCGGGAGATCAGGCATGGGGTTGCTCCTAGTACCGTGGCAGCGTTGGATCGATGCGCACCGCCCACGCGTCCACACCGCCCATGAGCACCTGCAGACGGCCAAAGCCCGCCTTCCGAAGCTGGTGAAACGCCTGCACGCTGCGGGTGCCGTGATGGCAGCTGAGCGTGTACGTCACCGCCGAATCCAGCTCGTGCATGCGCGCGGGCAGCTCGCTCAGCGGGAACGTGACGGCGCCCGGGATCTGGACAATCTCGGCCTCGTACTCCTCGCGCACATCGAGCAGCGTGAAGGCCTCGCCGGCGCGGCGCCGGGCGTCAAACTGGTCAACGGTGAGCGTCGGGACGCCGGTGGCGTCCACCTCGCCCTCCTCGCCGCGGACACCGCAGAACAGGTCGTAGTCGATGGGCGCAGTGACTGTGGGGTTTGGCCCGCACACCGCGCAGGTGGGGTCGCGCCGGATCGAGACCTCCGAGAACTCGAAGCCGAGCGCGTCGAGCATCACCAGTCGGCCGATGAGCGGCTCGCCCACACCCAGGATCAGCTTGATCACCTCAAGCGCCTGCAGTGAGCCAACGATCCCGGGCAGCACGCCCAGCACGCCGCCCTCCGCGCACGACGGGACAAGGCCTGGAGGCGGCGGCTCCGGGAACAGGCAGCGGTAGCAGGGGCCGTCCGCGGCGCCAAAGACGCTGACCTGGCCGTCAAAGCGGAAGATGCTCCCGTACACGTTTGGCTTGCCGGTCAGCACGGACGCGTCGTTGACGAGATAGCGGGTGGGGAAGTTGTCGGTCCCGTCCGCGATGATGTCGTACTGGGCAAAGAGGTCCAGCACGTTGGCGCTGGACAGGCGCAGGTTGTGCGGGTTGATCTGGATCTCGGGGTTGAGCGCGCGCAGCCGCTCCGCCGCCGCCTCAAGCTTCGGCCGCCCCACGTCCGACGTGGAGTAGAGGATCTGGCGCTGGATGTTGGACAGGTCAACCGTGTCGAACTCCACCACACCGATGGTGCCCACGCCCGCCGCCGCCAAGTAGAGCGTGAGCGGCGACCCGAGGCCGCCCGCGCCGATACACAGCACGCGCGCTGCCTTGAGGCGCTTCTGCCCTTCGAGTGTGACCTCGGGCATGATCAGGTGGCGGCTGTAGCGCTGGATCTCGTTGTTGGAGAACTGGACGTCCACGGATGCCGCGGCCGAGGCGGACGAGCCGCCCGCGATGGCCGGCACCAGCGTCAGCGTGTCGCCGTCCTTGAGCGGGACCCCTTCGGAGCCAACGCTCAGCGTCCGGACGTTGTCGCTGCCCAAGAAGATGTTGACGAACGAGCGGACCGTGATGCCGTCGTCTTCGAAGATCTGGGTGCGCAGGTCCGGGTGGGCCGCCGCAAGCGCGCTCAGCGCGTCGCCTACGGTTGCGCCCTGAACGCTCACGGTGCGGGCGCCTCCCGCGAACCGGCGGAGCGGGGTGGGGATCAGGATCGAGACGCTCATGGGTCAGGCCTCCGGGGAGTGCAGGGCATCGATGGCGACGGGGCCGAACGTGCCGCCCGGCGCATCAAGGGTGAAGGCGTTGACGTCGGTGGCTCTGCCCGACTGGACCGAGTGGACAAGATAGGCGTAGCCAACCCAGGCGTGCGCCCGGTCGTACTCGGATGGGCGCGCGGGCTCGTCGGGATGGCTGTGGTACCAGCCGATGACGTCAAGGCCTGCAGCGAGGGCGCGCCGCTCCGCCTCGGCCTGGAACGCGGGCGACACGAGATAGCGGCTGTGTTGGTCATCGGCGTGCTCGTTGGGGGCAGGCTCCACGCTTGTCACCTGCCACGGCTCACCCAACCCGTCGCCCGTGCCAAAGATGGCGCCGCATGCCTCGTACGGATACGTGGCCTCAATATGGCGAACCATAGCCTCGGCGGCGTTGGCCGGTAGCGCAATCCGCGTGCTATTCGTCAATCCTGCTCCTCGCGATTGTGGGTATCGTCACCGGCGACGGCAAAACGCGCCGTCAGTGGAGGATTGCGAACTTGGCAGCAAACGAGGGCACGGGCTTCACGACGCGGGCTCTGCACACGCGCCCACGTGTAACGGACGCCCACGGCGCGCTGCGGATGCCCGTCTACGACACGGCCGCCTTCGAGTTTGCCAACTCCGATGAGATGCAGGCGGCGTTTGAGGGCCGCCGCGTCGCCCACGCCTACTCGCGCACGTCCAACCCCACCACTGAGGACTACGAGCTGCGCGTGACCGCGCTTGCGGAGGCGCTGGGCACGGTTGCCGTTGCGTCCGGGATGGCTGCCATCACCGCGGTCGTGATGGCCCTGGCCGAAGCCGGCGCCAACATCGTCACCACCAAGGCGCTCTTCGGCAACTCGCTCTCGCTGGGCGATGTGACGCTGGAGCCGTGGGGCCTTGAGGTCCGCTACGTGGACATGACGCGGCACGAGGACATTGCGGCCGCCATCGACGAGCGCACCCGGCTGGTCTACCTGGAGGTCATCAGCAACCCGCAGCTCCAGGTGGCCGACGTTGCGGCGATCACGGCCATCGCGAGCGAGCGCGGCGTCCCGGTTGTCCTCGACGGCACTGCTACCACGCCGTACCTGTTCAATTCCGCGGCCGCGGGCGTGGCTGTGGAGGTCATCTCCGCAACCAAGTACATCTCCGGCGACGCCACGTCCATCGGCGGCCTGATCATCGACAACGGCGTCTTTGACTGGAGCCGTCACCCGCGTCTGCAGACCTGGTTTGCCAAGGGCGGGCCTTACGCCCTGCTCATGGCGCTGCGGCGCAACGTTGCGCGCAACATGGGCGCCTGTCTCTCCCCGCACAACGCCTATCTCCAGACGCTGGGACTCGAGACGCTGGCCCTGCGGATTGACCGCAGCTGCGCCAACACGCTGGCCCTGGCGCAGCACTTTGACGCTGACCCGCGGGTGCACCGCGTGAACTATCCGGGGCTCCCGTCGTCGCCCACGCACGGCGCGGCCGTTCGCCAGCTGAAGCGCGGCTTCGGCGGCATCCTGACCATTGAGTTGGCCGATCGCGCCGCCTGCTTCCGCGTCATGGACGCCCTGACGCTGATCCGCCGGGCGACCAACGTCAACGACAACAAGACGCTCGCCATCCACCCGGCGTCCACCATCTACGCGGAGTTCACGGCCGAGCAGCGCGTGGGCATCGGCGTGCCCGACACGATGATCCGCCTGTCGGTCGGCATTGAGGACCTTGCGGACCTCGTTGCCGACCTGGACCAGGCGCTCGCCCACGCCTGAGGGGCTGGGCTGTCCCGTTGGGGGACCGCCAATCACGAAACGCGCTGGAGCGGCTGGACCGCAAACCCAAGGCGCTCGTCCTGGCGGCGGAACAGGCGGGCGAACACAGACGGAACCCACCAGCGCAGGAAGTACAGCTTGCAGCCAACGCAGTAGCCGGTGACGGCGAGCAGCGTCTGGAGTGCGGCCACTGCGCCCACAAGCAGCCAGCCTCCGGCGGTTAGGCCAGCCACGTAGAGCAGCGTGCCAAGCGCAATGAAGATGCCGCCCAGCGCCTGGGCGAAGCGCGGCGGGTACTCGTGCTCGGGTTCCGTGGGCGGGCCAAGCTTGAGCGCACTGCGCACGATGGGCCAGACGCGGCCCGGCAGGAACAGCCGCGTCCCGAAGAGGGAAGCAACGATGAGGTTCAGCCCGACGAGGGCGGCCAGCCAGAACCAGCCGGTGGCAAACGCGATGACGAGGATGACCACTGACGCGCCGGCGCCAAAGCGCTGTCCGCGCGGGTCGATGGTGCGCGCGGGCGGGGTGAGGGACGGGGCCAGGGACTCTGCCATGGGGGACTCCTACAAGACGTGACGGGAGAGGGCGAGGGGCGCTGCGGGGGCTTGCGGCGGCCTGCCGGTGTCACGCTGGGAGAAACGAAAGGCCGCGGTCCTCGTGGATCCGCGGCCCCTGGGCACTACGTCCGGCGGTCTGCCCGCCGACGCTCTCGCCTGTGCGGTCAGTCCTTGCGGACGACGTCCTCCCGACTCCGGGGCCGCCGTCGACAACAACAACACGCCATGGCGACATGGCGGTCTGGCGCGGCGAGGCCGGAAGGGAACTGGGTGTTCATTGGTCTGCGGAGACTAACAGGGCATCCTGAAACACGCTGACAAGCGCGCTTGCGATGAGCACCCGATACGCGCCAGCGTGGCCGGCGGGCGTTCGGGGCGGTCGACCCAGCCCCGACCCAGCCCTGGGTCAGGGCGGGCCGTTGCGTGCACGGTTCGCACCTCAATCTGCGGCTGTCGCCGTCGGCCCCAGCGTGGAGGGGTCTGTTCTGACCCAGTGCTGGGTCAAGACGGGCCGCGGCACCGATCAACGGGGTGTCTGCCCCCTCGAGATAAGTCCCAGATAAGTGAGCCTCTCTAGGCTGCAGCAATGGACACCCTGCACCAACCAAAGACAACGAAGCGCCGCCGATGGCGGATGAGCAACGGCCTCATGGTGGCAACCAGCGAGGCGATGGCAGAGGCTCTCGAGGCCATCCCCGAGGGAATGCCTTGGGCGTGGGCTGCGTTGCGCGTGATGCCGGCTGTCCGTGGGGAGCGGATAGCCGTCGTCGAGGACATCGAGATGGAGCGGTTGGGCTTCCGGGACGTCGGTGACTTCCCAAGCCTGGAACTCCCGCCCGGAGTCAGCGTGACCTTTGCGGTCGAGGCGGAAGTTGTGCATCTCACGGCGTCGCAGGCCATGTATGACGCCTGGGAGATGACGCCCGAGCAGGTGTTGCCCGCGGCGATGGCCAACCTCCGCCGCGCCGTGGGGTCGTGGCGCGGCAAGGTCTACGAGGACGCCTACCAGGGGGTCCCGGTGCGCATGATGAAGGGCTGGCCTCATTGGGCCAGCAGCCTCCTGCTGGACACGGAGCTGCTGGTGCGGTTCTTCGGGAACGCGGATCAGCTGTTCATCGCCCCCTACCAGTGCAACCTGATCTCGCTGCCCGTTGACGTTGACCGAGACCTCGCCGCGGACATCGTGGATCTGTTTGGCGCCATCAACCCCCGGTCGCTGCTCCTCGGCATGCCGGCGTTCGTGTTCCGAGACGGCGTGCTCACCACGGAGGACTTGCCCGGGTTCCCCGATCTGCCGGCAGGCGAGGAAGAGGAGGCGTACTTCCGCTTCCAGTGAAGGCCACCGCCACAGCAGTTACATCATCATCACCCTGATTGTTGTCATGTTCGACATGATCCGGACGTAGATCTCGCTCACCGAGGACCAGATGCGCAGGCTTCGCGCAGAGGCCCGCCGGCGCCACGTCTCCATTGCCGCCCTGCTTCGGGATGCCGTTGACCAGGTGGTGCCTGATGAGGACGCGGATCGGGCGCGCCGGCACGAGGTCTTGCTGGGTGCGGCTGGCCTCGTTGCGTCAGGGACGGGCACGGTTGCACGCGACCACGATGATGTCCTGGGCGGGGAGCGCTGGTGACGCTCTTCGTTGATACCGGCGCGATCATCGCGCTCCTTGACCGCGACGACCCCGCGCACAAGGCTGTCCGGGACGCGTTTGCGCACGCGTCCGCGGAGGCGCTCGTCACGCACGCGTACGTCGTGGTGGAGACCCTTGCGGTGGTCCGGCGCAGGTTTGGGCCGGTGGCGGCGGCCGAGGTGATCGACCGCATCCTGCCCGCGCTCGATATCGTGCCCGTAGACGCTGAGCTCCACGCGGCCGCCATGGGCGCGTTCCGCGACGGCATCGAGACCTCCGTCTCACTTGTGGACCGCACCAGCTTCGCCCTGATGCGGCGGGCCGGGATCACCCGCGCCATCGCCCTTGACGCCAACTTCCGGACAGCGGGCTTCCAGACTCTGCCGTAGCGGGGCAGCCTCGCCGTAGCAGCCAGCCTCGCCGTACCAGCCAGCTTCGCCGTAGCTGGGTCGTGAGTGATCGGTGGCACCGATCGATTCCTGTACCCGCGGCCGTGAGTGATCGGTGGCACCGATCAACCTGCCCGGAATCGGCGCCACAAGGGGCCCAAAGTAGTCGAATTGATCGGTGGCACCGATCAGTCGGTCTGTCCGTGCGCGAAATCGATCGGTGGCACCGATCACCCGGCGGCGCCGTCGCCCCACTCCACCCGGCAGCGCGGACGTGTGCCGAACCGCTACGCGCGATCCACCATCGGCACCACTTCGCTGATCCAGCGCACAAACGTCTCGTCGTCGTACGGCGCTGCGCACTCGCCCAGGAAGCGGTGGAAGCCCAGCGGCGTCAGCTCCAGCATGCGCTCCGCCACCATGTCGGGCGTGCCCACCCAGAACGTGTCGTCGTCGCGCACTGCGGACATCGGCGTCTTGTTGTGCGCCATCTGGGCCTCCCAGACGCGGCGCGCCTCTGCTTCCGTGGAGCGGATGATGGGCTTGCAGCCGGCGGTGAGCTCAATGTCCGCGATGTCGCGGCCAACCTCGTCGCAACGCTGGCGCAGCACGTCCACCTTGTGGCGCAGGAACTCGGCTGAGCCCATCGCATTCCACTGGTCCGCATAGCGGGCCACGGTCCGCAGCGTCTTGCGCTCGCCCGCGCCGCCGATGAGGATGGGCAGGTGCGCCTGGACCGGGACGGGCAGCAGCCGGAAGTCATCAAACGCGTAGTGGCCGCCCGGCGCCGACGTCACGGACGCCCCGTCCAGCATGGCGCGCACCGCGCCAACGGCCTCTTCTAGCCAGTCCAGCCGCTGGCCAAAACCGCTGCCAAAATCCAGCCCTGCCGCCTTGTGCTCCAGCTCGTGCCACGCACCGCCAAGTCCTGCGATGGCCCGGCCGCCGCTGATGTGGTCGATGGTGGTGAGCATCTTGGCCACAACTGCGGGGTTGCGGAACGTGTTGGCGCCCACCAGCAGGCCAAGCTTGGCGCGGCTGGTGACCTTGGCCCATGCGGCAAGGGCGGTGTAACCCTCAAAAATGGGCTGGTACGGATCGCCGAAGATGGCGTAGAGGTGGTCCCAGACCCAGAGCTGGTCATAGCCAAGCTCGTCAACGCGTCGCGCGGCTGCCTCGAAGTCCTCCCAGGACGTGGCCTGGCTCCACAAAAGCAGGCCCAGCTTGGTTTCCATCGATGAACTCCCTGGCGCTTGCTACAGCTTGGCGGCGGGGTTTGCGTTTGCGCTGGTGAGGACCCAGGAGGCGCCGTCGGCGCTGTCGCGCACCTCGATGCCCGCCGCGGCCAGACGGTCGCGGATACGGTCAGAGGCGGCCCAGTCCTTGGCGGCACGGGCTGCTGCGCGCATGTCGATGAGCGCTTCTGCCAGGGGTGCCACAGCCGCTCGGGGGTCCGCGCTGCCGGTTGCGGCGTGCTCGCCCAGCCGCACGATGAGCGAGCGGAACGTGGCGCTTGCGTTGTCGAGGTCTGGGCTGTCTTCGCCCGCGCGGACACGGGTGGCGATGGCCTCGTCAAGGTCCAGCAGCGCGCTGACGGCGCCCGCCGTGTCGTTTGCCTCAAGCGCGGCGACGAACGCTCCCTCAAGGTTGGCCATGTCGTCGAGGAGGGGCGCCGGGGGCCTGCTCGAGTGGACCGCGCTGCGCCCACGCGAGGCTGCGATCTCCGGCGTCTGGCCCAGGGCAAGTGCGCGCGCGGCCTCGCCAATGGCCTCGATGTCGATGGTGGACCCGTGCGCAAACCGCGTGCTGCGTCCGTCCACGCGCACCGTGACGCCGCCAAGCCCGGTGACGGATGCTGTGCCGGCCTCGAGATCCAGCAGGAGTGCGGTGTGGCTGTCCACGCCCAGGACGAAGGTGCCGTCTGGGAGCATCGCCTCAAGCATCCGCAGCCGTCGCTCACCCATGTAGCAGAAGCGTGTGTCGTGGCTGCCGCCCTCGGCGTTGTCGTAGTGGGGGACCACGGCGGCCCGCAGCCCGGTGGCCACGCCCAGCAGGTCCAGCCCGGGCAGCCATCGCGGCGCCTCGCCCACCTTGTAGATCTCGTAGACCGGGATGGTGACCACGCCCAGCGTCAGGGCCGCGGCGCTTGCCATAGTGAGCACCCCGCCGCCCTGGCCGCCGCTGAGCTTCTCGGCCAGCGCGCCCGGGATTGGCCCACCCTCCCACTGCCCAAGCGCGTAACTGGGGCTGCCGGGCCCGGCCATCACGTAGCGGGCGCTGCGGATCCGGGCAAGCGCGGTGGCCGCGGTCAGGCCGTCCACGTCGCGTGACCGGTAGGAGGCCACTTCAACGGGGTTGCCAACGCTGGTGGCGAAGAACTCCACGGTTCGCGCCGACAACTCGTCAGCGTTCTCCTGAAATCCGTAGGGGGTGTCGATGATGGCGGCCGCCACTGGCCCGGCGCCACCGGTGCGGGCGGCGCCGCCAAACCGCTCAAACAGGGCGCGGTGCACCTTGGCCATGGCGGGCGCCGTTTCGCCCGAGCCCATGATGGCGAGAACGCGTGGACCCGCGGTCACGCTCGTCACCCCGGTCACCGCGGTCGCCGCGGTCACGCGAAATAGCCGCTGTCGGTCATGTTGGTCATCACATCAACCAGTTCGGCCGGGTGCTGCGCGTGGATGTCATGGTCGCCGGTGAACCAGTGGACGCGCGCGTTGGGCAGCGCGGCGGCGGCCGCTGCCACGGAGTCGCGCTGACGCGCCTCCCGCGATGGGTCGTTGACCGCTGGCGCCAGCAGTACAGGCACCGTCACGCGCGGGTACAGCGCTGTGGGCCGGTGCTCCCACATGCCGCGCAGGACCGCGATGTGGCGGTCATACGTCAGCCAGGGCGCAATGGTTCCGTCGGGCCGCCACTCCATGTTGGCCAACGTCCCGGCGATCCCCGCCTCGGGCCAGTCCGGATGCGCGCGGCGGATGTAGCCCTCAAGTTCCTTGCCTGATCGCCCGGCCAGACGCGGCGGAGCCAGTGCCTCGCGGCAGGCCTCCCATGAGGGGAACGACGTGCCCGGCTCCAGCCAGCCACCATCCACGCAGACAATGCCGCGGACCAGGTCCCCATGACGCGCGGCCAGCTCCAGCACCACGTTGCCGCCCCAGGATTGGCCAGCCACGATGGGTCGATCCAGACCCAGCGCCCGGATCAGCGCGGCCACGTC
>CAIYHO010000122.1 GCA_903925955.1 uncultured Chloroflexota bacterium
CATCTCGCGACACCGAGCGTCTTCACCAGTTGGGCTACGCGCAGGAATTGCGCCGTGGCATGAAGACGTTCTCAAACTTCGCGGTCTCGTTCACGATCATTTCGATCCTGTCGGGATGTCTCACGCTCTTCGGTTTCGCCATGAATGTCGGTGGTCCGGCGGTCATGACGCTCGGCTGGCTGTTCGTCGGCACGTTTGTCATCATTGTGGCCCTCGGCATGGCGGAGGTGGCGTCCAGCTACCCCACCGCGGGCGGCCTCTACTACTGGGCGGCGAAGCTGGCCCCGGAGAGCGGCCGCGACGGCGCCAAGTGGAGCTGGTTCGTGGGCTGGTTCAACCTGGTGGGCCAGGTTGCGGTCACCGCTGGCATTGACTTTGGCCTTGCGTTCTTTACCAACGCATTCCTGAATGTCGCGTGGGGCATCCCGGCCAACCCGCCCACAACCATCGCCATCTTCGGCGTCATGCTGGTCATCCACGCCCTGCTGAACACGTTTGGCATCCGCGTGGTCAACCTGCTCAACCAGGTCTCGGTCTGGTGGCACCTTGTTGGTGTCGGCGCAATCGTGCTTGTCACGGTTGTGTTCAACCAGCACACGCGCACCGATCTGGGCTCCGTGTTCACCACGTTTGTGAACAACACGGGCGCAGGCGAGGACGGCGGGACCTGGTTTGGCCCGGCCGTCGCCGGCATCCCGCTCTACGTGATGCTGATTGGTCTGCTCAACGCGCAGTACACGCTCACCGGACAGGACGCCTCGGCGCACATGTCCGAGGAGACGCATGACGCTGAGCGCGCCGCGCCCAAGGGCATCATCTGGTCCGTCGTCATCTCCGTGATCGCCGGCTTCATCCTCCTTGTGGCGATGAACATCGGCATCACCCCGGACAAGGTCTTCCAGGCCGCGGACGGCACGATGGTCAACGGCTACGCCCACGCGCTGGCCACCGCCACCGGTGTGCCGCCTGCGCAGATCTGGATTGACGCTGTCGGCTCCACCGGCGGCATCATCGTGTTGCTCCTCGTGATTGGCGCGCAGTTCTACTGCGGCATGGCGTCAGTCACGGCGAACTCCCGGATGATCTACGCCTTCGCCCGCGATGGCGCCATCCCAGGCTCAAACTTCTGGCACAAGATCAACCACCGGACCCGCACGCCCACCAACTCCATCTGGCTTGCAGCCGGCGGTGCATTCCTGCTGGGCCTGCCGTACCTGTGGAGCCCTGTGGCGTACGCCGCGGTGACGTCCATCGCAGTTATCGGCCTGTACGTTGCGTACATCACGCCGGTCACGCTGCGCCTGCTTGCCAAGGACAAGTTCCAGCCCGGGCCCTGGCAGCTTGGCCGCTGGAGCCGCCCGGTGGGCATCATCTCCACCATCTGGCTGGTGTTCATCTTCGTGCTGTTCATGCTCCCGCAGGCCCTGCCGGTCACCGTAAGCACGTTCAACTACACGCCGCTCGTGTTCCTCGTGGTTCTGGGTGGTGCCGCGCTGTGGTACTTCACCTCGGCCAAGAAGTGGTTCAAGGGCCCCAAGGTCCAGGGCTCCGCCGAAGAGCTTGCGGCCATCGAGAGGGATCTCGAGGTCATCTAGCCCTTCGGGGCTCCACCCCGACACAGACAAGAGCCCGGGGGCATCCGCCAGCAGGCGCAGCCTCCGGGCTCTTCGATTCTGCGAGTTGGCCTGCGGGGGCGCCGCGTCGGGCGCGGGGTGCGCGCGGGGAGCCGCCGCGTCGGGCCGCCTCGGGCGCGCCGCGTCGGGCCGCCTCGTCGGGCCCCGAATTCACGCCTGACTCAGGATCGGCAGCGGCCTGCACAGTTGGGACCGGCAACGAGCGGTTCGCGGCTCGGGCTCTGCACGTAGGGGCGCCGCCTGAGTCACATGTGAATTGCGGCGTCCGGCGGCGGCCCGGTTCGGCGAGTGCTTGCGGGGTCCGGCGGCGGCCCGGTTCGGCGACTGCGCGCGGCGTGCGCCTAGTAGATGAAGGTGGTGCCCGCCGGGAAGTTGAACGCAAACGCGCCTGGCGTGAGGTCTGCGTCTGGCTCGTAGGCTGTGGCCTCGGCGAAGCGGGTGACGAGGTCGCCCATCGACTCCTCAAGGCGCAGGATCACGCCGTCCGCGCGGTCAACCGCAAGCCGGATCAGGTAGTCCGGTCGGTCCGCCACGCGATCGATGGTCCGCGGGTTGGTGCACTCGAGGACGATGGCCTCACGGCCGGCCACGCTGGTGAGACCCGTGACGTGGCAATCGCCCGTCGCCAGCACGTTCTGGCAGAAGCCTGCGGGGTGGAGGAACACGTCCGGAATGGATTCTGCGGGGAGGTCCGTGCGCGGCACGTATACCTTGGCGGTGCCCGGCAGGTCCTGGCTGTCCAGCCCGCGGACTGCCTGGCGTACGGGGCGCCGTGTCCCAAGTTTGTGCGACGCGGTGTACGTCCGCACGGTCTCGCCGTCGCTGACCCACACGTCGTAGTCGGCCGTGCCGCCGTCAGCCGGCAGGGTGAGGATCTTGACCTCGCCCGGGTGGCGCAGGTTGATGTCGATGGTCTCCGCGCTCTGGCCCTGGGTGGTGGCCGTGCGGACCACGATCCGCATGCGGAGCGAGGCAAACCGGAGCTCGGCGTCACGCATGAAGGTGAACAGGTCCGCGACGGCCGGCAGCTCGTCTGTGAGCGAGGCGATCTCGGCCCGTGCGCGGGCGGCCCGTGCGCGGGCGGCCCGTGCGCGGGCGTCGGCGGGGATGGTGAGGGCCGCGGCGCGGTCCCAGGCTCGGGTAGCAGACATCGGCGCGATTGTAGCGGGGCGACAGGCTGCCGTCGTGCCCCTTCCTGTGGCGCCCTCCCAGTTGCGCCACTTGACGAACGGCCCCGGTGGCTGTTCCCTCTGCGTCATGCGCACTCGTCCCGCCGCCATTGCCTTCGTTGTCGCCCTCGTTCTGGCGGGCTGCGGATCGTCCGCGCCCTCCGTGGACCCCTCGTTCGCCGGGGGCTCGGCCACGGTTGAGGTGATCGGCCTGCAGTTCACCGAGACCATCGTGAACTTGCCCGCCGGTGTGCCGCTGCGCCTGATCCTGGACAACCAGGACGCGGGGGTGCCGCACGACCTGCGGGTGTTTGCGGGCGACACCGAGTACGCCAAGTCCGCGGTGGTCAGCGGTCGGGGACGTGCCGAGGTCCGTTTTGGACCGCTTCCTGCGGGTCGCTACCAGTTCCAGTGCGACATCCACCTGGCGATGCTGGGGACGCTTGTTGTCGGGCCGTAGGGCGTTGACTGCGCCGCGATCCCTCAGCCGCGACCCGATCCCGGCCCGCGCCGCCCCCGCCCGCTCTGACGCCCGCTGACCCAGCCCTGACTCAGCAGCCCCGGGTTCGTGCTGGGTTCGGGGCACAACTCGCGGTTTCGGCGTTCGAGTCATGCACGCGGGGTGCCCGCCTGAGTCTGTGGTGGGTCAGGTGGCGTGGGCCTTCGCGGGGAGTCGCCCGCCCCCGCTCCCGGGGAGCCGTGGGACGCGTCGCCCGCCCCCGCCCCCGGGGAGCCGTGGGACGCGCCCCGCGCGCACCGCGCCCTTGAGGCTCAGCCCCCGCCACCCGCTCCGCTGCCAAGTCCTGGCTCGGTCATCGCAAGCGGGTTGAGCAGCTCGTCCAGCTTCTCGGCCGGGATGCCCCGGGCCAGCCCCAGCTCGCGGATGGTCTTGCCGGTCTTGAAGCCCTCCTTGGCCATTGCCGCAGCGGCGTCGTAGCCAATTTCGGGCGCCAGCGCCGTGGCCAGCATCAGCCCCTGCTCCACAAGCTGTGGCCCGCGCTCGGTGGCCTTCAGCCCCTCCACCAGCCGGATGCGGAAGTTCCGCGCGGAGGCGGCCAGCAGGACGATGGACTCCAGCAGCGCCTGTGACGTGACCGGGAGCATCACGTTGAGCTCAAGGAAGGAGCCGGTCTGCCCAAAGGCAACCGTGGCGTCGTTGCCGATGACGCGGGCCACGACCATCGTCAATGACTCAACGATCACCGGGTTCACCTTGCCGGGCATGATCGACGAGCCCGGCTGTGTCTCCGGCAGCGCAAGCTCCGCGAGGCCGGCGCGCGGCCCCATGCCCATGAACCGGATGTCCGAGGCGATCTTCCAGAGGCCCAGCGCAATGGCCCGCAGCCCGCCGTGGGCGGCAATCGCCGCGTCCAGCGTGGCCTGTGCGTGGAAGTGGTTGGGCGCCTCGCGCACCTGCAGCCCGGTGAGCTCTGAGAGGCCCATGCAGGCCCGCGCGGCGTACTCGGGGTGGGCGTTGATGCCGGTGCCCACCGCGGTCCCGCCCAGCGGCACGATGAGCAGCTCATCGCGAGCGGCCTGCGCTCGCCGGATGGCCTCCTCAACCTGGCCCGCGTAGCCCGCAAACTCCTGGCCAAGCCGGATGGGCGTGGCGTCCTGAAGGTGGGTTCGGCCGGTCTTGACGATGCCCCAGAACTCGCTGGACTTGGCCGCGAGCGCGCGCTGGAGATCGATGAGCGCCGGGATCAGCTCCTCCTCGATGGCCACAGCGCCCGAGAGCTGGAGCGCGGTGGGAACCGTGTCGTTGGAGGATTGGCACTTGTTGACGTCGTCGTTGGGGTGGACCTTCGCCCCGCCCAGCCGCGCCGAGGCGAGGTGCGAGATCACCTCGTTCATGTTGGTGTTGGTGGAGGTGGCGGAGCCCGTCTGGTAGACGTCGATGGGGAAGTGCTCGTCGTACTTGCCTTCGGCCACTTCGCGGGCGGCGGCGGCAATCGCGGCGGCTTTCGCAGCGTCAAGGAGGCCCAGCCCGGCGTTGGTCTCGGCGGCGGCCAGCTTCACAAGCGCCAGGGCGCGGAGAAACCGGCGCGGCATCCGCTGGCCGGAGATGGGGAAGTTGAGCACGGCGCGCTGTGTGGAGGCGCCGTACAGGGCGTTGGCGGGGACCTCCATCTCGCCCATGGAGTCCCGCTCAATCCGTGTGCCGGGTGTGGCCGCGTTGGCGGCAGCCGCCGAAGCGGCAGGGTTCTCGTTGCTCATGGCGCGATGGTACGGCGCCCGGCACCCGGCTCGGACGGGCCGGATGGACGGGACACCGTGGGCCCAACCGACACAAGGCTTCCATCGGCCTGACAGGACGTCCACCGGCTTGTCCGGGCGGGGCCGCGTATGCTTCGGTCGTGACCCAGCCTCTCGCCGATTTCCGCACCGCCATGGGCCAGTTCGCCACCGGTGTGACCGTTGTCACAACCTTGGATGGCGACAAGCCGCAGGGCATCACCGTGAACGCGCTCGCCTCGGTGAGCCTGGAGCCGCCGCTGGTGATGATTGCGCTGGACCGGCGTCGCTCCATCATCCCGGCGCTGGAGGCGTGTGGCCGGTACGCGGTGAGCATCCTCAGTGAGGAACAGCAGTGGCTGTCGGACTGCTTCGCCGGCGCCAACGTCACGCCTGGTCGGGAGGCGTTCTGCGGGGCGGGATGGGATCCGGGGAAGCTTGGCATGCCGCTGCTGCGCGGGGCCATCGCGTCCATCGAGTGCACGGTGCTCAACCGCGTTGAGGCGGGCGACCACTTCCTGTATGTCGGCCGCGTTGACCACGTTGTGCTGCAGGACGAGACTGCGCCGCCGCTGCTCTACCATCGGCGCCGATACCTGCGCATTGAGCGGGCGACCACGACATCGGTCGCGGGCAAGCCCGAGTCGCCGGCCGACTGAGCGGCGCGCCCACGATGCCCGCCCTCAGCCCCACGCAGCCAGTCGCGGAGCACCTGTGGGCCAACGGCCTCCAGATCGCCTACGAGGTTGAGGGCGCCGGACCGCCACTCATCCTGCTGCACGGCGCCTCGTCTGCAGGTCGGCTGGACTTCGGCCACCAATTGCCGCTGCTGCGCCGGTCGTTCCGCTGCTATCTCCCCGATGCCCGCGGTCATGGCCGCACGCGCTGGGCGCCCGATGGCGAACTCCGCCACGACTGGCTTGTGGATGACCTGGCCGCCTTCGCTGATGCGCTCTCGCTGGACACCTTCCACGTGGCCGGACTCTCCATGGGCGCCATGACGGCGTTGATGTTTGCCACACGGCACCCGGAACGTGTGCGCTCGCTCGTTGTGGCCGGCATCACGTTGGAGCGCGAGCCGCGAGCAACCATCGCCCGTCGGCTGCTGGACCCGGAGCGCATCCACCGGCGACAGCCGGCCTGGGGCGCCACGCTGGACCAGCGCCATGACCCAGTGCAGGGAGAGGGCGCCTGGGAGCGGCTGCTGCCGATGCTGGGTGAGGCTGCGGCAACCCAACCGCTCCCGGACCTTGGCGCCGTCCGCGCCATTACCGCCCCGGCGCTGGTGATGGTGGGCGATCGCGATCCGTTTGTGCCCGTCGATCAGGCGGCCCAGCTGCGCCGCCAACTTGGCAACGCTTCGCTGTTGGTGGCTCCCAACTGCGGCCACGAGGTCACCGCGCTTCGGCCCGCCATCGTCAACGAGGCGCTTGGCGCCTTCTACCGTCCATTCCTGACCCACGATGCCGAACACCCCCTGGAGGCCGTCCGATGATGCAGCCCGCCGAGGCGCCACAGCCGCTGGTCCTAGTTGCATTCCCCGCCGGCGATCCGCCGCTTGAGGGCGTGGCGCTGGTGACCCTGAACCGGCCAAAGGCGCTCAACGCGCTGTCGTACGCGCTGCTCTCCGAGCTTGACGCCGTGCTGGAGGCGCTGGACCGCGACCCGGCCTGCCGCGCCATCGTCATCACCGGTGCCGGCACGCGCGCCTTTGCCGCCGGGGCCGATGTGCGCGAGTTGGCCGTGGAGACCACGGATTCGCTGCATGAGGCGGACCCGCTTGCTGCCGTGGACCGGGTGGGGCGCCTGGCGACGCCCACGATTGCTGCGGTCCGCGGGTTTGCCCTTGGCGGCGGCGCGGAGCTTGCGATGGCCTGCGACATGCTGGTGGCGGGCGATGACACGAAGTTTGGCCAGCCCGAGATCGCGATTGGCGTCATCCCCGGCGCCGGCGGCACGCAGCGGCTGGCGCGGGCCATTGGCCGGGTGCGGGCGATGGAGCTGGTGCTGACGGGCCGCCAGTTCGACGCAGCGGAGGCGGAGCGGCTGGGTCTGGTGACGATGGTTGTGCCGGCCGCCGATGTGTTGGGGCGGGCCTTGGAGTTGGCCGCGAAGGTCGCGTCGATGCCGGCGCTGGCTGCCGCTGCCGCCAAGGCCGCCGTGCGCGCAACCGAGGCGCTGCCCATTGACGAGGGTCTCCGCTATGAGCGCGACCGCTTTGAGGCGCTCTTTGGCACGGACGACCAGCGCGAGGGGATGGCTGCGTTTCTGGAGAAGCGCCCCGCGGTCTGGCGCCACCGCTGAGCTGGGGCCCCGCGGTCTGGCCGCTGACCTCACGCCGCCTCTGACCCCACGCTGCGCCTGACCCAACGCCGCGTCTGACCCCACGCCGCCCCTGACCTCACGCCGCCCCTGACCCAGCACAGGGTCAGGACGGGGGCCGGCGTGCGGCGTTTGCGCCCCAGATCGTCGTTTCGGGGTGCTGATCGTGCGGCA
>CAIYHO010000123.1 GCA_903925955.1 uncultured Chloroflexota bacterium
GTGTCGCCCCCGGTGGGCGCCAGCCGCCGCTGGTCCCTGCGCCGCACCGCACGGGGTGCGTCGGTGGTCCGCCAGCCCGGCGTTCGCTTTGATCTTGACGGCGTGGCCAAGGGCTGGCTCGCCGACCGCGCACTTGCGCTGACCCCCGGCCGCTCAGCCCTCGTGGATGGCGATGGCGATGTGGCGGTCCGCGTGGCCGGCTTTGACGACTGGGTCATCGGCATTGCCGACCCACGGGGCGAGGGCGAACTGCTGACCTCCATCCGCGTTACCGCCGGGCGGCGCCCCACCGGGCCGCGCACCCTTGGCATTGCGACGTCCGGCATCAGCGTGCACCGCTGGGGACCAGACGACGCCGGCACCCACCACCTCATCGATCCCCGCACATGGCGGTCGGCAGAAACCGACATTGTTCAGGCCACGGTTGTTGCGGGGTCCGCCCGCGAGGCTGAGGTGCTGGCCAAGACGGCCGTCATCGCGGGCACGTCGGGCGCCTTTGGCCTCACCGACCGCCCCGGCGTCCTGGGCGTCCTTGTTCTCACCACGCGCGGCGAGATCCGCGCCACTCCGGAGTTGCTGCAATGGCTGGTGTGAAGTACCGCGGGTTCCACGCCCGCACCGACCTTGTCCGCTGGGGTCTCCCGGCCGTGGCCATCGGCATCATCGCGGGCGGCACCGTTCCGGCCGCAGTGACTGGCCTTGCGGCAGCTGCCGAGGTCAACCCCGGCAGCCTCGTGTGGCTGTTTGAGCGGATGTTTGGCTTCATGTCGTACATCACGGTTGCCCTGTCGGTGATCTACGGGCTGCTGCTGTCCACCAAGTTGCTGGACGCGGTGGCGCACCGCCCGGTGAGCTTCACGCTCCACCAAGACCTTGCGGCCATTGGCCTGGGCATGGCCGCCATCCACGGCATGCTGCTTGGCTTGGACGCGTCCGTGCCGTTCACGCTTGCGCAGATCCTGGTCCCCGGGCAGTCGCCCCATGCGCCGCTTGCAGTGGGCATCGGTCAGGTGTCGTTGTACCTGATGGCACTCGTCACCATCAGCTTCTACGCCCGTCGCCGCATCGGCCAGCGCGCCTGGCGGACGCTCCACTACGTGACGTTCCTGGCGTACGCCGGCTCCACGTTCCACGGGATCGCGGCGGGCTCGGACAGCGGCAGCGGCTGGGCGCAGGGCCTCTACCTTGGTTCCATGACCGTGGTGGTGTTCCTGCTTGTGTATCGCATCGGGATGCCGATCCTTGAGCGGGCCGACACTGCCGAACCGGGTGCGGTCTCGCGGACCACGCGTGCCACGCCGCTCACATCACGACCGGGCCTGCGCGAGGGCGGTCTGATCAAGCTCAGCTAGGCGGGACGAAGCTCAGGCGCGGGGCGCCAGATGCTCCCCGAAGAACCCGAGAACCCGGACCCACGCATCCTCAGACGCAAGTGCGTCAAAGTTGGACCGCATCGGCGGCAGCGGTCCAAACGTCCCCACCAGCCCCTCGTGGTGGCTCATAAACGAGTGGCCGGCGTCCGGGTAGGTCTTCACGTCGTGCGGGATCTCGGTGGCTGCCAGGGCGGCCGCAAGCTTTGGCCCGCTCTTCCCAAAGACGCCATCACGCCCGCCGTATGAGGCCACGATTGGACAGAGCTCGGGGATGATGGACTCGTCGGCCGGCAGCGCGCCGTAGAACGGGGCGACGGCACGGAGCTGTCGTCCGCCGCGGGCCGCGTACAGCATGGCAAAGCCGCCGCCGGCGCAGAACCCGGCCATGCCCACGCGGTCAGGATCAACGCCGGGCTGGGAAGCGAGCCAGTCATGGAATGCGGCCATCTCCACGTACGGGCGGCCGGTGCCAACCTTGCCCACGCCCTGGAAGAACCGCGCCATGCAGAGGACGGGCCAGCCCGCTCCAACAAGATCGGGCGCAAGCGCGACATAGCCGTTGTCCGCGAAGTGCCGGGCGATCCGCCGGATGTCGTTGTTGAGGCCCATGATCTCGTGGACCACGAGGACGGCCGGCAGCTTTGCCTCCGGGTCCGCGCCATCGGGGCGGGCAATGAACGCGGTGAGGGTGCGTCCGGTGCCCGCGTCAAGCGTGAAGTCGTGTCCGTCAGCCATGGCGGGCAGGGTAGCGCCGCAGGCGCCTGCTGGCTCAGCCGTTCGACAACTGCAGCGAGATTGTCACGCCCGTCACCGACTGCGCCACCTCCACCGAAAGCAGGATGCCGTTGCCGCGGCTGTAGACAAGCCGTGTCGAGACGCCGTTCATCTCCGACGCGATGGTCACTGTCTCGCCCGACGGCGTCTCATCAACTGCGGCGACCACCGTGCGGATGCTGAGGATTGGGTTCTCGTCCAGGATGTCGCCCACGCTGAAGCCAGCGAGGCTTGCCGGGTCATACCAGTAGAGCCCGGCACCCGATGTGACGCCGGCCGCCTGGCTGGACTGCTGGCTCCCGTTGATGGTGACGGCCGTGTCCGTGGTGAACATCCGCCAGGACGCCCCGCCGTCTCCGAACGTCACGGTCTGCGCCAACGGCCACGACCACGATGACCCGCTGGGATCCTCCTTGTTGACCTGGAGGTAGGTGCCTTGGTAGGTCAGCGTCGTTGTGGTTGCTACCCACCCGGGGGCGTCCGCGGTGAGCCCGGGGATTGTCCGCTGACGCACGCCGACGAAGCGGATGATCGTGCTCTGGACGTTGCCCTGCGGGTCGTCCAGCGGGCCGTGAACGGGCGCGCCGGCGGCGGGCACGATCGACGTGGTCCCGAGGAGCACACCGCTGGCCGTGTCAAAGGAGCTTGCTGAGTACGCTCCGCCCTCGGAGCGCGAGATGAAGCTGACGGCGTCGTACTGCGTCCCGCCCAACACGTACGGTCCGCGGAGGATCTGCATCCCCTGATAGCCGCTCGTGACGGCCTGGTTGAGCACGGTGGGGTTCACCCATCCCCCGTCCACCGCTGCGCCAGGGGTGGGGCCGCATCCAAGGGGATTGAGCGTGAACTGGTTGGCCAGGAGGTCAAGCGAATACAGCGTGTTCTGCAGGACCACATTGCTGGCGTCCACGGCCAGCACGTCCGTGGTTGTGAAGGCCTGCGCAGCGCTTGAGGGCATGTCCTCCGGGCTGTCGCCCTGGTCAGTCCGCCGGTAGTGCTTGCCCGTCTGGGGGTCAACCCAGTCGCCGCCCTCGTCCTCCACGTAGGTGTAGCCGCTCCGGACGATTGAGGCGGTTCGCCCGTAGAAGACGAGCCGGGTGCCGGGCTGCACCCACGCTGGCGCACCACCTTGGCCGGCTGCCGGCGGGAGCGCGGTTATGCCACCCGACGCCGTTGGTCCGAGGCCAATGCCGATGCCGAGGCCAGGCAAGACCGAGGCGGCCGGGACCGGGGATGGCGTGGGGTTCCTGAGCGCCGGCGAGCCGCCGCACCCCGCCACAACCAGTGCCAGAACCACCAGCCACGAATACAGGGCGCGCTGCACTGTCGATCCTCCGCGTGGGGCCCGATGACGCGATGCTGGCGCCGTCCACGCGCAGTCGGAAGCCCCGGTCGGCCCAGTTTCGCGGGCGGAGTGGTGTGTTGGTCAGCCTGCTTGAGGCGCGGTGCGCGCCATTGCCGCACGCCGCTGCCAGCGGACGCCGAAGCGGACAAGGTCCAGCGCCGGGGCGGCTGGGCCAGACGCCGCAATCGCCACAATCGGCAGGTCGTCACGGCCGTCAGCTGGCCGCAAGCCCACTGTCTGGGCGCCTATCGACGCAACCCGGTCAGGCCCAAAGCCAAGCCCACACCACCGCTCAAATCTCGCCGCGGCAGCCGTTGTGTCTGGCACCGCCAGCTCCAGCCCAGCCATGCGGAGCCGCCCGCCCGCCGGATGCGCAAAACGAGCGCGTGCTGCCCGGGCCTCGTCGCCCCATTCGGCGCCGGTCATCTCATGCTCGATGAGAAACGGCGGCTCAGCCGGGCCAAGGGGCGGGAACGCGGTCTGCCAGCGGACCACTTCGCCGTCCGTCCGCGTCCTCGAGCCGGCCACAGGTGCCGCGATGGGAGAGCCGTCAGCCTGCAGCCGCGCCGCATCTGCTGCCACGTTGTCGGACGCCACAGCCCAGGTTGCCAGCCCCTCGCCGTGCTCTTCGAGGAACGCCAGCGACGCGCGCCCCACGGCAAACGCGGCGTTGGACAGGACGAGCGCCCGATCAAACACACCAATCAGCTCGACATAGCTGTCGCCAAGGAACGCTAGGCGGTTGAACGTGCCAGCGTGCTCGTGGCGTCCGCCCCCGGTGAACGCCATGCCCACCTCGCGCTCCAGCATCTCGGCTGCCGCGTTCGGGCTGTGTACGGCAATGACGAGGTGGTCGATCCCGATGAGCATGCGTCCAGCGTACGACGAAGCAATGGCCGCTGATGCACGTGTGACTCGGATCCACCGGTCGCGTGCACGGTCCGCGTGGCGAACCCGGGCTTCGTGGTTTGGGCTGTGCAGCCGGAGGCCCACTGTGAGTCAGGCGTGAATACGGCGCCGCCGTCGGCCGGCGTCTGCCGAGGGGCCTGTCGGCCGTAGCCCGTACCATGGCGGCCATGTCCCCCCACACGCCCGCCCTGCTCCCATTTACCGGGAACGCCGAGGCTGATGCGCTCCTCACAGCTGATCCGCTGGCGCTGCTGATTGGCTTCATCCTCGACCAGCAGATCACCACCATCAAGGCGTTCAGTGGGCCGCTGGAGCTTCGGCGCCGGGCCGGCACCCTTGAGGCCGGTGCGATCGCCGCCATGGATCCCGCGGAGCTGGATGCCATCTTCCGCCGTACGCCCGCGCTCCACCGCTTCCCGGGCACGATGGCCACGCGGGTTAGGGTTGCCTGCGGCATCGTCGCGGAGCAGTACGGGGGCGATGCGTCGCGGATCTGGCGCGAGGCGGTCAGCGCCGACGATCTCGTCGCGAGGCTCTCGGTGCTGCCTGGGGTCAGCGTGGAGAAGGCGAAGGACATCCTCGGGATCCTCGTCAACCGCTATGGGCTGCAGCTGGCCAGGGCAGAGGCGCTGATGCCCGCAGAGCCGACGCTTGCCAACGTGAACTCGCCCGAAGCCATGGCCCGGTATCTTGGGTTCAAGCGGGCAGCGAAGGCCGTCGCCCGGGAAGCCGGGACACCGTCATGAGCACTGCCGACATCTTCGGCGTCATCGCCACCCTTGCAGGGTTGGTGATGGCCTCCGCGCCCTTTCTCCAGATCCGCCGCATGCGCCGCACGCGCTCGTCCAACGACGTGTCGCTGCAGTACCTCGCGATGCTCAACGTTGGGTTCATCGCGTTCATTGCGTATGGCGTCTCGATCACAAGCTACGTCCTGATCGTCACCAACTGCGCCTCGCTCTCGATCATGACCATCACCATCCTGACCGCGCTCTTCTACCGCCGCGGTGGGGCGAAGAAGGCAGCAGTGGCCGAGGCAGCCATGGCCGAAGCCGCCGAAGCTGCCGCCGCTGAGCGGCGCTAGCGCAGGACCAGCGTCCGGACCAGGTGCTCCAGCGTGGCCGCCGGGTCCGCGGTGAGCCCCGTGTGGACAGGCCCCGCGGCGATGATCGTTGACGAGGGCGACACCAGCCAGTGGAACCGCTCGGGCGGCGTCATGAGGGCAATCGGCCCGGCATCGGCATCGCCTGCGGCAATCCGCTCAATCGTGGCCAGGTGGTCCCGGATCGCCTCCACGTCGCAGTCCGGCGATATCGCCACCAGCACCGCCTCGTCCAGATGGGTGCGGGCGCCGAGATAGCGCCAGGCGCGCGACAGCAGCACGATCCCCGCGTTGAACCCCTCGCCGCGCTCCACGCGCGGGATGACGCGGACGATCGCGTACTCAAACGGCTGCAGCTTTGGCGCGGCCGGATCAGGCGACACGGGCACGCTCCGCCTCCTCGACAAACGCCGCACGCGCGGCAAGTCTGGTCTGCATGTACGCGAGGTAGGCGCGCCGGTGCGCGGCGGCATCGGGCAGGCCATCCTCGGGCTGGAGCCAGTCGTCCGGGATGGCGGCCACCAGCGACGCCAGGAAGGCATCGTCCAGCTTGGCTGCCAGCCGCGCATCGGCGTTGCCAATTGAGCCCGCAAACGGCATGAGCACATGGTCGCGGATCTGCGTGAACGGCCGACGGGCGTGCGCGTCGGGCTCGGTCCAGCTGTGGTGGATGTAGAACGCAGAGCCGTGGTCGATCAGCTGCAGCCGCCGATGCCACACCAGCAGGTTGGGGTTGCGCGGCGTCCGGTCCACGTTGGTGGTGAACGCGTCCAGCCAGATGATGTCGGCCGCCAGATCAGGCTCAGGCCGTGGCCCAACCGCAGGCGCAAAGGACAGGGCGCCGGGCAGGAAGTCCAGCCCGTAGTTGGTCCCCGATGAGCGCGCCAGCAGTTCCTGGATCTCCTGATCCGGCTCCGCCTTGGCCAGCACACCGTCCAGTTCCACCAGCACCGCGTCCGGCACCGGCAGACCCAGCCGCCGGCCGATCTCGCCTGCCAACAACTCTGCGATCAGCGCCTTGCGCCCGTGGCCCGCTCCCAGCAGTTTCACCACGTACAGCCCGTCGTCGTCCGCCTCCACAAGCGCGGGCACAGAGCCGCCCTCGCGCAGGGGCGTGACGTAGCGGGTGGCGATGACGGTGCGGAGCATCGGGGGGAGTGTAGGCCCCGGATTGCGTGGCGGCGTCATTGGCGCGCTCGGGATATCGTTGCGTGAGCAACAAACCTTGCGATCCTTGCGAACCCCGCAAACCCCGCGAACCCCTGGAGTACCCGCCCATGGACGACGTCATCCGCGCCACGCTTGGCCAGAACCAGGTCATCGACCTCACCACCACCGGTCGCCGCAGCGGCGAGCCGCGGCGCATCGAGATCTACCTGCACTCCATCGACGGGCGGCTGGTCATCACCGGCATGCCGTCTGCGGACCGGACGCGCGCCTGGCTCCACAACGTGGACGCGAACCCTGCGGTGACCATCCATCTCAAGCAGGGCATCTCGGCGGATCTCGCCGGGACAGCCCGCGTGGTGACGGATCCGGCCGAGCGCCGGCCGCTGCTTGAGCGCGCCGCGGCAAATTGGGGCCGTACGGACGTGGACGTGATGATGATCCACAGCCCGCTGATTGAGGTGGTGACCTCGGGTTTCCCGGCCTAAGGGGTTGGCGCGTGCTCTAGGGCCGCGCGGACCTTGCCGGGGAACGCGAGCTCGGCCGCTGTCGGCTTGCGACCGCCGAATTGGCCCGGCGGGATCAGGATCTCAACAAGCACGTTCTGGACGTCCACCCACACGGAGTGGACCATGCCGTCCCAGTTCTCGGTGCCGTTTGGGCCCTGGATTGAGCTCTCGCCAAAGCCGGGCCGAACCGAGGCCAGTGCCGCCGGTGTCGGAAAGATCAGCACCTGGCCGATAAGGGGCCACTCACCGCTTGGAAACGGCATCTGGGCGCGAAACGCGAGATCTGGCAGCGCGCCGGTGGGGTTGTCGTGGAACGCGACAAGCGTCAGCGTTGGGGAGAGCGTGCGGAGGCGTGCCACCACGTCGTCAACACTGAGGGGCGTTGGGGCCGCCGCAGCGCAGCCAATGACGGCCATGGCGAGGACGATTGCCGCAATCGCCTGAGCCAACCGCTGCGCCACTTCCCCTCCTGCACCTACGCGGGCTTGGCCTCAATCAGCGCCCGCAGCCGCTCCAGTGCCTCAGGCAGACCCGCCTGCATCCGGTGCTCTGCCTCGTTGGCGATAAACCCGAGGAACGGCGGCGTGTCCAGCTGGATCTCCACGCTGGCGCTTGTTGTCCCCGGAGCGTCTTCCCGGAGCGTGACCTTGACGGTCACGCCAATGGGCCCGCCGGAGCCTGCGAACTCCAGCCGATGCGGGACGTCCAGCACGCGGATGGTGCCGGAGACCTCCGCGCCTGCGGCACCTGCCGAGAGCTTGAGCCACGCGCGCGCCCCGGCGACAAGCGTTGGGTCCATCAGCCGCGCGTCCACCACTTCGGGCATCCACTTGGGCAGATCGGAGATGCTTGTGGCGACAGCCCAGACGCGGGCGGCGGGGTAGGGGAGCAACACCGACGAGCTGATACGGCCCATCGCTACGCCCGGGCTTCGGCCGGCGTCGCCGGCTCGGTCAGCGCGTCCACCAGCGCGTCCAAGTCGGCATCGGTCAGGCCAATGGAGCGCAGCAGCGCCCGCGCCCCGCCGTGTTCGCCTGCCAGATGCGCCATCGTGGACGCCATGAACTCGGGCGGGCTCTCCACGGGGAAGGTGAGGATGCGGCGCCAGTCGTCAAGTGGGAACGTCGCGTTCAGCCCGGCAAAGGCATCGGCGGAAAGCGCGTAGTCCGCTGTCACCACATCGTCCGGCACGCCGCACAGCGAGAGCAGCAGCGCAATCGTCACGCCGGTTCGGTCCTTGCCCGCAGCGCAGCCGATGACGACGGGCAAACCATCCGGTGCCAGCAGCGAGCGCGCAACCTCGCCCAGTTGCGCCCAGCGGTCGTCGAGGATGTGGCGATACATCCCGTCGAGGCCGGCGTGCGGCGTGGGGTCGTCGGCCAGGAGCGAGACGCTGGTGTAGCGGATCTGCGCATCGCTGGCGAAGGCGTTGGGTGAGCGCTCAAGCTCGTCCGGCCAGCGCAGGTCAACCACATGGCGGACGCCCAGCGCTCGCAGTTCGGCCACGGCGTGCGCTGGCAGACAGGTCAGCTCGTCAGAGCGCAGGAGCGTGTGCCAGCGCGTCTGCCGCCCGGGGCCTGCGGGGTAGCCACCGGTGTCGCGCAGGTTGCGCGTCCCGTCCAGATGGATGTGGCGGCGCAGTTCAGGGGTTTGTGAAACGGATGGCATGCCCCAAGGGTATCGCGGCCCGGGCCATTGCCCTCAGACCCCCCTCGTTCGTACCGGTCGAGTTGGTGACGCTTGGCCCGATGACCGGCACCCGCCCCGGGCGTACGGTGAACCCATCAAACGGACCGCCAACATTCGACAATGATCCGGCGGCGCGTAGACCCTCCGACGGGATGCCGGGCGGCTGCGGAGCCGGAAACTGTGTGGAGCAAGGCGGTCCGTTTCCTTTTGCCCCCGCGGCGCGTCTAGCCCGCGCGGAACCCGATGTGCCGCACGGCCTCGCCGGCTGACGCGCGGGCACCGCATCAGCCCCTTGGAGCCCCCCGGCTCACCCCATGAGTCATCGCGCGCTTGGGCTCATCCGGTGGGTCAGATTGCGCCGGACAGGGCCCCGAATCGATCTCCGCCGGGTCCCCCGAGCCTCAGACGGCTCACCCGGTGAGCGGCCAGTGCTGGCCTGCAACGGAAGACTCACCCGGTGAGCCGCGCCGACGTTGGGGTGAGCCACCGCGACGTGGGGTCGCCCCGCGGCGCGTCTAGCCCGCGCGGAACCCGATGTGCCGCACGGCCTCGCCGGCCGACGCGTCCACCAGGGGGATGTCGGCCGCCTCAAGCCGGCTCATCTCGGCCTCGTCGATCGTGCCGTCTGCCACAGCCCGCGCCGCCATGTTCGCGTAGGCCTGCTCAAACAGCGACCGGATCCAGCGCGCGTTGCCAAAGTCGTCCACGCGCACGGCCTGCGCCAACAGCGCCCTCACCGCCGCCTCAACGCCGTCGCCAATCTCCACCTGCACATCCGCGGCCATGTGCGTGAAGATCGACACGAGTTCGTCCGGCGTGTAGTTGGGAAAGTCGATGTAGCGGGTGAACCGGCTCCGCAGCCCCGGGTTGGAGCGGATGAACTGCCACATCTCGTCGCGGTACCCGGCCACGATCACCGCCAGGTTTGCGCGGTGGTCCTCCATCATCTTGACGAGGGTGGCCACCGCCTCGTCGCCAAAATCGCGGCTGTCGCCGTCGTAGAGCGCGTACGCCTCATCGATGAAGAGGACGCCGCCGATGGCCGACCTGACAACTTCCTGGACCTTGATGGCGGTCTGGCCGACGTAGCCGGCGACGAGATCGACCCGCGACGCTTCGATCATGTGGCCCTTGTCCACGAGACCCAGGGCGCCGTAGAGCTTGGCGACGATCCGTGCGACGGTGGTCTTGCCCGTGCCCGGGTCTCCGGTGAAGACCAGGTGCGCGGAGCCCGTGACCTCCGGCAGCCCGTGGGCGCGGCGCTCCGCGTTGAGCTGCTGGACGGCAACCAGCTTGCGGATCTCCGTCTTCACGCTGGCGAGGCCGATGAGCCCATCGAGTTCGGCGAGGAGCCGGGCGATCAGCTCTGCCTTTGCGGCAGCCTTCTCCTCGGGCGTCACGCCGCTGGGTGCGGCGGCCGTGGCGGAGGTTGTGTTCTGCGTCGTGCCTGTGGTTGAGGCTGCGGCGCGGCTGCCCGGTGCCGGCGTGTCGGTTGTGGCGTCTGTCACCGGCGCGGTTGGCGGCGCGGATGGCGTGACCGGCGCAGCGGCCAGCGCTGCAAGGATCGCCCGGCCCTGCGCCACGGCAGCATCGGGGTCCGTGCAAGCGTCAATCGCGGCGCGCGCGCCAGCGGAGATGGCGGGGCTGGCGATGGCCGTCCCGTCCGGGCTGAGCCAGCGGCGGACCGCGTCCGGCTTCAGGTCATCCGGGGCGGCATCGCCCAGCTCCCGGGCGATGGCCCAGAGCACGTGGCGCGGCTCCACTTCGGCATGCGAGTGGGCCTTGGCGGCGGCAACGGCCGCGTCCTCGATGGTCTGGGCAAGCGACATGGGGTGCGGCTAGGCCTAGGCAGCCGGCGGCGCGTCGTCGGGATCGGTGTAGCGCTTTCCGCCAAACCGGTCGTGGACGATGTCGTCAATGTCGTCAGCACTGCCCGAGATCATCGCCACGGCGCCGCAAAGCTCGTCCAGGTCCAGGTAGTCCGCGAGGAGGGTGTGGTCAAAGGCCACCATGGCCTCGGTGCCGCCCTCGTTCTCAAGGACGGTCACGGAGCCAAACATGAACTTGGACCCGTCAACGGCCGCCCAGCGGTAGAACTCCGGGGTGGGCTTGACGCCGCGGGCCACCATCGCCCAGATCCGCACGATGGCGGACGGCTCGCCCTTGGTGTCCTTGCCCCAGTCGCGCACTTCAATGTTGACGCGCGTGGAGCCGCGCTCAATGGCGAAGGAGCCGTCCTTGCTCAGGATGATGTCGCCAAACCCCTCGACGAGCATCCGCTGGACCTTCTGCTGCGTTGCCTCGACGGTAGCCATAACCCCTCCTAGTGGCACGTGACCCCGCAAGTGTCGCGCATCCGTGGCGCCCGATGCCGTGTTTCAGCGCGCCGCGTCCTCGAAGGCCCGCTTGGCAGATCCCGCAAACGAGCGAAGGCCCCACGCCGCCGGCCACGATGCAACCATCTCGAGCAGCGCCCCGGCGGGTCCCGGCATGAGCGCGTGCAGCGTGAGGGTGGCGTGGAGCAGCGTGCCCGTGCCGCGGGGCTCCAGCACCAGCGTCATCTCGCGGCGGAGGCCGCCGTCCTCCGCCACGCGCACCTGTCGGGTGGGTCTGCGGTGCTGGGCAATCTCCCAGTCACGCGCACCCGGGAGGCCCAGGAAGCTGCTGCGCTCCCGGTACACGGTCCCCGTGCGGGCCGGTCCCGAGATGGACGTCACGGCGCGGACGCGCGGCAGCCATCGGGGCATGCCGGCCAGATCGTCCAGCAGCGCCCAGACCTCGTCCTTCGAGGCCCCAATCAGCGTCTCGGCCACGATGCGTCGCATTGGTTCCAGTATCGCCCTCGCGCGGGCGGTTGGGAGCGCGCGTCCGACGCGCGCGCCAGCCTCGGATGCCCCACATTTCACTAGGAGTGAACAGGATTGCTGCGGTCGGGGCCACCTTGTTCACTAGGAGTGGAAAGTACGGGTCTGCCGGGTCCTGCAAGCGATTACGCTGGGCTCCAACCAACCAATCTCGGCGCCCGCAGGCCAAACCTGTTCACTAGGTGTGAACAACAGCAGGTTGGCCGCGCGTAAGCGGGGCCGAACCGCAACCAAAGCCCCACCCGCGTGGACCGTGCCCCTCAACACTTCCATCCGTATCGTCGGCCCCCCGCATCCAAGGGAGACGCGCACGCGCATGGTCCTTGAGCACACGCTGTACGAACCCTCAACCGAGCACGACTCGTGCGGGTTTGGCTTTGTGTGCGACATCAAGGGCGCGGCGTCCCACCAGATCGTCCGGGACGCGCTCACGGTGCTGGTCAACCTGGAGCATCGCGGGGCCAGCGGGTCTGAGGCCAACACCGGTGACGGGGCCGGGATCCTGACGTCCATTCCGCACGGGTTCTTCACGGCCGTCATGGCGGAGCAGGGCGTCGCACTCCCGCCAGACGGTTACGGCGTGGCGCAGCTGTTCCTGCCCAGGGACACCGCCAGCCGTGACGCGGCCCGCACCGCCATCGCCACAACCCTTGCCGCCGAAGGCCTCCACGTCATCGCCCGCCGCAACGTCCCGTGCAACCCGGACGGTCTTGGCCCATCGGCCCAGGCAAGCCAGCCGGTTCTGGAGCAGGTGTTCATCGCCCGCCCCGCGGACCTGGAGGCAAGCGAAGACGGCGACCTCGCCTTCGACCGCCGCCTCTACGTGGCCCGCCGCCTGTTTGAGAAGGCGATCACGCGCAGCGCACTGCCGGGTCGCGGCGACTTCTACGTGCCGTCCATGAGCTGCCGCACCATCGTCTACAAGGGGATGCTCAACGCGTCCCAACTGTTGACGTTCTACCCGGACCTGCTTGACGGCAGGTTCGAGAGCGCGCTAGGCCTGGTCCACTCACGCTTCTCCACGAACACCTTCCCGTCGTGGGCCCGCGCGCACCCGTACCGCTACATCAGCCACAACGGCGAGATCAACACGCTCCGCGGCAACGTCAACTGGATGTTCGCCCGCGAGTCCACGCTCCGCTCCTCAGTGTTTGGCGAGGATCTGCGCAAGGTCCTGCCGGCCGTGGACGTGGACGGGTCCGACACCGCCATCTTTGACAACGTGCTGGAGCTGCTGCATCTGGGCGGCCGATCGCTGGCGCACTCGATGGCGATGATGGTTCCCGAGCCCTGGAGCCGCGACGAGTCCATGCCGTCCGCCCGCAAGGCGTTCTACCAGTACCACGCCACGCTGATGGAGCCCTGGGATGGGCCGGCCAGCCTCGCCTTCACGGACGGCGTGCGCATTGGCGCCACGCTGGACCGCAACGGCCTCCGCCCGGGCCGCTACTGGGTCACCCGCGACGGGCGCGTCGTCATGGCGTCGGAGGCCGGCGTCCTGGACATCCCAAGCGCGGATGTGGTGGCCAAGGGGCGTCTGCAGCCCGGCCGCATGTTCCTGGTGGACACGGCGCAGGGCCGGATCATCAGCAATGACGAGCTCAAGGACGCGCTTGCGGCGGCCCAGCCCTACGAGGCGTGGATTGCCGAGCACGCGATCCGCCTGGAGGACCTGCCCAAGCCGCTCAACGTGATCCTGCCGGACCACGAGACCATCCTTCGACGGCAGGAGGTCTTTGGCTACACGGCGGAAGACGTCAAGCTGATCATCGACCCGATGGCCACCACGGCTGCGGACCCGGTGGGCTCCATGGGCAACGACGCGCCGCTGGCGGTGCTGTCGGATCACCCGCAGCTGCTCTACAACTACTTCAAGCAGTCCTTTGCCCAGGTCACCAACCCTCCCGTGGACGCCATCCGCGAGGAGATCATCATGGCCACCGAGCGGGCCGTTGGTGCGGACGACAACCTGCTTGAGCCGGGGCCCGGTGCCGCGCACCAGCTGGCGATCCCGGAGCCCGTGATCAGCAACGTTGAGCTGGAGCGGATCCGGGCGCTCGACGGCACGCCCGCCTCGCATGGCTTCCGGGCGATCACCCTGCCGATGCTGTTCAAGGTGGCGGACGACGGGGCGGGTCTGCGCCGCGCCATTGAGGATCTGCGCCAGCGCGCCTCCGA
>CAIYHO010000124.1 GCA_903925955.1 uncultured Chloroflexota bacterium
AGTGGGGCTGGACGTTGACGTGCTCGGAGCCCGGGAACAGCGCAAGAGCGCGCTCCTTGGCAAGGTTCTCGGCCAGGTCCACGTACTCGCAGCCGCCGTAGTAGCGCTTGCCCGGCAGGCCCTCGGCGTACTTGTTGGTGAGCCAGGAGCCCTGCGCCTCTTCAACGGCCGCCCACACGTAGTTCTCGGACGCGATCAGCTCAATCTTGTCCGTCTGGCGATGGCGCTCGGACTCGATGGCCGCCCACAGCTCAGGGTCCACCTCGGCAATTGGCGCCCAGGCGGCGGGCGAGACGGCGGACTCGGGCACGGGGGGCCTCCTCGGCGCGACGCGGACACGGGGTAGGGGCGTGTGGTGCGATGCGCCGCATTGTCCCACGACTTGCGGTCCGGGAAGACACGGCCTGCTTTCCCGTGGTGAACCGGCGCGGCTACGCCTCGTCCACGTCCCACACGCCGATGGCATGGCTGATGCCCGCGTCGGTCAGCGCGGCGGCGATGGCGGCCGACGAAATGGCGCCTTCGCGCAGGATCGATGGCCACGGAAGCGTGCAGTCCACCACCGTGGAGGCGGGGCCGCCCTGGACGGGACCGCCGTCAAGGACCAGCGCGATGGCGTCGCCAAGCTGCTCCGCAATCTCGGCCGCGTCGTTGGCATCGGCGCCGCCGGAACGGTTGGCGGACGTGGTGGGCAGGGGGCCCAGGATGCGGGCGAGCGCGCGGGGCGCGTCATGGTTGGGCACGCGGACGCCGATGGTGGGCGCGCCGGCGGCAAGGACGCGGGGCAGGACAACGCCTGGCTGGATGGGCAACACCAGCGTCAGGCCGCCAGGCCAGAACCGCTGCGCAAGGGCCTGTGCGGCAGGTGTCGGCACGCCAAGCGCCCACGCCTGTTCCGCATCGGCCAGCAGGACGGCCACGGCCTTCTCGGGCGGGCGCCCCTTGGCGGCAAAGAGGCGCTCGATGGCGTCGGGCAGCTCCATGGCGGCCGCAATCCCATAGACGGTGTCCGTTGGGACGGCAACGATGGAACCCGCGCGGAGAAGCTTGGCCGCCTCGGCACGGGCGGCGGCGGTGTCAGGGACAACGCGCACGGCCATCAGCGTCCGCCCATCAGCGCACCGCCAGCCGTTGGGCGTTGCGGGCGGCGTCTGCTGGTGACGCCAGCACCAGGGCCTCAATCAGCTCGGCAATCCCGGCGTCCCCCACCGGGCCTGCGTGGTACCGGGCGGCGGCGCGGACGGCGGCGGGGGCCGTGGGCATCGCAATGCCGTGGCCTGCGGCCTTGACCATCTCAAAGTCGTTGAGCGCGTCGCCCGCGGTGAGCACCCGGTCCATCGGGATGCCGGCACGCCACGCCAGCCACGCAACGGCGCGGCCCTTGCTCACGCCCGGCGCCACAAACTCCAGAAACCGCGGGTGCGACACCGTGGGGTCCGCCCGCCCGGCGAAGGCGTGCCGGGCCTCTTCCACAAGCGCCATTGGCTGACCTGCCTCGCCCACGGCAATCACCTTGGTCATCGGCCGGCGGATAGCGGCCCCAAGGTCAGCCACAAGCTCCGCGTCGCGCCCCACGTAGCTGGAGTAGTCCTCAAAGCTTGGGTCGCCTTGCCAGATGACCATCCGCTCCAGATCGTTGATGTGCGGGTCCATGCCGTGCTCGCGGCACCAGACCACGGCGTCTCGGACCACATCGGCGGCCATCGGCTGGTGGTAGAGGATGCGGCCCACCCGGCCGCGAGAACCCGGGCCAACACGGCGCGCAATCTCGCGATGACGGGGCATGGCACGGATGACCGCGCCCTGATGGCCAATGACCGGCGCGCGGAGCCCCAGCTGGTTGACAAACGCCATGGCGGAGCTGGGCATGCGCCCCGTGGCAAGGGAGACGCGGACGCCGCGCCGGACCGCCTCGCGCAGGGCCGCCGCGGTGCGCGGAGCGATCTGGAGGTCGTGGCTCACAAGGGTGCCGTCGATGTCGAGGGCAATCATCTCGATGGGAAACGCGGGGTTGGCCGCTGCGGCCGGGCGATGGTCGCGGATCACGCCCCACGCTCCGCGTGGGGGTCACGCTCCGCGTGGGGGTCACGCTCCACTCGGGCAAGCCGCGGCAGCCCCGCCAGATCCTCGGCCACCGTGCAGCGCCAGCCGGGCAACGCGTTGGTCACGGCGTCTGCGATGGACGCCCCCTGATCCGCGCCAATCTCAAGGAGGGCCACGCCGCCCCGGGCAAGAACGCCGGGCAGCCGAAGCAGCAGGCGCCGGATGACGTCCAGGCCATCGTCCCCGCCGTCCAGCGCCGAGGCCGGCTCAAAGGCAAGGTCAGGCGCCAGCGTGGCCATGTCGGCGGTCTTGATGTAGGGCAGGTTGGCGCATACAAGGTCAAGACCGCTGATCCCATCGGGGAGCAGATCCGCCTGGGCAAACTGGCACGTGTCCGCCAGCCCATGGGCAACGGCGTTTTCGCGGGCAAGCGCCAGCGCATCGGGCGACGCGTCCGTTGCCAGGACCGTCACGTGCGCGTCCATGCGGCGCTTCCGGAGCGCGGCCAGCAGCGCCAGCGCAATGGCCCCGGTCCCGGTGCCTACGTCGGCGATCCGCAGCGGCGGACTGTCAGCCGCTCGCGGGGCACCGGCCAGACGGGCTGTCACCTCGGCCACGGCGGCGTCAACGAGGAGCTCCGTCTCGGGGCGCGGGATCAGCGCCCGGGCATCGGCGCTCAGCGCCAGACCGTGGAACTCGCGGAAGCCGCGGATGTAGGCAATGGGCTCGCTGGCCTCACGCCGGGCGACGGCCGCTGCAAACGCCGCTGCCTGTGCCGGACCCACCTGCGCCTCCCCGGCGGCAAACACGCCAGCGCGGTCGATGCCCAGCACGTGGCCCAGCAGGAGTTCTGCGTCCAGGCGGGGCGAACCGGAACCCGCGGCGGCGAGACGGGCGGCGGCGTCGCGGACCAGGGCGCCAACCGTGGCCGGCGTGCCAGCCTCGGCCAGTGGGCCAACCGCGGCCTGCGTGCCCGGCTCGGGCGCGGCCATGGCTAGTCGACCGATTCGGCGAGCTGGTGCAGACGCTCGGCCTGATCGGCCATGACCAGCGCGTCAATGAGCGGGTCGATCTGGCCTTCCAAGACGCCCGGGACGTTGTGGATCGTCAGGCCGATGCGGTGGTCCGTCACCCGGTTGTCCGGGAAGTTGTACGTGCGGATCTTCTCGGAGCGGTCGCCCGCCTGGACCATCGTCCGGCGCTCAGCGCTCTGGGCGTCGCGCTGCTTGGTCAGCTCAAGGTCGTACAGACGGCTGCGCAACACGGACAGCGCCTTGGCCTTGTTCTTGTGCTGGCTCTTCTCGTCCTGGATCTCCACCACCAGCCCCGTGGGCAAGTGGGTGATCCGCACGGCCGAGTCGGTGGTGTTGACTGACTGGCCGCCCGGACCCGACGCGCGCTTGACGTCGATCCGGAGATCGCGGACCTCGTCGATCTCCACCTCCACCTCGTCCACCTCTGGCAGCACGATGACGGTGGCGGTGCTTGTGTGGATGCGCCCGCTGCTTTCCGTTGACGGGACGCGCTGGACGCGGTGGACCCCGCCCTCAAACTTGAGGCGGCTGTAGGCGCCGTCGCCGGCCACCAGCAAGATGGCCTCCTTGACGCCGCCGATGCCGGTCTCGTTGAGGCTCATGAGGTCAGTGGCAAACCTGTGCTCCAGGGCATAGCGCGAGTACATGCGCAGCAGCTCGGAGGCAAACAGGGCGGCCTCCTCGCCTCCGGCGCCCGCCCGGATCTCCACAATGACGTTGCGGTCATCGTTGGGGTCCCGCGGCAGGAGGGAGAGCTTGAGGTCCTCGATCAGCGTGGTCTCACGCGTTTCGAGTTGGGCGATCTCCTCGCGCGCAAGCGTGCGCATGTCCTCGTCCTGCTCGGCGTCGCGCATCTGGCGGGCGTCGGCAAGCTCCGCGCGAACCTGGACCAGCACGCGGAACGCCTCAACGACGGGCTCGAGACGGGCAAACTCGCGGCCGAGCCGGCGCATCTGCGCGGGATCGCCCAGAACCTCGGGCGTGCCCAGCTGGCGGCCCACGTCGTCGTACTGGCGGGCGAGGCCTTCAAGCTTGGCGTCGAGGTTGACTTCAGCGGACATGGGCGTTGGTCAGGCGACCGGGGGCTCGGCGGTGTCCGCGGTGTCGGCTGCGGGCGCGACGGGCGCATCGGCTGCTGCGTCGGCTGCGGCTGCATCGGCGGCGGCCGTGTCGGCGGCTGCGGCCTCATCCTCGCGGACCTTGGCGGCCAACGCACCGGGCTCCGGCATCGGGAAGCGGGCCAGATCCAGGCCATCGGCCGGCACCGGCTCGCCATCGGCCTTGAGGGCCTCTTCAAGCGCCACAATCGCCACTTCGATCATGGCGTCCGTGGGCTGCTTGGTGGTGATCATCTGGACGAGCATGCCCGGCCACATGACCACGCGCACGACGGGGTTGGATCGGAAGCGGGCACCCAGGCGAAGCAGCTCATACCCAACCGCGGCGATGACTGGAATGAGCAGGATGCGGCTGCCGATCATCATGACCGGCGACAGGCGGCCAATGAGGCTGAAGGCGACGATGGACAGCAGGACCACCACCACAAGGAACTCCGTGCCGCAGCGCGGATGCGCGGTGGGGAACTTGCGGACGTTCTCAATGCGGAGCGGCAGGCCGGCCTCGAGCGTGTGGATCGACATGTGCTCGGCGCCGTGGTACTGGAACGTGCGGCTGACGTCCGGCGTACGCGAGAGCACCGCGAGATAGCCGATAAACAGCACGACCCGGACCAGGCCCTCGATGATGTGTTGGAGGAACGGGTTGTCGCTGGTGCCTGCGGCCACGCTGGCCACGCCAAGCGGGAGCAGGAAGAACAGGCCCACGCCAATGACGGCGGTGACGCCCAGCATGATGGCCACGGAGCCCTTGCCAAGCTCCACGCCCTCCTCCTCGGCCTGGACGCTGGCGGAGCGGATGAGCCAGCGGGTGCCAACGAAGAGCGTCTCGTACAGGATCACCAGGCCGCGAATGAACGGGGCGCGGGAGATGGCGTTCTTGTGGAAGCCAGTATCGAGGCGCTCGTCGGCAACGATGATCGTGCCGTCAGGAGAGCGCAGGGCAACGGCGATGGCGTCTCGGCCGCGCATCATGACGCCTTCAATAAGCGCCTGTCCGCCGTAGGAGTATCGGGGCATCCGTGAAGTCTACCGGTTGAGGTGGCGGGGCCCGGCGAGGGCGGCTCCGGGCGCGGCCCCGCGCGGCTCGGGCGCGGCTCGGGCGCGGCTCTGGCGCGTTGCGCCCATTTCGCCGCTCGTCCTCCCGGAGGACGGTAACCAACGAGTTTCTGGCTACCGTCCGTGGGGAGGACGGTAGACGAGAACAGCACGTCAGACCGTGCACGGGCCAAACTGCAACGCGCGGTGCGTCCTACTTACCGTCCGTGGGGAGGACGGTAGCCAATTTGCGAGGCGCTACCCCGCCCGGCGCAAGCTCGCGGTGATGCGGGCGGCCGCGGCAACCACCGCGTCGGCAACCGCCTGACCTCCGCCGGGATCGTCCGCCGCCGGGAACCGGTACGACGGGCCGTGGACGTGGATGGCGCCGATGGCCTCGCCGTCCGGCCCGGCAATCGCCGCGGCAACGGAGCTGATCCCCTCGGCAAACTCGTCGCGGGTCCAGGCAAAGCCGTCCACTCGGGCACGCCGTATCCGCTCGCGAAGGACGGCAGGGTCCGTGACGGTGAGCGCTGTGAACCGCTCCAGCGGCTGGGCGAGGAACCGTTCCACCTCGGCGTTGCGGCAATGGGCAAGAATGACCAGCCCCGCGGACGTCACGTGGAACGGCAGACGCACGCCCGTCCAGTCGCGCACGGCAACCGGGTTTGGGCTGTCCTCCTGGTCCACGTAGTGCACGGTGAAGCCGTCCGGGATGGATAGGCCCGCCGCCTCCCCGGTGAGCAACGCAAGGTCCACCAGTTGCGGACGGGTGATGGCGACAAGGCTCCGCGTTGGCTGGACACCCGCTGCCAGACCCACAAGCCGCTCGCCAATGCGGTAGTCCGTGCCGCCCGGAAGCTGCTCCACCGCGCCCTCGGCAACCAGCGCCGCAAGCAGCCGGGCCACTGTGCTCTTGGGCAGCCGCACGCGCTCTGCTACAACGGTGACGCCAAGCGGCCCATCGCCCAGCGCCGAGAGCACGGCAAATGCCCGCTCAATCGACTGGACTCTGGACACGGGTGGCCTCCATCGGCTAGGCTGGCTTGGTCGCGCGTTCCATGATACGGGACTGTTCCACATCGTGGAACGCGACAACCGCAAACAGCCGGCGGCGGAGCCGGCGCAGACACGAAAACCTGGAAGCAGAGTCACCGGCCAGTGGCCGACGGATGTCCCCGCCGTCGCAGCCCGGCCGCGCCACAGGAGTTGCGCGACCATGAGCGACGAGCAGGAGCTCGATCTCACCAGCCTGAATGACGCAGAGCTGGTTGAGCAGATGCACAACGATCTCTACGACGGCCTGGCGGACGAGGTTGCCCAGGGCACCAACATCCTGCTCGGCCGCGGCTGGGGCCCGGAAGGCGTCCTCGCCGAGGCACTCGTTGAGGGCATGCGGATTGTCGGCGTGGACTTCCGCGACGGCATCCTGTTTGTCCCCGAGGTCCTCCTTGCCGCCAACGCGATGAAGCGCGGCATGGCCATCCTCCGGCCGCTGCTCGCCGCAAAGGGCGCCAAGCCCATCGGCAAGGTTGTGATTGGCACCGTCAAGGGCGACATCCACGACATCGGCAAGAACCTTGTGGGCATGATGCTCGAAGGTGCCGGCTTTGAGGTGATCGACCTCGGCATCAACACGGACGCCGACAAGTTCATCGCAGCGCTTGAGGAGCACCAGCCGGACATCTTGGGGATGTCGGCCCTGCTCACCACCACGATGCCGTACATGAAGACCGTGATTGCAGCGCTCAAGGAGCGCGGCATCCGGGACAAGTACATCGTGCTCGTTGGCGGTGCTCCGCTCAACGAGGAGTTCAGCCAGGCCGTTGGCGCCGACGCGTACTGCCGTGACGCGGCCGTGGCCTCTGAGACCGCGAAGCGTCTGGTTGAGGCTCGCCGCGCCGCGGCCTGATCGCCTGAACCGCTGCCAGGCCGCCCTCGTCTCGGCGGCCCGGCCACCTGCCCGCGCCGGCGCTACGCCGGCAACGACGTAGCCCCAGGAGGCACCGTTGGCCCGCACCGTCATCTCGTCGGCAACCCGCGAGGTTGTGATCGGGGGCGATCAGCACTTCGTCATCATCGGCGAGCGGATCAACCCCACCGGCCGGAAGATCCTGGCCGAGGAGATGAAGAACGGCGACTTCAGCCGAGTTGAGCGCGATGCGCTTGCCCAGGTTGAGGCTGGCGCCCAGATGCTGGACGTCAACGCCGGCATCCCTCTGGCGGATGAGCCCGCCATCCTTGCCAGCACCATTCAGCTGGTGCAGTCGCTCACCGATGTGCCGCTCTCGATTGACTCCTCGATTGTGGAGGCGCTTGAAGCTGGCCTGCGCGTGTACCAGGGCAAGGCACTGGTCAACTCCGTGACCGGCGAGGAGGACCGCCTGGAGCGCGTCCTGCCGCTGATCCGCCGCTACGGCGCCGCGGTTGTGGCCATCCCCAACGACGAGACCGGCATCTCCTTTGACATCGACGTCCGCTTCGCGGTGGCCAAGATGATCGTGGAGCGCGCGCTGGACCACGGGATCCCGCGCGAAGACGTGATTGTTGACCCGCTCGTCATGCCCATTGGCGCGGCGCCATCCGCTGGCCGTGACGCCTTTCGCTTCCTCGCCCGCCTGCGCGACGAGCTGGGCGTGAACACCACGTGCGGCGCGTCCAACGTGAGCTTTGGCCTGCCAAACCGCGAGGGCATCAACGGCGCGTTCCTCACGATGGCCATCGCGAGCGGGCTCACCTCCGCCATTACCAACCCACTTGCCCTGGGCGTCCGCCAAGCCGTGATGGCAGCCGACGTGCTGACCGGCAACGATCATGACGCCGCCCGCTGGATCCGCGCCAACCGCCCGGTCACGCCCGAGGGCGAGGCGGGGCCCGGCGCCCGACGTGTCAACGCGCGCCGCGGCGGTGGCGGCGCCTCCGGCCCGGTGGGCTGAGACCAACCCCGTGACCACGTCCGGCGGGACCTCCTCCGGGACGGGCGCGCCTTCCGCGACGCCTGACTCGGGTGGCCCAAACGCGCTGATCGTCTTTACGCCGTCGGGTCGGCGTGGCCGCTTCCCCATGGGAACGGCCGTGCTTGACGCGGCCCGAGCGCTGGGCGTGGACGTGGACTCCGTCTGCGGGACGCGCGGCATCTGCGGTCGCTGCCAGGTGGAGCCGGGCTTTGGCGAGTTCCAGAAACTTGGCCTTGTCTCCAGCCCAGACCACCTCACGGGTCTGGCCGAGAAGGAGACCACGTTCCGCACCCGCAAGGGTCTTGCGGAGGGCCGCCGCCTCGCCTGCGCGGCCTACATGCAAGGCGACCTCGTCATCGACGTCCCGGCCGAAAGCCAGGTCCACCGTCAGGTGGTCCGCAAGGCG
>CAIYHO010000125.1 GCA_903925955.1 uncultured Chloroflexota bacterium
ATGGCCAAAGCGTAACCGGGGGTGCAATGGGCCACGCAGCAGCCTGACGCTAGACTCAACCCGTGGACGACGAGCGCTGGCAGCCAGGTATGCCCGTCCTGGACCGTCAGGAGGTTCGGGAGGCCCCAGCGCAGGGGGCTGCCACCTCGCAGCCGGGCGCCACCCGGGCGGAGCCGCCGCGCAGCGTCCCTGAACTTGCGCCCACGCCCCTCCAGAAGCACTTTGTCCTGATGTCCGCCCCGGCGCTGGTCGCGGGCGCCGTTGGCATCACGGCGCTGGAGATGGGCGCTGGCTTTGGCAGCTACATCTTCAAGCTCTGCGTCCTCATCGCCATGCCGCTGCTGTTGGCCACCACGCTGGACGCGATTGTGCGCATCTGGCGCTCGGCGTGGGCGTGGATGCCGGTGAGCCGGTCCCGCGGCCTGTTCCGCCTCACGTGGCTGGTCCCCGCAGTGGTGCTTGTCTTTGTGGTGCTGACCGCCGCCGCCCTTGCCATTGGGGCAACGTCATGAGCGAGCGGCCACTCACGGACGAGGAGCGAGACCTCGTCGAGGCCATCGGCCGCGGCCCGGACGGACGGTCCACCGATATCGCGTCGGGACTTGGCGTGCCGCGCTGGCTTGCCAGCCATGTCCGCCACTGCAGCCGCTGCGGAGCGCCGCTCACGGCGTCCGTGCCGCCGGGGGAGAACCGCGAGCGGATGGCCTGCACCGCCTGCGGGCTCGTCTCCTACATCAACCCGCGGCTCGTCGTCACCACGCTGCCCATCACCGAGCACGGCGACCTTGTGCTGATCCGCCGCGGGATCGAGCCCGCCATTGGCACATGGGCGCAGCCCGGCGGCTTCCTTGAGATAGACGAGACCCTTGGCGAAGGCGCTGTCCGCGAGACGCTTGAGGAGACCGGGCTTGTCGTGGAGCCTGGCGTGCTTGTGGGTCTGTATTCGCGCCTAGAGGCCGCGGTTGTGACGCTGGTCTACGAGGCGCGGATTGTGGGTGGTCAGGCGCGTCCCTGTGCAGAGGCGCTTGAGGTCACCACCTTTGCGCCCACGGCCATCCCGTGGGCGGAACTTGGCTTCAAGACCAGCTGGTGGGCACTCCGCGACTGGATGCGCCTGCGCCACCCCGAGCTGCCCGTGCCGGACCACTTTGAGGGCCGCGAGGGGCACTAGCCCGCCAGCACGCCCGGCACCGCCACAGCACTCCCTAGCCCAAGATCTGCGCCAGGGATCCCCATCCACGACGCAAGCGTGGCGTACAACTCCCACATGCCCACCGTGGCGACGAGGTTGCCGTCTGGGTCGAGATCCGAGTCCGTGGCAAACGCCGGGTACTGGCCAAAGACGCCATTGGCGGCTGGCGTCCCGGCGAAGAGCGTGAAGGACGCGGCGCCGTGGTCGAGGCCGTTGCTGTCGTTGTCCGGAACGCGTCGGCCAAACTCGCTGGTGGTTGCCACCAGCACCTTGTCCGCCAGCCCGCGAACCTCAAGGTCCGCAAGGAAGGCGTCGAGCGCGTTGTCGAGCATCGTCATCATCGCGGCGTGCCGCTCGACATGGTTGTTGTGGGTGTCGAAGTCGCCGTAGAACGGCACATGGACCACGCGCACCCCCTGGTTGGCGGCGATCAGCCGCGCGGCGAGGGAGAGCTGGTAGCCCAGATCGCCGTCGGTGGGGTAGGTGCCGCTGTCGGGCGCGAGTCCTGCCATGACGCCATCCGAGAACAGCATCGCGTATGCGGCGCCGTGCCGGGCCGAGCGGAACGGGACCGTCGCCTTGGGATCCGTGGACTCGCACATCGTCTTCCACGCGCTCTTCCACACGGTGTCCATGTCGGTGTCCCAGAAGACCGGGAAGCCGCCGGAGTCGTATGGGTTGACCGACAGCGTTGACGCGGCCATCGACACGAGCGCGGGCGTTGGCCCGTAGCCCAGCGACACCCCGGTGGCAGCGGCGTCAACCGTGCCGTCCCGAGTGGCCACCGCGTCGCACAGCCGGCCCAGGAAGCCCGTTGCCGTGAGCGCGGTGCTGGACAGGTCGCCAGCCCACCAGCGGCGGAGCATTTCAAAGTGCGACAGGTCGGGCGCCACGATGCCGACACCCGCCAGCACGCCAAAGCCCGCGCCGGTCAGATACCGGGTATGCAGCTTGGCGAGGGCGGGGTGGAGCCCCACATCGGGCGTCAGTTGGAGCGTGGAAGCCTCCGGCAGCGCGATCCGCGATCGCAGGTCGTGGTAGCGGCCGTAGGTTGCACCGCGCGGCGGCGCCATCGACATGCCGTCGTGCCCGCCGTCCATCTCGATGACCACCAGGCAGCGATCCGAAGGCGGCACACCGACAGACGACGGCACGGCCGAACCCGCCCCGTCCGGCGGCGGAGAGGCGGCTGCGCGCGCCCCGCGCGGCAGGTACGCGGCGGTGAGGCCGGCGGCACCACTGGCGATCCCCAGCTGGAGGAACCGGCGACGGTTGACGTACTGCATCGGCATCGTCGTGTTCTCCCTCAGGCCAGCGCAAACTCGGGTGAGCCCACCGCGAGCGCAAGCAGCACCTGGGCGCGGCGTCCCTTGTTGGCTGAACCCGCAAGCGCCGGGCTTGTCATGACCTTCTTCATGGCAGCCCGGGTGGTCGCCGAAACCTCAAAGAGCGAGCACCGGGCAAGCGCCGCCGCCACGGGGTCAGCGGCATTCGCCACGCTGGTGAGAGCGGGTGCCTCCACTTCGAAGGCGGCCTTTGCCAGCGTGACGCCCGGTCCCAGCCAGCGCAGACCCCACGACCAGCCCGCCACGTTGGGCGGGTAGAAGGGCAGTTGACCCAGCGTCCAGAGCGTCTCCATCCGCAGGTCCGGGTGGGCGGCGTCCGTCAGGCCCAGCGCCGCCATCGCCGCGGTGACCCACTCGATGGGCTGACGCGGCCGGTTCATGCGCGACGTGAGGAAGAGCGGATCGTGGAGGATGGCCGTGACCACGGGCTTCACGACCCACTTGTTGGCGATGAGCAGCTTGGCGAGCGCGGCGCGCTTGGCAGACGACGGCTCCGTACCCACGAAGTAGCGCCACATGCGCCCGGCAATCCACGGCGCCGCCGCCTTGTGGCCAAGCACCGCGTCCACCGCTTGGGCCGCCGTCCGGACATCGTGCCCGAGGAAGCGCACCGTCTGGTCCAGGGGTAGCGCGTTGTCCGGATAGAACGTGGCGATACCGGTGTCCCAGTCCACGCCGTAGCCGGCGAGCGCCTTGGCGCCGGCCTCGACATCGGCCTGGTGATAGTTGGGGCTGGCGGCTGTCCCGCGCCCAAGGCAGAACAGCTCCATGAGTTCGCGCGCGTAGTTCTCGTTGGGCGTGTCCGCCACGGACCAGGAGCCGTCGAGATAGAGGAGCATCGCCGGGTCCACGGTCAGCTTCTGGACCAGCGTCCGGACGTTGCCCAGGGCGTACCTGCGGATGAGGACGTGCTGGGGGATCTCGCACTTCCAGCGGTAGACCTTGTCGTGGCCGGTGGTGAGGTGGCCGTGCCAGAAGAAGGTCATCTTCTCGTGGAGACCGGCCGCGGGATTGGCCATGCGCTTGAGCCACCAGCGCACGGGCAGATCGGAGCCGTCATCAACTGCAGCCATCGTGGCCCAGTCGGTCACGGGCAGCGCGGGCGCCGCCAGCACGTGGCTGATGGTTGCGGCCACGCCCTTCGCGGCCCACGTGTTGACCTGGCCAGGGAGCGGCCCAAACGTCGTCCGGCGCAGGACGTGCGCCACGAGCGCCTTTGTGTAGGTGGTGGTCACCGCGTCCAACCCCGTTCCGGCGGCCGTGCCCCGGTGACGGTCAGGGGCGCTGGCTATCGCCCCCGGATGCTAGACGCACAACCCGTTGCGCGGTCCCCCGACGATGGTCCCGGGCGCGCAACAGGCCGATTGGGGTCAGAGGCGCCCATGAGCGGCTACGAGATGTCCACGAAGACGTTCTTGAGCTCGGTGTAGCCCTCAAGCGACTCCATGCCGAGATCCTTGCCGATGCCCGACTGCTTGTAGCCGCCAAACGGCGCCTCAACATGCACGCTGTTGTTGCAGTTCACCGAGATCACGCCTGAGCGCAGCGCCTTGGCAGCCCGCAGGCCCTTGGCCATGTCGCGGGTCCAGATGGAGCCCGACAGCCCGTACGGCGAATCGTTGGCGAGGCGGAGCGCCTCCTCCTCGGTGTCAAACGGGGTGATGCCCACCACCGGGCCAAAGATCTCCTCGCGCGAGATGCGCATGCCGGGCGTCATGTCGTCAAAGACCGTTGGCAGCAGGTAGGCGCCATCGGTGAGGCCAGCCGCGGTGGGACGGACGCCGCCGGTGACCAGCCTGGCGCCTTCGGCCAGACCGCTCTCCACGTAGGACTCCACGGTGGCGCGCTGCTTGAACGAGACCAGCGGACCCACCTCGGTGGCCGGGTCCGACGGGTCGCCAACCACCACGGCCTGTGTGGCCTTTGCAAACAGCTCCACCACCTGCTCGTGGACGGAGCGCTCCACAAGGATCCGGCTGCGCGCGCAGCAGTCCTGACCGCAGTTGTCAAAGACGGCGTACGGCGACGTGGAGGCGAACTTCTCCAGGTCCGCATCGGCGAAGACGATGTTGGGGCTCTTGCCCCCCAGCTCCAGGCTGACCTTCTTGATGGTCCCTGCAGCCGTGCGCATGATCTCCTGGCCCGTGGCGGTTTCACCCGTGAAGGCGATCTTGCCGATGCCCGTATGCGCTGCCAGCCCGCCGCCCACCACCGGGCCGGGGCCCGTGATGACGTTCAGGACGCCAGCGGGGAGGCCAGCCTCCAGCGCCAGCTCGCCAAGCCGCAACGCCGTCAGGGGGGAGTATGAGGCGGGCTTAAGGATGGCGGTGTTGCCCGCGGCGAGCGCCGGGCCCACCTTCCACGCGGCCATCATGATGGGGAAGTTCCACGGCACGATCAGGCCCACCACGCCGATGGGCTCGCGCAACGTGAAGTCAAAGCCCGGCCGGCTCACAGGGATGGTGCTGCCGTGGAGCTTGGTGGTGGCGCCGGCGTAGAACTCCAGGACCTTGGCCACCTGCGCCACCTCCCAGCGGGCGCCGCTGATGGGCTTGCCGATCTGGCGGCTCTCAAGCTGCGCCAGCTCCTCCTCGTGGTCGCGGACCACCCGCGCAAAGCGGAGCATCATCCGGCCCCGCTCCGATGCCGCCATTGACGACCAGCCGCCGTCAAAGGCGCGCTGCGCTGCGGCAACCGCCCGGTCCACGTCCGCCTGGGCGCCGAGGGGCACCTGCGCCACAACCGTGCCGCGGTGTGGCTCCACCACGTCAAACGTGCGGCCGTCAGCAGCTGCGGCAAGCTCGTCGCCAATCACCATCTTTGGCTGGAGCATCGGGTTGGTCATGGTGTCTCCTGCGGGAAGTGGGCTGCAGTGGCGGTGGATCGTCTGGGGCGGTGAGGATTCTATGCGTCACTGCGCCCCGTGACAGGACTACGATCGCGCTATGGCACGACAAGCGCTCCCGGTGGCCAAGACACGAGCGCCCATTCTCCGCGCACTCGCCGAGGGCGTCCGCGTCCGGGGCGTCAGGTTCTGGGTGGCGGCAGTCATCGGCGTGGTTGTCGTGGGTACCCTTGGCTATGTGGTGCTGTTTGGCTGGTCCCCATCGGATGCCGTCTACATGACGGTCATCACGCTCACCACCGTGGGGTTCCGCGAGGTCCGCGACTTGGTGGGCTTCCCTGAGCGGCTGTGGACCATGTCGCTCGCCGTGACGGGCGTGGGGATCATCTTCGGGTCGATCGGCATCGTGGCCGACGCGATCCTCAGTGAGGCCGCCAGCGGCCGACGGGAGGCGAAGCGCATGCGCGAGGCGGTATCCGACCTGCGGGACCACATCATCGTTTGCGGGTACGGTCGCGTGGGGTCCACCGTTGCCCGCGAGCTGGTCCACACCGGCGACCGCTCGGTGGTGATTGACATCCTGCCCGCGTCGCTTGAGCGGGCGGCGAAGGCGGGCCACCTTGTGGTGGAGGGCGATGCAACGGACGACGCGACCCTCCGGGCTGCCGGCGTGGAGCACGCGCGGGGCCTTGTCACCTGTATCGACTCTGACGCAAACAACGTCTATGTGACGCTGTCGGCGCGGTCGCTCAACCCGGGGCTGTTCATCGTGGCGCGGGCCAACTTCGAGGGCTCCGACGGCAAACTGCTCCAGGCGGGCGCCAACCGCGTGGTCTCGCCGTACACGATGGCCGGGCGCCGGATTGCCGAATTGGCCGTGCGGCCGCACGTGACGGACTTCATCGATGCCGCCCTCTCCCACGGAAACCTGTCCTTCTCGCTGGAGGAGGTTGAGGTTGTCGCGGGCGGACCGCTGGCTGGCCTGACCGTTGGCGCGCTGCGGGCTGACGGCGTAGTGACCCTGGCGCTGGTGGCCCCCGACGGCGGCTACGACGCCAACCCCGCTGCTGACCGAGTGCTCCGGGAGGGCGAGCGCGTGATCGCCTCGGGCTCAACGGACGCGCTGTCGGTGCTCCGCGCCAGGTCGTAGCAGCCCCGTCGGCGACACGCGCGGCGATCCGCGCGGCGACAGGCGCGGCGATCCGTGAAGGTTGCGGAATAGTTGCGGGGTGCCGCCACGCCCCCCGATGGCCCCTCGCGAGCACTTGGCCTTGTGTGTGTGGTGCCGCACGCTCAGTCCGGCAAACGGAACTGGAAGGACTGCCCACACCATGCACATTCGTCGCGACCGGGGTCTCATGCGCCACGGGCGCCGCACGCTGGCCGTATCGGCCTTTGCCTTCGTGATCGCGGTGGGGGTTGGCGTCCACCTCACCGGCGGCATGGCCACCGGCGCAGGTATGAGCTCCATTGCCGATTCGGATCCGGTGCGCCTGCTTGGCGTAAAGCTGGGTGAGACGTCGTGTCCGGTGGTGCCACTGGCTGTTGGCACGGGCACCACGGTCATCTGCCCGCAGTGGACCGCGATCCTGTCCGCAACCGGTGTGGTGGCGGTTGTTTCCGTCTACGGGCCCGGCAACGCTGTCGTTGACGCGTACGAGGGATCGCTGCCGCTTGGTCTCGCCTGGGGTGACGATGTGACGGCAGTGTGGGACGCCCTTGGCCGCCCAAACCGGATCACCGGCGCCTACGGCACGCCGACGCTCGTCTACATGTTCACTGGCAAGGAATACGGCTCGCTTGAGCTCCGGTTCGACGCCGCCTACCACCTGATGCGCGTGAACGCCTCGCTTGTCCACTGAGGTATCTGCTCACCGGCCGTGCCCGCTGGCCAGCGCGCGGCACCACGGTGGCCTACGGATGAAGACTTCATCCGGTGGGGCGCTGCAGTGGCGAAACCATGAAGAGACTGCCCCAGGCACACGCTCTCGTGCGCCACAGGGGCGATCCGATGAAGACTCCATCGGGAGGCGCGCCAGAGTGGTCGCGTACCGGGGCCTGACACACCGCGCCCCTTTGCGCGAGGCGGTCAGCTTGCCGCGTGCTCCCGCTCGTCGGCGGCCATCGCCGCGCCCACGATGCCTGCGCTGTTGAGCAGCGTGGCCGGCACCACCTCCGCCCGCACAGTGAGGCGCGGGATGAAGTTCTCGGACCGCTTGGACACGCCGCCGCTGACGATGAAGAGCTTGGGCGAGAACAGCTTCTCGATGGCCAGCAGGTGTTCATCGAGGTCCATTGCCCAGGCCTTCCACGAGAGGCTTCGCTTGATACGCGCGGACGCTGCCGAGCGGCGTTCCGCATCGCGTCCGCGGATTTCCATGTGGCCAAGCTCAAGGTTGGGGATCAGCCGCCCGTTGTAGAACAGCGCTGAGCCAAACCCGGTCCCGAGCGTGATGGTGAAGACGGTGCCCATCCGCCCAACGCCCGCGCCATACCGCATCTCGGCCACGCCTGCGGCATCCGCGTCGTTGACGAGGTGGACCGGCCGCTTGAGCACACGCTCAAAGGCGGCGTCGGCATCAAAGTCCAGCCACCCGTGGTCCACGTTGGCCGCAGACTTGGTGATGCCGTCAATGACCACCGCGGGGAAGCCGATGCCCACAGCGACATCCGGGCCAGCCCCAACCTCCTTGGCGATGGACCGGATCAGCTTGGCGATCACGTCGATGACCGCGGTTGGCGCCGAGGGCTGCGGCGTGGGGACACGGTGACGGGTGGAGACCAGGGCGCCGGTGTCCAGGTCAACGGCTGCGGCCTTGATGCCGCTGCCGCCAATGTCCACGCCGATGGCCAAGCGGCCCGGGGCAACCGACACCGCAGTGGTGGCGGCAACCTCGGGCTCAGCAGCCAGATCCTCGGTGTCCGCAGCGGCAAGAAGCTCAATCACGTCCTCGCTGGGTTGATCATGGTTCTTGTGTGTCTGGGTGTTCATCGGGATCCTCGTGTGCGCGGCAGGAGCGGCGTGCGCTAGAACGTGCCCTAGAAGTAGTTGACGGTGATCCCGCCATCAATCACAAAGTTTGACCCGTTGGTCCAGCGCGACTCGTCCGACGCCAGGTAGATCCCAACGCTGACAATCTCCTCGGGCTGGCCAAAGCGGCCCGACGGGTTCCGGTCCAGACGGAGCTTCTTGGCGGCCTCGTCCTTGAGCAGCCACTCGGTCATCAGCGGCGTCTCGATGGGGCCCGGCGAAATGGAGTTGCTGCGCACGCCGCGCCCGGCGAACTGCACCGCGAGGCTCTTGGTCATCGCCAGCACCGCGCCCTTGGACGCGGTGTATGCGTCCTGCGGCACCGAGCAGCCAAGGATGGCCACGAAGCTTGCGATGTTGATGATGGACCCGCCCCCCTGCTCAAGCATCTGGGGGATGGCGTACTTGCAGCCTAGGAACACGCCGCGCACGTTAACGGCCATCACCCTGTCCCAGGTGGGGACGTCGGTGTCGATCACCGAGTGGTCCGCCTCGGGCATGATGCCGGCGTTGTTGTAGAGCGCGTCCACGCGGCCATACGTGGCCACCGCGTGCTGGACCATGCTCCGGGCACTCGCCTCATCGGACACATCGGTCTTCACGAAAGAGGCAGTGCCACCGGCCGCCCGGACAAGGGCCACAGTCTCTTCGCCGGCCGCCTCCGCGAAGTCCGCCACAACAACGCGCGCGCCTTCCTTGGCGAAGAGCTCCGACGCCGTGCGGCCCATGCCGCCGCCGCCGCCCGTGATGATGGTGACCTTGCCGTCGAGTCGCATGCGTGGCTCCATAGGTGCCTCAAGTGGACTGGCGTCAGACTAGCGGCCGCCGCACTGTCGTGCTGCCGCTTGCGAGCAGACCCTACCCAAAGGGTACCTTCGTACCAGTGCCAACCTGTACGGATGGCCGTACAACAAGGGTGACGTGGTGGCAGTCAGCCTGGGCGCATGCGCACAGGGCCCAGCCATCCATCAGAGGCACCTGCGACCAACATGAGCAAGGGCAAGAACCCCGGTACAAAGACCGCGCGCAAGGCTCGACGACAGGTTGTCGGCTGGTTCTCGCTGCTTTCGGTCCCGTGGGTGCTGCTGGCCAGCTGGCTGGCATTCATCGTGGCCGATGGCCAGGTTGCCCGCGCCGCATACGGCGGGGCCGGCCTTGCCGTCTGTGGCGTGATTTCCTGGTTTGGCCTACGCCCGGTTCTGATGGGCATTGAGAAGCTTGACCGCGAGCGGAGCACCATTCGCGAGCAGTTTGACCGCGCCCGTGTGGACTCCATGAGCGACAGCCTCACCGGGCTTGGCAACCTCCGCGCGTTCATGGATGAACTGGACCAGCAGCTTGCCACCGCCAAGACCGAACACCGCCGTTTTGCGCTCATCGTGGCGGATGTGGACAACCTCAAGCAGACCAACGACGTTCTGGGTCACGGCGCTGGAGACGAGATGCTCCGCGCTACCTCACGGATCCTTGCAAGCAACATGCGCCGCTGGGATCAGGCGTTCCGCATGGGCGGCGACGAGTTTGCCGTTGTCCTGCTGGACTGCGGCCCCGAAGAGGGTGTCCTGATCGCCAAGCGGATCCTCTCCTCCGCCCTGGACGGCGGGGTCGGCGGCGCCGGCATCGCCTCGGGCTTCTCGCTCACGCTGGGCGTCTCGGCCTACCCAAACCCAGCCGCCGACCGCAAGGAGCTGCTTGCACAGGCTGACGCCGCGCTGCGCTGGGGCAAGGACCACGGCCGGACGGATGTCCAGCTGTTTGATGCCAACCGGCATCCCGTACCGGTGGACGCCGCAACCCTCGACGAGATGGGCACCGCTGTCCTGCGGGCTGCCGAATCCCGTGCCATGACCCCGGTCTACCAGCCCATCTACAACCTCAAGGACGGCACCGTGCTGGGCTACGAGGGTCTGGTCCGGCCAAAGCCCGAGACGGGGTTTGCAAACCCCAGCGTGATGTTCAACGCGGCCGAGGCCAGCGGTCGGACGGTGGAGCTGGACATGGCGTGCCTCGAGGTGGTCATGAGCGGCGCCCTGGGTCTGCCTGAGTCGCAGTACCTGTCGGTGAACCTGTCGCCGCGCACGCTCGAGACCGAGGCGTTCAACCCGTTTGAGGTGATCAACCTGGCGCGGCGCTACGGCATCGACCCCTCGCGGATCCTGCTGGAGCTGACCGAGCGCGACGATGTGGCCGACATGGACCACCTCAAGGAAGTGCTGGCGGTCTTCCGCCGCTACGGGATGCGGACGGCGCTTGACGACGTGGGCGAAGGCAAGACGCAGTGGAAGTGGATGGCCGAACTGGGCTTCAACGTGATGAAGATCGACATGTGGCTTGTGCGGTCCGCCGCGTCAAAGGGATCCGATGTCATCCTGCGCGGTCTGGGCGAGATTGCCCGCCGCAGCAACATGACGGTTGTCGCCGAGGGCATCGAGACCCCAGAGCACCTGGAGATGGTTATCGACCACGGGTTTGGGGCCGGGCAGGGCTACTTGCTCAAGCGGCCTGGCCCGTTCCTTGACGCCCCCACCCTTGACCTCGACATGCTGCTTGGCCGCGGTCACGTTGATCCGGGTGCGCTGATCACGCGTTAGCTGCGGCTAACGGCGTTAGCTGCGGCTAGCGGCGTTAGCTGCGGCTAGCGGCCCGCGCCCTTCGCTGGCGCCATCAGGTACTGGCCGGCCGAGTCGCTCACCAGACACGCGCCGGCGCGGCGACCGTTCTGCCAGCCAGCTTCGCGCTGGACCACAATCGTCAGCGAAAACGCCGACATGTCCACGGCGTGGCCGATGTAGCTAGCGAACGCCGCACTGCATTCGGCCACATGGCGCCCCTGCAGTGCGCTGTCGCCCGGAGAGTCCGCCCCTGGGCCGTCTGCATCGCTGAAGGTGGCCGCCACCTCGTGGCTGTGCGAGCCGCTGCACGGCGCGATGGCGGCGCCCTGTGTCGCGAGCACGTCGGACACTTCAAGCGCCTCGCCGATGGGACGCACGGCGGCGACATCCGCATTTGCGCTTGTCGGCACGTGAAGGCACACGCCAACCGCAAGGTCCTCAAGCTGCACCAGCCTTGGTGACGTCACCCGCAGGAACAGCCAGCCGCCAAGGAGGATCGCCAGCAGCAGCATGAGCCGCGGGCTCCGCCGAAGGGTCCCGAGCTCGTCGCCCAGCCGCTCACGCCATGTCGCGTGGGTGTACCGATCGTTTTCGCGCGGTGTGCGCGTCACTTCGCCCTCCGACATGCTTGCCGTGATCTCGGGCTCCCATAGTAGGTTGGAGGCCGGTGAGACGCGTATAGTCCGCCAACTAGGGCATGTATCGTGCGAAAGGGGTGGTTCCGTGACCGACGGCAACTGGAACGACTACGTGGCCGACGCCGGCGTGGACGCCCCGGCCCTGGATGCGACAGGCGACGCCATGGGCGATGCCGCATCCGGCGTGCAGGCTGCTGCCGATGCCATCG
>CAIYHO010000126.1 GCA_903925955.1 uncultured Chloroflexota bacterium
CCATTACACCTGCGCGTTGCGACGTTGCGCGGTTGTGCCCCGGCCGTTGCGGGCGAGGGCGCGGCGGGGGCGCAGCGGGCGCGGCGGGGACGGAGCGCCCCCGCGGCGGGACCTACAGCGTTGCGGCAACCTCGGTGAACGCGGCGGCAAACCCGTCGGCAATCTTTGCGATGTCCGCCTCGGAGATCACAAAGGCCGGCGAGAACTGGAGCCCCACGCCACGGACGGGTCGGGTGAGCACGCCGTTGCGGCGAGCGGCGGCAACCACAGCGTCAACGGCGCCCGGATGCGCAGCCCGCACATCGGCTGCCACTTCGACAGCACCGGTCAGGCCAACGGTTCGAATGTCGCCCACAATCGGCATGCCGGCCAGGCGGCCAAGCTCGCGCGCAACCACGGGCTCAAGGGTTGCGCAGCGGGCCACGAGGCCTTCGCGCTCGATGATGTCCAGGTTTGCCAGCCCCGCCGCACACGCGGTTGCGTGGCCGGAATAGGTGTAGCCGTGACGGAAGACGGCGCCCGGAATGGGCTCGTCCCAGAACGGGGCGCGGACGCGCGGGCCGGCGATGACGCCGCCAAGGGGCACATAACCCGAGGTGACCACCTTGGCAAAGGTGATGAGGTCAGGCTCAATGGCGAAGCGCTCGCTCCCCCACCAGGTGCCCATGCGGCCAAAGCCTGTGACAACTTCGTCCGCAATCAGCAGGATGTCGAACTGGTGGCAGAGCTGCTGGAGGCCATCGAAGTAGCCGGCCTCGGGCGGAATGACGCCGCCTGCGCCAATCACAGGCTCCGCAATGAAGGCCGCAATCTCCGCGCCACGCTTGGCGAAGAGGGCTTCAACCTCGTCAAGGTTGTGCGCGCCCACCTGGAGGGTGTCGGCCACAAGCGTCCCGTAGCCCGCCTTGTTGATGGGGATGCCGGCGAGGCTTGTGCCCAGGGCGGCCATGCCGTGGTAGGCGTGCTCGCGCGACACGATGATCCGCTTGTTTGGCTGGCCCATGACGTCCCAGTACCGGCGGGCAAGCTTGCCTGCGGTCTCGATGGACTCGGACCCGCCGCACGTGAAGAAGACGGCTGCGTCCTCAACCGGGGCGATCTTGGCGATGCGCTCCGCCAGCTGCACCGTGGGCTCGGTGGTGAAGGCGCCAAAGCTTGAGTAGGCCGACAGGCGCTTCATCTGCGCGGCGGCGGCATCGGCAATCTCGTCGCGGCCAAAGCCCACGGCGGCATACCAGAGGGCGGCGGTGGCGTCGATGTACTCGCGCCCCTCGATGTCCGTGACGCGGACGCCGTTGGCCTCGCGGAACACCACTTGGGCGTCCTTGACCTGGTGCATGTCGGCGAAGCCGTGCCAGAAGCTTGTTGTCACGGGGAGTCCTCGGGGCAGGATGGGGGGAGGTGGCTGGGGAGCTGGGGAGTACGTCGATGCTACACCGGGGGCTCGGGCGGCGGCGCGGCTCGCCCTGCCCCTGACCCGCGTTCCCCGGGGCTTCCCCTGCCCTTGACCCGCCACAGACTCAAGGGACGCCTCCCCGGGTCGTGTCCCGTGGAGTGGTGGACTTTGGGCGATCCGTCGTGATCGTCAGCGACAGTATCGGCGGCGTCCGTCAGGACGCCAGCAGCAGGCTCCTGCCTCCGTCCACCTCCTTGGCC
>CAIYHO010000127.1 GCA_903925955.1 uncultured Chloroflexota bacterium
GACGTTGTGGCGTCGCAGCCCGGCCCCATCGGCCTCTCCGTTGGCCCCGGCCGGCTGGTGCTCGAGGGCCCCATCGCTGGGGGATCGGCCGATGGCCAGCTCATCGTCCGGGTGAAGGCGCCGTTTGGCGTCCGGGTGACGGCAACTCTTGCCGATGTGGCGCTTGGCGCCGATGGCACGCCAGTCCGCGCGCCGCTTGGCTTAACGGGCTGGACCCTGCGCAACGTTGCAACCCTCACGGGCAACGCGTTTGACTATCAGCCGGGCCTTGGCCAGGCGTCCTTCACCGTGAGCGTCACCGGTCGGGCGCCTGCGTTTGAGCAGCCGCGGCTGGGCCTGGTGGTGGTGACGGCGGTCCCGGTGGCGGGCTCGGGCGCGTCGGCATCGGCATCGGCCAGCGTGGCGGGCATCGTGATGACCGGGCCGGACGCGGTGTCGGCGGCGGCTGTCGCGGATGCCGCGCCCATCCTCCAAGCCGATCCCCTGGGCATCTCGCGCAACCCGTGGACGTGGCTGGATGCCTCCACGGGCAACCCCTGGCCCGGGCTGCTGGACCATGGCCCGGCGACGCTCACCTGGCACGTCCAGAACAAGGGCGACTCGGCCGGCCTGGTGTCCACCACCTATCAGATCTGGGAGATCCCGCTCTTTGGGTGGCTGCCGTGGGTGCATGAGGAGGATCGACTTGTGCGGGCGATTGCGCGCGATGAGCGCGTCATGCTGCCGGGGCAGTCGATGACCGACACGCTCTCGTCCGCTCTGGTCGCGGCGACCGTTGTCGGCGCGTCCCCTCCCGCTGGCGCCGCTCCGCTGGAGCCCGGCGCTCCGCTGCAGCCCGGCGCTCCGCTGCAGCCCGCCTGGGACCTGCCCGCGCTGGGCATCGTGCGGATCACCGTGGAGACGACAAGCGTCGTTGCAGGCCTCTCGGCGCCGGTCGCTGGGGAGTCTGTGGTGCTGGTCATCGCCCCCTGGAAGGAGGGCCTTGCGGTGATTGCGGGGCTCATCGGGCTTGTGACCGCGCTGGTGGTGCTGCGGCTGGCTCTGCGTGGGGCGCGGTACCAGCGCCGACGTCGTGCCCCGGTTGTCGTTGAGCTGACATTGGTTAGGCCCCGAGGGTCTGCCGCGGCGGCGGTTGTTCCGCCTGTGCCCGCGGTGCCTGCCGCGCCAGCGGTGCCTGCGCCAGCGGTGCCTGCGCCAGACCCGGCGATCGACCCGACGGTGCCGCCGGCCGCGGCGTTCGCGCGCAAGCTCGTTCAGACCCTGCCCCCGAAGAGCGGCACCCCCACCATCTAGCCGCCCCGCCCGCGTCGGGTCGTTGCGTTCGCTCGGTACCCGTCGGGCGCCCCGTCCGGCCCCCGTCCGGCGAGTTCGTATGCCTCCTGAGTCACGCCAGACTCAAGGGGGCACCCGGCGTGCATGGTCTGGCGCCCGAAGCGCCGCTTCCCCGTACGAACGCTGCACGGGGAGGCGTCCCTTGAGTCTGTGGCGGGTCAAGGGCAGGGGGACGCCCCGGGGGACGCCCCAGGCGGAGCGCGGCGCTCGGCCCCCGA
>CAIYHO010000128.1 GCA_903925955.1 uncultured Chloroflexota bacterium
CGACAACGGCGCCGGCACGGAGGAGGCGCCCCAGAGCGTACCCGCGCGCCTCTGCGCGCTCGCCCCAGAGCCGACGCGCAGCTGCAGCATCGCTCCGCACATGCACGGGTTGCATGGACGCGGCGATGCCGAGCGCCGCGAAGCGCGGGATGTCGGCTTCGGACACCAGTTGTACGTGCTCTACGCGCGGCATCAGGGCTGTGGCGTCAACGGTGGGCGCCAACGCGTCCAGGGCAGCCCGCACGGCCGCATCGCCAATGCCGTGGATCTGGTTGGCAATCCCGGCTCGAGCGGCGCTGCGCGCCAGTTCGGCGAGCTCCCGGGGGTCCGTCACCCAGACCCCATACCCGTTGTTGGGCGGCGCGACCTCATCGGCGATGGACGCCAGCGGCTCAAGGAGCGCAGCGGTCCGAGATCCAAGGCTGCCATCGGCAAACGTCTTGAGCCAGCCCAGATGGAGACGCCCAAGCGGATCAGGCCCAATCGGCTCACCGGATCGCAGGCCGGCCGCAATGGCGGCATCAAGCTGATCGGATCGAACGCAGACGTGGACCCGAATGGGCAGGCGCCCGGCTGCGGCAAGCGCCCGATACGCAGCGACTGGGCCGCCAAGACCCTCCGACGAACCCAGACCGCCCGGGTCGTGGACAGCAACAACACCGAGCGATCGGAGCTCCGCGGCCAGGTGGACAACGGCATCGGCGATTGCGTGGGCATCCGGCTGCGGGATGAGGTGGGCCGCCAGAGACGCGGCGCCCTCATGGAGAACGCCGGTGGGTTGGCCGTCAGCGGCGCGTCGGATGACGCCGCCCGGTGGATCAGCGGCAAGGGCGTCAACACCTGCAAGCGCGAGCGCCGCGTGCGACACCAGCAGCGCGTGGTGGTCATGCGCCCAGAACGCCAGCAGGCGCCCCGGTGCCGCCATCTCCAGGTCGTCGGCGGTGGGCCAGCCGCCAAGCGCGTCGGCATCCCAGCCGGCGCCCTCGGTCCAGGAGCCCTCCGCGGCCCGGGTGGCGTCAACGAACCCGCGGACACGCTCTACGAGCTCGCGCCGGGAGCGGCAGCCCTCCAGATCCAGCCGCTGGCGGGCAAGCGCGGCCTCGGTGAGGTGCAGGTGCGCGTCGGTGAGCCCGGGGATGGCCACCTCGCCCGGCGCCAGCGCAATCCGTCGGGCGGAGGCTGGCGCTGCCGCCTCAACGTCCGCAAGCGTGCCGGCAATCACAACGCGGCCACGCGCGATCCCCAGCGCCGAAACCCAGCCGGGTCCAGCCGAGCCGGCCAGCGTCGCGATCTGCCCGGTGAGGACGGTGTCGATCCGGGGGGTCAACCCCGTCACCCCGGCCCGGAACCCTCTGCGGGACCATCCGGCCCGCTCTCGGCGCCCTCGCCATGCCCTGCAGCGGCATCGGCATCGGCTGCGGCGGCGCGGCGCACGCCCGCCTCGCTGTCGGCGCTGTGGATGGCGACTGCAACTGGGTCCATCGCTGCCCGGTCCGCAGGTCCAGGCGATGGCACGCCAAGCTCGTGGGGGCGAAGCGGGCCGCGCATGACGATGGACAGGACGCCGGCGCCGCCAACCATCACCGCGATTGCGAGGATCACGGCCGTCGTGCCGAAGACGTCCGCAAACGGGCCCACGATGATGATTGGCAGGAAGCTTGAGACCGAGACAAGCATGTTGAGGATGCCGAAGATGCGTCCACGCGCGGCCTCAGGGATGTCCTCCTGGAGTTGGGTCTGGGCCGGGATGGCCACCATTGCATAGAAGACACCGGCGAGCAGCGCAATGGCCACAACCACACCAAGCAGCGAGGTCAGGCCGCCGGTGGAGAAGCCGGCGGTGGACTCCACCTTCTGCAGCATCCGGGCAATCGGCCCGGCGCCTGCAAGGAGCGCGAGGAGCACACCAAGGACGATCAGCGACGCGTCGATGATCCGTCGCCGAGGCAACAGGTGACCGAAGTTGTTGATGAGCAGGACGCCGGTGACGATGCCGAAGCCCAGCGGCAGCACCACCACCACGAAGTCCTTTGCCTCCAGCCCAAGCGAGTCACGTGCAAAACCCGGGCCGACGACGCCCAGCACCCCCACCAGGGACGCCGCGATGCCGAGATACAGCAACGACCAGCTGATCATCGGGTTGGCCCTGATGTAGCCGATGCCCTCGCGCAGCTGGCCCATCCCGGAGCCCATCGCCTCTTCGGCGCTTCCCACGACGGATCGGACGCCTACTGGCGCGGCGTGAACCGGCGGCGCAGACGGCAGCGTCCAGCAGAAGAGCGCGGCCACGAGGTAGCAGGCGGCAACGGCAAGGATCAGGGCAGGTGCCCCAAGCAGCGCCACGACGATGGGCCCAAACAGCGCGTAGCCAAGCGCAAAGGCGCCGTTGAGCGTGAGCGTGAAGATCCCGTTTGCGGCCAACAGCTGCCGGCGGGGAACAAGGACCGGGATCATCGCGGACTCGGCCGGTCCAAAGAACACGGTGATGGTGGATGTGACGATATTGAGCAGCAAGATCAGCGGCAGGAAGGTGCCGGCGGCAAACATCGCCACAAAGCACGCCGCGCGCAGGAGGTTGGTCACCACAAGGACCGTTCGCCGATCCACGCGATCCACGTAGACGCCGGCAAGCGCGGAGAAAAGCACGGCTGGGCCCAGGAAGGTCAGGATCAGCAGGCTGACAGCGGAACTTGCGCGAGTGGACTCCAGGATGATCACGGTGAGCCCGTAGATCACCATGTTCCCGCCGATCTGCGTGAACGCCTGGCTCAGCCACAGGAGCAGGAACGGGCGATTGCGGAAGACATCGAGGGCGCCCGGCGCAAGATCAGCGGCCGTTGCCGCACCTGGTGCCTGCCGGGGCCGTGCGGGACGGTTGCTCATGGCCGCACCGGCGCTACTGCCGCACTGAGGGCCGGGTCGCCGCGTCCGATGAAACCAGCCAGGCGACGCTCCACGTGGCTCCTCGCAATCAGCACGTGACGGCCGCAGCCCTCGCACCGAAGACCAATATCGGCCCCCAGCCGGTCAACAAGCCAGGTGTCCGCACCACACGGATGGCCGCGCCGGAGCCGGACGATGTCGCCCAGAAACAGCTCGAGCACGGGGTGGACGGTCATGGCGCC
>CAIYHO010000129.1 GCA_903925955.1 uncultured Chloroflexota bacterium
CAGGGCGCCTGGATGTCCCACGGCATCAGCCACCCCTGGTTGCAGTCAACCATGAGCTCGAGGCGATCCCCCACCCGGGCGCGCACGGCTTCCACCACCGCCACGTCTTCACGCCAGTCGGGACGCCTGAAGCGGAGCTTCATCGCCTTGAAGCCGCGCGAGATGTAGAACTCCGCAAGCTCCACCGTCTCCTCGGCCGTGCGCAACGAGCCGGTCGAAGCGTAGGCAGGGACACGGTCGCTCAGGCCGCCGAGCATCTTCCAGACGGGCTGCCCCGTCATCTTGCCCGCGAGGTCCCAGAGGGCGATGTCGAGCGGCCAAGGACGGCCGTAGTAGAAGTGCAGGTTGTTGAGGACGCGGTAGTGGCGCTCGAGCTTGAGCGGGTCCTGGCCGATGAACAGCCCCTCGTGCCCCTCAAAGCCGCGCATCGCGTACCCGGCGCCGATGCCCGTAACGCCCTCGTCGGTTGTCACCCGGACCAGGGAGATGCCGTGGCTGGTCTTGGGCCGGGTGTCAAAGGACGCGAGGTACGGCGGATCCAGCGGCAGGCTGTGGTGCGTGATGGCGATCGACGCGATCTTCACAGCGGCACCGCCCCGTGCTCCACCGTGAGCGCCACGATGTCCGCGGCCGGCACATCGCGTGACGCAACGCCACGCTGAACGGCAAGCGCGGCTGCGGCACCCATCGCCTGCCCCATCGCCATGCACGTGCACTGCGCGCGGATCCCGGCAAAGGCGATCCGGTTGGCGGACACGTTGCGCCCGGCAACGGTGAGCCGCCGCGAGCCCTTGGGGATCAGCGCCCGGAACGGCACCGTGGGGATGCGGTCCGGGTCCTCGATGAACGAGACCTCGCAGCCAATCTCCTGGCTGTGCAGGTCGATGTAGTTGAAGGCGTTGGCCACCTTGTCGTCAAAGTCCGTCGCCTTGACGAAGTCGTCCTTCACCACCGTGTACTCGCCCACCGTGTGGTGCGTCTCGCGCGCCAGCGCCATCGGCGCCATAAAGCCAATCGTGGCTCGCTCGGCGCCCGGGATGTTCTCGCGGACAAAGCGGTACATCCGCAGCATCCGCTCGCGGCCCTCGATGTTGGCGCGGGTCTGGCCGTCGGCGTCGGAGGTGTCGGCGTCGTAGATGTGGGTGGCGTTGTGGCCGCCGTGCTGGAGGTAGTACAGGAACGGCTCAAGGTTGGGGTACGCCCAGTCGCCCTTCCGCACGACGCCCGCGCCGAGCGCCTCCTCGTACAGCGCCTGGACCTCTTCCTTCCAGAGCTGCTCGTGCTCGATGCCGTAGAGCTTGTACTCGAGGGTGCCGGGCTGGCTGACCTTGGTCTTGAGCGTCTTGAGGCCAAGGATGCGGACGATGTCCGAATCGCCGCTGGCGTCGATGATCTCGCGTGCCCGTGTCACGCGACGGACGCCACGACCGAGGGAGACGACCTCCCACCAGTCGCCGTCTGCGCGGACTTCCGCTACGAACTCGTGGTAGTGGATGACAACGCCCGCGGTGATCGCCTCCGCCTCGGCCAAGCTGGCATAGACGGGGACGTTGATGTACGAGTAGTAGCCGGGCGTCTCCACGGGTCGGCGGCGGCGGTAGTCCGGGACGGGCAGCCCCTCAATCGCCTTGGACTTCGTGTACAGCTCCCACGGGATACCCGCGACCACCTGGGCATCCTTCGTGAAGAAGTGGTTGGGCATGTAGACGCCGCCAGCGGTCATCGTGCCGCCCAGCATGGAGCCCGCCTCAATGATCGACGTGGTCACGCCCGCGCGTGCCGCCTGGATGGCCGCGATGTGGCCTGCCGTGCCGCCGCCGGCAACCAGGACGTCAACGGTCTCGGTGGTGGTCTTCATGGCGTCATTGTCGCGCGTGACGCGCGGCGCGTGGTCGCCGCCGGGCGATGCTTCGGCTTAGTCCGAAGCATCTGCATGACGCCGGTTCAGGGACAGGGTGTCCCCGGCAAGTACCTGTCTGGGTACTTCGGCCCAAGCCGAAGCAGGTGGGGCGCCGGCCAGCGTCAGCCGAAGAGCTTCTGCACCTGCTGCAGCGCGGCGGCGAGGGCGTCGATGTCCTTGGTCGTCGTGTAGACGCCAAACGAGGCGCGGGCCGTGGC
>CAIYHO010000130.1 GCA_903925955.1 uncultured Chloroflexota bacterium
GGCAGCCATCAGGCGGAGCGGCTCTCGATTGTGTCGTTTGTGGTCCGCCATGACGGCCGATACCTGCACCACAACTTCATTGTGGCGTTGCTCAACGACCTCCTTGGCATCCAGTCGCGTGGCGGCTGTTCCTGCGCAGGGCCGTACGGCCACCGGCTGCTGGGCATCGACATTGAGCAATCCCACGCGTTTGAGCGTGAGATCACGCGCGGCTGCGAAGGGATCAAGCCCGGCTGGGTGCGGGTGAACTTCAACTACTTCATCAGCGACGCGGTGTTCGAGTTCATCCTGGACGCGGTTGACCTTGTGGCAGCCGAGGGCTGGCGGCTGCTGCCCCAGTACGAGTTCAACCCGGTCACGGGGCTCTGGCGCCATCGGCGCGGGCTGCCGGAGCCGCCAGCGTCGCTGCACGACATCTCGTACGCGGCGGGACGCATGGCCTGGCCCGCGCACCGTCATCAGGAGCCGGAGTTGCGGCTGGCCGACTACTTGGCTGAGGCGCAATTGCTCCTGGCGCAGCCCGCCGATGCGCTGGCGGCGCCCACCTTTGCGGCCGATGCCGTGGGTGCCGACTTTGAGGCGTTGCGCTGGTTCCTGCTCCCCGAAGACGTGGCCGGCCGTGGATGACCTGGCCGGCGCCCCCATCGTCATCGGTATCGATCTGGGCACGTCCGAGGCAAAGGCCATTGCCGTGACCCTTGACGGGCGGCCCGTTGCCATTCGCCGCGCCGGGTATCCCACGGACACCGGGTCTGACGGGCGGGCCGAGCAGGACCCGGGCACCTGGTGGGTTGCCGTGGCCGCCGCGGTGCGCTCCCTTGGCGTGGACGCGGCGCACGTGGCGGCAATCTGCGGTGTGGCGCAGGGGCCCACGCTGGTGGCAGCGGATGCGGCGGGCAATGCTGTACGGCCGGCGCTGACATGGCAGGACCGCCGGGTGCGGACGTCCGGCTTTGGCTTCCTGCCCGCGATGACCTGGCTGGCCGGCGAAGAGCCCGAGACGCTGGCACGAGCCGCCTGGCTGCTCCCTGCATGGGACGCGCTGGGCCTCTGGCTGACCGGCGAGGCGGCCACGGCAACGCAGGCGCACGAGACGCCGATTGATGGCGCGGCCCTCGCTTCCGCCGGGATACCCCAGCGCCTCCTCCCGCCCCGTCGGCCATTTGGGGCACCGCTGGGCAGCCTGCGCGCGGAGGCGGCTTCGGCGCTTGGCCTGCGTGTTGGAACGCCGGTGGTGACGGGCGTGAACGATGGCGCGTCCTCCATGCTTGGTGCCGGGCTCCTGCACCCGGGCGATGCCGTGGACACGGGCGGCACAAGCGGCGGGCTGGCCGTCTACGCGGACCACGCGGTGCCCGTGCCCGGGTTCTACTGCGCCCCGGCGCCGCTCCCGGGTCGCTGGGCCGTGGGCGGGGCGATGGCCGCCCTGGGCGCTTCACTGGACTGGCTGCGCAGTTCCGTGCTGGGCGATCGCTGGACACTGGGCGAGTTGTTTGCCGAGGCAGCCGCGGCGCCTGCTGGTGCTGACGGCATCGTCTTCCTGCCGTATCTGGCCGGGGAGCGCGCGCCCGTGTTTGATGAGCGGGCACGTGGCGCGTTCACCGGCCTGACGCTGGACCACGGCCGCGGCCACCTCGTGCGCGCGGTGCTGGAGGGTGCCGCGTACGCGATGCGCAGCGTTGCGGAGCCGCTGGCCTCTGCCGGTGCTCCAATTCGCGAGTTGCGCCTGGCCGGGCGTGCCACTCCCGGTGACCTCTGGGGCCAGATCAAGGCGGATGTCCTGGGCGTGCCGGTGGCAATGCCGGTGATTGGCGACACGGCGGTGCTGGGTGCGGCCATCTTGGCCGCCGTTGGCTCCGGCGCGGTGGCGGATCTGGAGACCGCCGTTGGGGCCATGACCGGTGTGGCGCGTCGGCTTGTGCCGGATCCCGCCACTCGCGACATCTACCGTGAGCGGTACGCCGATTACGGCGAGCACTATCCAATGCTCCGCCGCCTCTGAACCCACCCGCCCGCCTGACGGTCATACCCCCAAGGGGCCATGGGATAGCTGCAGGGGCCATGGCATGATCGCCCTACGGGGTAGTCACGTGGGTGTGGACGCCCTGATGTCAGATTGCTGAACCCAGCCCGCACCACGGGAGTGTGTCCCACATGACTCGCCAGACAAGTCCGCTCCTCACGCCGCCGGCGGCTTCCCGCATCCCGCGTCGTTTGGCCGCGGTGGCCGGTGCCGTGCTGATTGGTGCTGCCCTGCTGGCGACAGCGATCCCAGCCTCGGCCGTTGGTGCGCCGCTTGGATCTGATGCTGTCGCCACGGACCAGATCATCGTGCGCTGGGGCAGCAGTGACGGGCAGCTGCGCTCGTCTGAGGTTGCCTCCCGTGTTGGCCAAGCGGCGTCCTGGATCCGGCGTGCCGGTGCCGCGGACATCTACCGCCTGCCCTCGTCCATCTCGCCTGCTGGCGTCGCGCGGGCTCTCGCCGCTCTGCGTGCCACCCCCGGCGTCCTGTCGGCGGAGCCTGACACAAAGCTGTACGCCGTTGCCGCGGCGCCCAACGACACCTACTTCAGCACCTACCAGTGGGACCTCTTTGAGGGGAACACCGCCACCACCTATGGCATCGACGCGCTGACCGCCTGGGATTACACCCGTGGCGCCGGCGTCAATGTCGCGGTTATCGACACGGGCATCACCGTGCACCCGGATCTCGCGGGCCAGACGGTTGCGGGCTACGACATGATCTCGTACACGTCGGTCTCAAACGATGGGGACGCACGCGATGCGGACCCGTCAGATCCCGGCGACTGGACAGCGCTCAGCAACTCGTCGTGGCACGGCACCCATGTCACCGGCACCATCGCGGCCCTGACCAACAACGGCACCGGCGTTGCGGGCATTGCCCCCGACGCCAAGGTCCAGCCGGTCCGCGTGCTGGGCACGGGTGGCGGCTACACCTCGGACATCGCTGACGCCATCATTTGGGCGTCGGGCGGCACCGTTGCCGGAGTCCCTGCAAACGCCACGCCGTCACGCGTCCTGAGCCTGAGCCTTGGCGGCAGCGGGACGTGCGGCGCCACGATGCAGAACGCCATCAATGGCGCCGTTAGCCGCGGTTCGGTGGTGGTGATCGCCGCGGGCAACAGCGCCTCGGACGCCGCCAACTTCAGCCCCGCCAACTGCGCCAACGTCATCACGGTTGCGGCAACCGATCGCACCGGTGCCCGCGCCAGCTTCTCCAACTACGGCGCGTCCGTGGAGATTGCCGCCCCCGGCGTCTCGATGATCTCCACGCTCAACACGGGCACCACCGTCCCGTCCCAGCCGGCGTATGCGCAGTACTCCGGCACCAGCATGGCCACGCCGCACGTGTCGGCGATCGTCGCGCTGATGCTTGCCGCCAACCCGGCGCTCACGCCCGCACAGGTTCTGCAGTACCTGCAGCAGACCGCGCACGGATTTGGCGGAGCGGCCTGCTCCCTGGGCTGTGGTGCGGGCATCGCAAACGCCGGTGCGGCGGTTGCCCTGGCGGCCACGGGGATCGTCCCGTCGCCCACGCCTACGCCTACGCCCACGCCGACGCCCACGCCGACGCCCACGCCGACGCCCACGCCGACGCCCACGCCTACGCCCACGCCTACCCCCACGCCTACCCCGACCCCGACGCCCACGCCCGTGGTCTGCACCCGCGTTGCCCCCACCGTGACCGTCACCCCCACGGCCGCGTCCGTGACCCGCGGGACGTCCACCACCGTCACGATCGTTGTGACCAACAAGGACACGGGGCCCTGCGCAGCCTCAACATTCAAGTTGAGCAGCGCCCTCTCCGGCACCACGACGGGCGTGACCAGCACCCTGGCCATCACCAGCCGGTCACTTGCCCCGGGCGCTTCAGTCTCCACAACGGCCAAGATCTCCGTCACCACCCGGGCAACTGCGGGCCGGACCGCCACCGCAACGTACACGGCAACCAGGACGACGACGCCCAAGTCGGCCTCCGCCAAGGTGACCGTCACCGTCAAGTAGCGCGCAAGCGCCGCCGCGCTGCCGGTCCAAGCGCTCGGCACTCTCGGCGCTCCGGGCGCCGGTGGTAGCATCGGGGCACAGCCTTCGGGGCAGGGTGAAACTCCCTACCGGTGGTACGGCTCCGCATCTGCGGGGCGAGCCCACGAGCGGCTCCGCGTTCGCAGCGAGCGTGGAGTGCGCAGATCCGAGGCCAGGTCCGCCTGGTCAACCGGAGCCGACGGTACAGTCCGGATGAGAGAAGGCCGCGGCCGCCGTCCCACTTTGGGCGCGTGGTGGCTTCCTGCCCCGTTGCCGCTTGTGCGCACGGAGGTGTCATGGACCCGCTGAGGCAGCCCGAGACGGCCATGTCGTCCGATGCCGCCCTGCGCGCCTATGTCCCGGTGCAGGGCGCCGATGTCCGCGCAGAGGGTGTGTCGCTCTCCTTTCGCGGCGCTCGCCCAGCCCACGTGCTTGACGCCGTCAACCTGTCCATCCGGCCGCGGGAGGTGGTGGCCCTCATCGGCCCCAATGGCTGCGGCAAGAGCACGCTGCTGCGCGTCCTGGGCGGACTGATCCCCGCCGACACAGGCCGCGTGCTGATTGACGGCGAGCCTGTCACCGGACCCGATCCCCGTGTTGGCGTGGTCTTCCAGGAGCCGAGATTGCTCCCGTGGCAGACCGCCGAGGACAACGTCCGCTTCCCGATGCAGCTTGCCGGCTGGTCAAAGGCACGCCAGGCTGCACGGTCGGAGGACCTGCTGGGCCTTGTGGGTCTGCGCGAACACGCGGGTGCCCGGCCCGGGACGCTCTCGGGCGGGACGCGCCAGCGCGTGGCGATTGCACGGGCGCTGGCCCTGGAGCCAAGCCTGCTGCTGCTTGACGAGCCGTTCAGCGCGCTCGACGCCCTCACCCGCGAGCGCTTCAACGCGGAGCTGCTGCGGCTCTGGGAGCGGACCGGCACCTCGATTGTGCTTGTGACCCACAGCATCCCGGAGGCGGTGTTCCTGGCGGACCGCGTGGTGGTTCTCTCGCCACGGCCCGCGCGTGTGCTGGCCGAGATTGCCGTTGACCTGCCGCGGCCACGCCGTCTGGCGGACATGGACTCAGCGCTTGTCTCGTCGCTTGCCGCAGACGTTCGGGCACACCTTGTGGACACCACCGACGACAGCATCGCGATGGAGGAGGCACGGCTGGCGGCAGCTGCCGGTCTGCCGCCGGGTGTCGTCCCCGCGCGACGCCATGCCGAGACGGAGCCTGGCACACCCGCCTGGTTTGACCCGTTTCGGCCGGAGGGTCCGGAGTGAGCGCCGCCCGCCGGCCCGGCACCCGCCGCCTCGCAGCCTCTGTGTGGCCGATTGCCCTGAGCCTTGCGGTCTTCCTCATCGTGTGGCAGCTCATTGTCTTCGTGAGCGGTTTCCAGTCGTTTGTCCTGCCCGGCCCACTGACGGTGGCGGAGCGCTTCGTCCGCGCTTGGGCCGACGGGATGATGTGGCCGCACTTCTCCACCACGCTCCTGGAGGTCCTGCTGGGCTTCGCGCTTGGATCCGTCGTCGCGCTGGTGGCGGGCATCGGTCTCGCGCGTTCGCGGCTTGCCGAGCGGCTGCTCAGCCCGTACCTCGTGGCTGCGCAGGCAACGCCGGTGCTGGCCCTGGCGCCGCTGATTGCGCTCTGGTTTGGCACGGGACTGTTCTCCAAGCTCATCATCTGCACGCTGATCGTCTTCTTCCCGGTTGCCATTGCCACGATGGTGGGCATCCGGTCTGTGGACAAGCGCCTGCTGGAGATGGCCCGGAGCTTCCGGGCGTCAAGCTGGCAGATCATCACGCGCATCGAGGTCCCGGCCGCGCTCCCAGCCATCCTGGGCGGCCTGCGCGTGGGGATCACCCTTGCGGTCATCGGCGCCATCGTGGGGGAGTGGGCGGGCGGCGACTCCGGTCTTGGGGTCCTCATCAACATCGCCCGCGGTTCGCTGTTTGACACACCGCTCATGTTTGCCGCACTGATGACCCTGGCCCTAATGGGCATCAGCCTCTACCTCGTCATGCTTGCCATCGAGCGCCGTCTGGTCGGCGAGCGATGAGGCGTCAGGCCAACCCCAAGGAGGTTCACACCATCGTGTCCGGATCCGCCCGTCGTCCGTCGCCGCGCCGCGCTGCGGCCCTCGCGCTTGCTGCCGCCTTTGCCCTCGCGTCGTGCGGCACCAGCGCCACGCCTGCGCCAGCCATCCCCAGCGGTGGGGGCACGCCTGCACCCGCGGTCAGCCTCACCGTGGGTCTTGGCTATATCCCCAGCGTCCAGTTCGCCCAGTTCTACCTTGCCAAGCAGGCCGGCTACTACGCTGCGGCTGGGCTGGACGTGACGCTCCAGAACAAGATCGACCCGGACCTCATCACGCTGCTGGGCCAGGGTGCGGTGGACATTGGCGCCGGCGACGGCACATCGGTGATCCCGGCCGTCAGCCAGGGGATCCCCGTGGTGTACACGGCCACCATCTTTGGCCAATACCCGTGCATCGTCCTTGCGAAGGCGGGCGGCGGGATCACCACCGCAGCCGATCTGCGGGGCAAGAAGATCGGCATCCCCGGCAAGTACGGATCCTCGTGGTTCATGCTGCTGGCACTGCTTGGATCGGTTGGCCTCAAGCCCGCCGACGTCACCATCGTGGAGTTCCCCTCCTTCGGCCAGGCCACGGCCCTGCAGCAGGGCGTGGTTGACGCGGCCACGGGCTTTGCCAACAACGAGCCCATCCAGCTGCGGAACGCCGGCATTGAGCCAGTGGTCTTGACGATTGACGCCGTCACGCCGCTTCCGGGTCCGGGGCTTGTCACCGGCACCAAGACGCTGGCCGCCAAGCACGACGCTCTCAAGGCGTTCATTGCCGCCACGCTGCGCGCGGAGGCCGAGATCAAGGCCGATCCGCAGAAGGGCCTTGATGCCACATTTGCGCTGGTCCCGGACCTGAAGTCAAATGCCGCGCTCCAGCGCCAGATCCTTGACGCCACCATCGCCATCTGGCCAAGCCCGCGGACGGGCGGCGTCCTCGGGGCGCTCGACACGGCAGGCTGGCAACTGTCGCTGGACTTCATGACCACGCTGGGTCTGGTGCCCAACGCAGTCACGACGGCCCAGCTGCTTGACGGGTCGCTGCTGCCGTAGGCGTTCTTGGCACGGGGCGGGAGCCTCGTGCCGGTCAGTGCGGGGCTGTCGCCTCGTACGGGGTAGAGTTCCGCGGGGGCCCGTAGCTCAGCGGTAGAGCAGGGGACTTTTAATCCTCTGGTCCTGGGTTCGAATCCCAGCGGGCCCACCAATTCCCTGCGCCGGTTTGGTGCGGGTGCCGCCAACCGCACCCTCCGCGAAGCGTGGAGCGCTGCGATCCGCGGCGCCCAGGCCGCGTTCCGCGACTACTTCAGCGTTGGGACGTGGCAGCCGCCGCAGACGCCGCGGTTGTCGAGGCGCAGGAGCGCCGTGTGGCCGATGTCGTCTGTGGACGGCGTGGGCCCCGGCGTTGCGCCAGCGGCCGGCGTGGGCGTGGGGTCTGCGTCCGGTGTGGTCTCGGCACCATCGCCCGGGTACGACACCAGGGCCGAGTTTGGCCCCATCGCCGCTGCTGTGCCGTGCGCAACATGGCAGCTGAGGCAGATGGGCACATGCGCCACGGCCTGCGTGACCTTGAACGGGTCTGGCGCAGGGTCTGTGCCGCCTGCGGTTGCGTGGCAGATTGCGCATGACGTCACGTCATCGGTGGCGATGCGGGTGGAGTGGCGGTAGTTGTGCACAGGATCACCGGAGCTTGTGACAGCCGATGTCGCCGTCGCATCCATCCGCGTGTGGCAGGACGCGCACCAGCGGGTCAGCTGGGCCTGCACCTGGTAGTCGCCGCCCCCGTAGACCTCGCCGAAGTACTTGTTGTCGGCGCTGGCAACGCCGTAGACCTTGACGGTCTGGTCTGGGACCGTGACTGGCCACTGGCTGGGCGAATCCTTGGGCAGGTTGCGCAGGATCCGATAGTTGCCGTTGCCGTGCGGGTCGTGGCAGCTGAGACAGCCCACGGTGACCTTGGCAACGCCGACACCGCTCCCAGCGGCACCCGCGCCCCACATCGTCCCCGTGGCGCCGTCCGTCACCAGGTGCATGCTTGTGGACTTGCGACTTGTGGCCTCGCCCAACCAGGATGTGTCCATCAGGGCGTTGACGAAGCCGCCGCCACGGAGGCCGTGGCTGGTGCCCGCCACCTCGCCGTCCTCCACGTTGGTGGTGGCGCCGGCCGCGGCGGAGCCGTGACAGGCAAAGCACAACAACTGGGTTGGCGTCTGGCGGCCGCCCGACGCGGTTGTGTGCGCTCGGTGACACGTTGCACAGGCATCCGCGATGAATGAGCTTGTGCCGCCACCGCTGCCGGCGGTCAGGTGGGGCCCGTTGTCGGCCGTCGCAACCCCGGCTGCAACCAAGAGCAGCAGGATGGCGAGCAACCCGGCCCGGGCGGCGATGATTGGTCTGATGATGCGCCCCTTACATGCGGGCGCCGACGCGGCGATGTTCTTGGCATATGCCTTCCTGCGAGGCATGCCCAGCTTGCTGCTCGGCTCCAGACTTCAGCGGGACGCAGTTATCTGATCTGCACTCATTTTACGGATGGGCGCGCGTCTCTCCATCCCCCGAACGGTCTAGCACTAGGCCGTCTGGATGGATCGCTTGGATAGTCCGAGGAAGAAGCCCTCGATGGCGGTCTCGGGTGCGGCGTCTGGCTTGGCCGAGGCGCCAAGCGTCACAAACAGCGGCGCAAAGTGCTCCACGGTGGGGTGCGCGTACGGCATACCGGGCGCCTTCTCCCGAAATGCGAACAGCGTGTCCAGATCGCCCTGGGCGAGTGCCTCGGCCGCCCACCGGTCAAACTCCACTGACCATGCCGGGCCGCCGGGCTTGCCGCTCCAGTACTCACCGATATAGGGCAGACCATGGGTCATGAACCCGGAGCCCACGATGAGTACCCCCTCGTCACGGAGCGGGGCGAGCCGGCGGCCAATCTCGAAGAGGTGGGCGGGGTCCAGATCCGGCATCGAGATCTGGAGGACCGGGATATCTGCCTCTGGGTACATCGCGAGCAGCGGCACCCACGCCCCGTGGTCCAGCCCGCGCGCCGGCCGGTCCAGGACGGGCTCGTTGTCGGCCATCAGGGCCTTCACATCGGCAGCCAGCTTGGGCGCACCCGGGGAGCGGTACTCAAGCTCGTAGTAGTGCTGGGGGAACCCGTAGAAGTCGTATACCAGCGGGACCGTGGTGGTGGCGCCGACAGCCATGGGTGCGGTCTGCCAGTGGGCGCTGACCATCAGGATGGACGTGGGCCGCGGCAGGTTGGCTGACCAACCGGCAAGCTCTCCCATCCACGTGGGATCCTCAAGCAGCGGCGGGGCGCCGTGACCGAGGTACAGGGCGGGCAACCGGTTGGTGGAGGCAGACTCAGTGGGCATCGAGGTACTCGGCGCGGTGGGACGACGGGCCAACGGTAGACGGGAACGACGGGAGCCGCAACGGGACGGCCCAAACGGGGGCTAGCGCCGCGGGTCAGCGCCGCGGGTCAGCGGCCCCGGATCCGGCCAATCATCGAGCGCGGCTTGGCTGGCGACCGGAGTCTGGAGCGGAGCGCCTCCGCAAGGGCCGCGTACTCCTCGGGCTGGTTGTACCGCTGGGCCGAGATTCGCAGGATCGCGGTCCGTGGCAGCGCGCCGGGCGCAAGCGCAGCGGGCACCGGGAAGGGGAAGATCGGCACCTCAATCCGCTCTTGGGCAAAGAGCGATGCGGCGAGGTCGCTTGTCGCCTCAGCCGTTGGCGCGACGCCCGGCAGCGGGATGGATGCCATCGCGCCAAGCATGCCGGCAGGCGCCGGCAGCTCAACCTCAAGTGCCTCGCAGATCCGCTGGCGGCCTTCGCGCGCCATCGCGGTGTTGGCATCCATCAGCCCAGGCCAGCCGTCGGGGTGCAGCCCGCCCACAAAGCGGATCGCCGCTGAGAGCGCAAGGAACGGGGTTGGGTCGCTGGTGCCGGTCCAGTCAAACGCCAGGCGGAACCGGGACCGGTTGCGGCGCTCGTCGTTGGCCCCGTGCGACACCACCAGCGGCTTGGTCTCAGCGCGGACGTCCGCTCGTGCATAGAGGATCGCTGCGCCCTTGGGCGAGCACAGCCACTTGTGGGCGTTGCCGGTCCACCACGCGGCCCCCAGCGCGCCAAGGTCCACGGGCACCATCCCGGGCGCGTGGGCGCCGTCCACAAGCGTGTCGATGCCGCGCCGGGCAAACTCCTTCACCAGGTTGCCAACAGGCAGCACGAGCGCCGTGGGCGACGTGATCTGGCTCACGAGCGCAAACCGTGTCCGGGGTGTCACCGCTGCGAGGTAGGCCTCCACAACCCGGGCGGAGTCGGTGATGGGGAATGGGATCCTCACCAGGACCACCGTTGCGCCGTCGCGGGTGGCGGCCGCCTTGAGGGCGTTTAGCGTGGCGTTGTACTCGTGGTCGCCCGCGAGCAGCTCGTCACCGGGCTTGAACCGGATTGACGCAAGCACCGTGGCCACGCCGGTTGTGGCGTTGGGCACGAAGGCGATCCCCTCCGGATCGCATCGCAGGAAAGCGCCCATCTCCTGGCGGGCGTTGTCCAGCAGGCCCTCAAGCTCGCGGCCCAAGAACCGGACAGGCTCTGACTCCAGACGATCGCGCCACGCCCGCTGCGCGTCGAGCACCGGCTCCGGGCAGGCGCCGAAGGACCCGTGATTGAGAAACGAGACATCGGGGTCGAGACGCCAGGGAGAGCGATCAAACCGTGGGCGCGTGGTCATGGCGCGACCCTACCGCTCCTCTTCCGGGGGCCGATGCTTCCGACCCGGCCGACCGGGAGCCCACCGCTGCGACGGTTGTCCGCCCCGTGTCTTGGCGGTCCCCGCGCGGTCGTCAGCGGGCCGGTCGGCAGGTGCTGCCGGTTCCCCCGGTCCCGTCTGTCCGCCCAGACCCAGCGCCGGTGGTGGGGTGACGTTGATCACCTCGGGTGGCCGCCGTCCGCCAAACAGCCGCGTGAGACGCTCGGGTCCAGCCACAAACGGCAGCACGAACGCGATGATCAGCACGGGCAGCACAAACCGCGCAGCGCCCGGGAACCGCAGCCCCACAAACAGGCCCAGCGCATAGAGGACCCACGTGGTGAACAGTGCTCCGGCCGACCAGCCCGCAACCGAGAGCCGCCGCACCGGGAGCAGCGCCGCCAGCATCACGGCAAGGAGCATCGCGATAAGTGCAGGTGACATGCGCGGATCATAGGCCCGGCGTGGCCCAGCAGCCGCGTCGGCTAGGATGGGGCCCAAGTTGTATGGGGGAGCCCATTGCCAAATAGAGTTCGAGTCTGGCTCACGCACTGGGGCCCGATCCTGCCGCTGCTCATTGCAGAGTCATCGATCTGGCTTGGCTTTGGCGCGCTCCTGCCCATTCTCGCCATCTACTTCACCACCCACGGCGTCGATCTGCCGATGCTGGGCGTGGTGGTGGCGGCGTGGCCTGCGGCGCGCCTGGTCGCGGAGCCGTTCTTTGGGTGGCTTGCGGATAGGACGTCGCGCAAGCCGCTGATGGTGGCGGGTCTGGCGATTGCTGCGGTGGCTGCGGTGCTGCCCCTGTTTGCCACCGGAACCGTGGCGTTCATTGCGCTGCGGGCGCTCGCGGGTCTGTGCGCCGCGGCGTATGACCCGGCCGCCCGCGGCTATCTGATTGACGCCAACCCGCCCGAGCGCCATGGCGAGATGTTTGGGCTGTACGGGTCCGCGCAGATTGGCGGGTTCATGATTGGCCCTGCCGTTGGCGGTCTGGCGGCTGCGGCCACAGGCGAGCCCGTGGTGGTGTTCTGGGTGGCGGGCATCTTCGTGGGTGTCTCGGCGCTGCTTGTCGCGTTCTTCGTGGCGCCGGTGGCCCACCGGCCGCACGCCGCAGCCGTCCAGCCTGCGCCGGTCCAGAGCGTTCAGCCCGGCGAAGCGGCACCGGTCCGCAGCCTCCTGAACGGCCTCCTGGTGGCGGCCATCGTGTTCAACATCGCCAGCTTCCTCGCGGGCGGCACGTACGAGGTGATCTGGAGCCTCTACATGGCGAGCCTTGGCGCCAACACCGCGCTGATTGGTGTGAGCTTCTTCACGTTTGCGCTGCCGGTCCTGATCCTGTCACCAGTGGTGGGCCGCTTCGTGGACAAGGACGGCGGGTTCCTCGCGCTTGTGATCGGCACGTTTGGCGTTGGCCTGTGCGGGATCCTGTATCCGCTTGTGCCGGCTATCTGGTGGATGCTTGTCCTGGGGCTGGTTGAGGGGACAGCGGCGGCGTTTGCCGGCCCTGCGCTGTTCATGCTGGTTGCCCGCGCCTCACCGCCGGGTCGCAGCTCCACCGCCCAGGGTGTGTTTGGCGCGGCGGGCACCATCGGCACGATCGTTGCGTCGGGGAGTGCCGGGGCGCTTGCGGCCGTGGACCTGCGGCTGCCGTTCTACCTCACTGGTGTTGCGGTGATCCTGATGCTTGGGCTGGGTCTGCTTGTCGGCCGGCGCCGGCTCTGGCTGGCGATGCAGCCCGCACATCTGAAGGCCGCGTGACAACCGCAGCCGCGCCCGCGCCGGTGGCTGTTGCCGCGCCCGCGCCCGCGCCTTGGCGTACCGCCGTGGCCGAGGGCCGTCCGCCCGCGCCCGTTGTGTTGATCCTGGGCGGCTTCCTCACGGCGCCCCCGCTCTACGGGCCGCTTGTCCGCCGGCTGCTGGAGCGCGGCGCCGCTGACGTGGTGGTTGCCAACGTCTGGACGCCCGACTGGCTGCTTGCCAGTCCGCGGGGCCTTGGGCCCATCCTCACGCGCTCCGGTCGGGCGCTGCTTGTCGCAAGTGCCTGCTCTGATGCTGTGGCGCAGGGCGCTCCTGTCCTGGTGATTGGCCACTCGGCGGGCGGTATCAGCGCCCGGATCATGACGTCGCCGGTGCCGTTTGCAGGGCGTCCGCAGCGGGCGGCTGGCAGGATCGGCGCCATCGTCACGCTTGGCACCCCGCACATCTCGGCGCTTGACCCAAACCCGGCGATGCGCTCCGGCACGGAGGCGGCCGCGTTTGCCAATCGGGAGGTGCCTGGGCCCGCGTGTGCGCCGAAGACGGGCTACTTGTCGGTGGCGTCCACGGTTGCCTGGGGCCGCCGCCACGGCACGCCGGGGGAGCGGCGGGCATGGGCGCTGTACCGGATGCTGCTGGGGCCCGACACGCCGGACGAGCTCCCCGGCGACGGTCTTGTGCCCCTTGCGGGTGCGCTGCTGCCCGATGCGCCGTCGCTTGTCTATCCCGACGCGTGGCACGGCCAGTTCCCGGGCAAGGAGTGGTTTGGGTCGGAGCGCTTTGTGGAAGACTGGTGGCCCGTGGCGGTTGCAACGTGGCAGACCGCGTTGCTGGCCCGTGTGGCCGAGGGTGCCGCCCAGCCGCATCTTTGACGGTTTGGGGGATCGCCGGTACTATGCCGGTTCCACCGCGGGGTGGAGCAGCGGCAGCTCGTCGGGCTCATAACCCGAAGGTCAGAGGTTCGAATCCTCTCCCCGCAACCAACTCGATTCGCCAGAAACCCCGGGTCCCGCCACCCGGGGTTTCGTCTGTCCGGCGCCGAGTCGTCGGGGGTCTACGGACGGGCGCGCTGCCCCTGTGACGGCGCCCGCCAGCCAGCGACACGCCGGACGCACGCCGCCCGCGGCTCACCCGGTGAGTCTTAGCGCGCTCGCACGCGACGAATGGCCCATACCGTGCGCCATCCGTGCTTGAGCACGCCCCGGAGCGGTCGCCGGGCGCCCGATGACCCACCGGGTGAGCCGCCAGCGCTCGACTGCGCCCGATGACCCACCGGGTGAGCCGCACCCGGAAGCGACACGGCGGGCCCGGCGCAAAGTCGTCGGGCGTCTGCCGACGGGCCCGGCGCGCTGCCACGGGCATCCTGAGTCACCACTGAATTCGAATCGGGGGTGTCGTGCACGGCTCAGACCGGGAACCCGAGGCTCGCGGTTCGAACCGTGCACGGAGGGCCGCGATCTGAGTCACCGGCGAATGCAGGTGGCCCGGACCCGGGCGCGAACCTACTGGGCGCGGACCTCGGCCTTGACCGTGATCTTGCCCGCCTTCTCAAACTGGAGTGTGAGCTCGATTGAGTCACCCACCTTGAGATCGGCAACCAGTTCCAGCAGCATCAGGTGATAGCTGCCGGGCTTGAGCTCGGCGCTGCCGCCGGCCGGGACGTCGATGCGCGAGACGGGGACCATCCCCATCATCGGGCCGCCGCCCATGCCGGACGCGGTGGGCATCGCTGACGGATCAGCAGAGCCCATGCCGCCCATGCCCATCGACGGAGCCGCCGATTCGATGACCTTGGTCTCGTGCATCTCGACGGTCTTGGCGGCCGGGCTGGAGGCGCCAATCAGGGCATCGGCGGCGGAGCCGGTGTTCTGGATGACCAGGTACGCGGCGCCGGCACCGGCCGTGGCGGCCGAGTTGCGGGCCCAGGCGCCAGTGACCTTGATGCCGCCGGACGACCCGGAGCAGGCCGCAAGCGACGCGACAACGACGATGGCGGCAAGAGCCACGCTCAGGGCGCGGCCGCGGGTGAAGCGATACATCGGTTGTGTTCCTCCGGTACGTGGTGCGCCTCAGCCGCCGGTGGCCGTCTGCAGGATGCTGACGACAAGGCTGGTTGGGGCGCCAAAGAAGATGTGGTTGCGCAGCAGCCCTGCCCCGTCAACGAGGTAGGACTGCGTGGTGTGGGTCATGGGGTAGTTGCCGTTTGCATCGGCCGGCCCCTTCTCGTAGCCGACAAACCAGGCCTTGGCGGCCGTGGCGATTTCGGCATCGGAGCCCGACAGCCCGATGAAGCCTGCGGCGTAGAAGTCTAGGTAGGTCTTCATCTTGGCTGGTGTGTCCCGGGCCGGGTCAATCGTGACAAACACCACCTTGGCCGGGATGCCGGACGTGGTGATGGCCGCGCGAATGTCGGCCAGGGTGGTGGGGCAGACGTCGGGGCAGTGGGTGTAGCCAAAGTAGACAAACACCGGGCTGCCTCGAAGGGTGGTCAGGTCGAACGGGTGCCCGTCCTGGTCTGTGAGGCGCAAGGCGGGAGCCAGCATGGGCGGGTTGTAGACCGTGTCGCGGACGCCCAAGGGCGGCGGCGTCAGGTTGGGGACCATCTGCACCGACGGCATGGCCGGACCACTCGTGCAGCCCGTGGCCGCGATGGCCAAGGCGACGAGTGCGGCCAGGACACGAACGGTGCCGGTGAAACGCATTGGACAAGCTCCACGCTGGCGCGCCGGAAGGGACACGCCGGGACGGGCCGCACGCAGCGACCCGTGGATCAGGCTGGAGCGGTCGCGGGTGGGGCGCGCCCGATGTCGGGCCGCAGCAGGATCCAGCGGTGGGCGAGGAGGGCGCCAACCAGGCGATAGCGCTGTGAGGGGCTGGCACGCCGGTGCGCCCGCAGTGCAAACGCGATCCGCGCCGCCCGGAGGCGCCAGACCATCACGGCGATCCGCTGGCGGAACCATGCACCGGCCGCAGCGAGCAGCCCTGTGACGGCGGTCAAGACCGGGATCACCAGGGGGTACTCGGGGCCGGACAGGACCCAGAGCCCCGGGATGTGTCGGCCGGAGACCATGTGCTCCACGTTCTCCTGGATCAGGAAGACGAGGCCGACACCAAGCAGCAGCCGGGGCCACAGGTAGGCAAGTTCGGCGAGATACGTGCGCTCGGTTCGCGTGGCGGCCGGCGGCGGGGCCGGTAGCCGCTGGAGCGCAAGGCGGAGCCTGATGAGCCCTGTGGCGGCCCAGCTCACCAGCACTGCGGTTGCAAGCATGGCCAGCGCCACAAAGCTTGGCCAGTAGCGGTGGGTTACCTCGGCGACGGCAGCGTTGGTGGAGCCCATTGCCTCTTGGGCGGTGTACACAACGTCATGTGCAACAAGCACGCCAAACACAACCAGCGCGGCATACCGGGCGGTGCCGGCGCGGCGGGCGAGGATCCGGGGCGAGGTCAGGCGTCGCACGGGTTCAGGGTACGCGATGCGGTCCTGGGGCACCCAGCATGCCGGGGCTCAAGGCCGAGGCGGTATCCCCGGCGCTGACGGCTCCGGCCTAGAGCCGGATGGCGCCGCTCCGTCGGCGTGTCGCCATCGCCCGCACCACCAGGGCAGCCACCACGACGGCGCCCATCGCTGCCACACCGGCGACGAGCTGCGTTGCGCTCTCCTTCACCACGATGCCGGCGTAGGCCCAGACGATGACCCAGCCGTATGCCGCATCGCCAAAGCGCAGCACAAACGTGGCCGCGATGGCCAGGCCCACCAGCAGGACCACCGCCGCAATCAGCGCGGGGTCAATGCCAAACCCGGTGAAGCCCAGCGAGAAGAGGGTCTGGGCGATGTTGGCGATGGTGGCCACGGTGATCCAGCCCAGGTACACCGCCCACGGCGCCCGGACCAGCCAGTAGCTCCGCCCGCGGAGGACATCGCGATGGCCCCACAGCCGGAAGTGGATGGCGATGAGCGTGAGCAAGAGCCCAACGATCACCGGCACGGACAGAGCGAATACCTCGTACTGGAACAGGAAGATCCAGACCGAGTTGAACAAGCCGGTGAGCGCTGGCAGCCAGCCAAGCTCGCGCAGGACGGGATCCTCGCGGTTGCGCCGCAGCCCCTGCCAGACCGTGTACGCGCCAAGCAGCGTGTAGATCAGGCCCCAGATGGCGAACACGTAGCCCGCGGGGATCACGTAGACGTGGAACTGGTCGCTGATGACGTTGGTCATCGTGCCGCCGATGGGCACGGCGTTGGCCGCGACGTTCACGGCGAACGTGCCGATGAAGGAGAGGATCGTCAGCGCTTGGCGAGCTGTGTCGGATCGCATGTCTGCCTTGGGCTGGGGGAGGTTTGCCCCCTATTCGCGGCCCTTCCCGGGTTGGATGGGTCCTGCGGCGCGGGCGTCCCGCTCAGCTGCGGCTTCGCGCTCGGCTGCGGCTTCGCGCCGCGCTGCCCCAGGCGTCCGATACCAGCCCACGCCATGCACCATCCTCGCCCTGACCCACACCACTAGCCCCGCCCCGCCCATGAGCAGCACGCCTGCGACCACCAGCACGACGCCTACGGTGGACGACGCCAAGCCCATGCCGGTCAGGAGCAGGACAAGGCCGCCGATGAAGGACCCGCCGATGACGCGCGACATGTCAGCCTCCCACTGCGTGGTCCGACGGTGCGTCCGTGCGTTGCCGCAGCGCAAGTGGCGTCTGGCACTCGCGGGCCCGCCGTCAGTCCCAGCGGAACTTGCGCGCCGCAAGGCCTCCCAGGACGACTGCCCAGCCGGCCAGGATGATCAGCGGCTCGGTCGCATCGCCGCCGCCGCCAAGTCCAATCGCCAGCACGTGCGCCAGCGCAGCCGGGGGCAGCCCCGATGCCACCGTGGCCACGGCGCCAGGCAGCTTGTCCAGCGGCATCACGATCCCGCCCAGCACCAGCGACAGCAGGAACAGCAGGTTGGCGAGCGCCAGCACCGCCTCGGCGCGCAGCGTGCCCGCCATGAGCAGGCCAAGACCCGCAAAGGCCACGGTGCCCAGCACCAGACCCGCGACCACCAGCAGGACCGACGCGCCGGGGCCAGCCGTCCAGCCCAACGCGGTGGCGAGGCCCACCAGCAGCAGCGTCTGCACCACCTCGATGACGATTACGCCCATCGTCTTGGACGCAACCACGGCCGACGCGCCTGCGGGCGAGCCACCAAGCCGCTTGATGACGCCGTACGAGCGGTCGAAGGCGGTGGCGATGGCCAGCGACACCATGGCCGCGGCGATCACCGCCAGAGCGATGGATCCGGGCAGCATGCGGTCAACGGGTGTGCCGGTGCCGGTGGCGCCTGTCATGTCGAAAGCGGAGAAGACCAGCAGCACGCCCGCGGGGATCACAAAGGTCACCAGCAGGTTCTCACCGCGGCGTGCGGCCACCCGCAGCTCGTTGAGCGTGAGGGCCCAGGTCATCGCCAGCCAGGAGGCGGGCTTGGCCGGCGTTCCGGCGCCAAGGGTGTCTGTTGTGCGCGGCGTGCTCATGCGGCGCCCTCGGCTTCGGCGCCCTCGGCTTCAGCGGCCACATCGGCGCCCACCAGCTCCAGATAGCGCTCCTCAAGGCTTCGGGCGCCCAGCCGCAATTCGGTGAGCAGCAGGCCGCGCTCCGCACACCAGGCGGCCAGCGCAGCCACGAGACGAGGATCCGGCGCAGCGGCCAAGCCCGTCATCTCATACGCCGCCCCAGCGCCCGCCGCGGACACGCGCGCGCCAGCCCCGCCAACCGCACGTGCCAGCGCAGCGGCATCGGCATCGGCCAGCGCCTCGCTCAGGCGGAAGCGCACGCGCGGCGCCCCGGCCCCCGTCAGCTCGGCCGGCGTCCCGCTGGCCACCACGCGGCCGCGGTCCAGCACAGCCACGCGGTCTGCCAGCAGCTCCACGTCGCCCAGCTCGTGCGTTGTGAGCAGGATTGTCGTTCCGGCGGCGCGCAGGGCCGCAATCCGCTCGCGGGTTGCATGCTTGGCGGCCGGGTCCATGCCCGCGGTGGGCTCGTCCAGGATCAGCAGCTTGGGCCGACCCAGCAGCGCAAGCGCCAAGGAGAGCCGCTGCTTCTCGCCTCCGGACAGCCGCCGATACCGCGTGTTCGCGGCCGCCCCCAAGTCCACGGCCGTCAGCAGTGCCTCGGGAGCCTCCGGGTCACGGTAGAAGCGGGCGTACAGACGCAGCACTTCACGCGGGGTGGTGCGGTTGTCGATGCCGCCCTGCTGGAGCATCAGGCCAATGCTGGGCCGAAGCTTCGTCCCGTCACGCACAGGATCCAGGCCAAGCACGCTGACGGTGCCCGCATCCGCCTTGCGGTAGCCCTCGATGATCTCAACGGTGGTGGTCTTGCCAGCGCCGTTTGGCCCAAGCAGCGCAAACAGCTCGCCGCGCTGCACCTCAAAGCTGACGCCGGTGAGGATTGCGCGCTTGCCGTAGGCCTTGTGGATGCTGGCAACCGAGATGGCGGCGATCGGCGCGGCGCCGACGGTCGCGGCGCTCGCGGCAGCCGCGGCGCTCACGGCTTGATCTTGGCGTACTGCGTGTCGAAATCGGCAGGCTTCACCTGGCCAATCTGGATGGCGCGCAGGATGCCGTCTTTGTCGATGAAGTAGGTCTGCGGCGGCGCAACCACGCGGTAGGCCGTGGCAATCGCTCCGTCTGCGTCCGTGACCGTTGGCCAGGATGCGCCCTGGTCCGCCACAAACGGCAGCGCAAGCTCGGCCTGGTCCTTGTAGAGCACGCCCAGCATGACAAGTCCGTCGGTGGCGCCCAGCGTGCTGAGGCGCTCCTTGAACAGCGGGAACTCGTCCCGGCAGGGCTGACACCAGGACGCCCAGAAGTTGATCACCACCGGGTGCCCGCGGTAGACGGACAGGTTGATCTTGGTGGTGCCGTCGATGGCGGTCCCGGAGAGCGCCGGGGCTGCCTGCCCAATCCGGGCAGAGCCGTCGCTGCCGTCGCTGCCGCCGCATCCGGCGAGGAGGGTGGCCCAAAGGGCGGTGGCGACCAGGGTGGCGGTCAGCCGGGTAAACCGTGCGCGGCGGGTGGATCGCGTGATCGTGGCGGGCCTACTTCAGCGTGAGCGTCCCGGTCATGTTGGGATGAACCGAGCACACAAACGTGTACTGGCCAGCCGGGAGCGGATCCACAGAGTAGACCGTAACGGCGGGACCGTTGTCGAGCGCACCCTTGAACTTGCTGGCGCCGGAGCCGTCCTTGATCTCCACGTTGTGGGGGACCGGGTCCAGGTTGTTGAACACAATGGTGAAGGCGCGGCCTGCTGGGCCCTCAAGGGTGCTGGCGGTGAACACGATGCCCTGGGCGGTGACGGCCACGTCGCCCGCGGGAATGCTGGGCGCTGGCGTGGGAACGCCGCCGCCTCCACCGCTGGCCGCCGGGGCACCGCTTGCGCCGGGAGCCGCGCTCTTGACCGGGACCACCTGCACCAGCGGCATGATGTTGGAGCTCAGCAGGAGCGCCGCGGCAACGATCACGGCCAGCGCCGCAAACGTGGCCTTGGGCCAGCTGGGCGCCCCGCCAAGGTCAAGATGCCCGGTGGCGTCGGCGGCTTCCACGGCTGCGTACTCGTGGCGTGAGTCGCGCAGCCAGCCGAGACCCGTCACCACCACCGCGATGATGCCAAGCAGCAGCGCCCAGCCGCCAAAGATCAACCCGGCAACCAGGATGGTCATGGCGATGGACACAAGCAGCGGGCGGAACGAGGGCGGCGGGATATGGACGCCAGGCGGGGGCGTTCCGGCAGGGGCGGGGAGGGCGCCCGCGGGCACACCGGCTCCGGCGACGGCCGCGTCCCCGGCGGGCACGGCGTCGTGCTTGGCCACCTGGTCGTAGTCGCGCAGGGCTTCGCGGCCCCAGTAGAGCAGCGTGATGATCAGGACGATGATGCCGACATACGTCCAGATGCCGCCGGTCACCATGCCAAACATCAGCATGAACGCGCCAAATGCCGCCAGCACCGGCGCAAACGAGGGGCCAGGCATGTGAATGCCGGCAGGCGCCACGGGGGGCAGCTTGCGCATGCCGCGCCGGGTGGGGGCTGCGGTTGCAAACCGGTATGCGGTCCAGGTCAGGTAAAGGAAGACGATCGCGAGCAGGCCAACCGGGATCAGCCCAATCAGCGAACCCCAGTCGGGGACGATGAACTTGCCGGCAAACGCCAGCAGGCCAGTCCAGAGCTCGTCGATCATCGGCTGCGGCTCAGTTCTTGGCGAGGCTGGCGAACAGCACGTAGGCCATCAGGGCCATCGCCACGCCCAGCGCGCTCAGCATGACCAGGACGCCAGGGTCGGTGGCACCCGGCTCAACGGCGTTGGAGAAGGCGAAATAGCCAGCAGCAATCACAGGGAAGACGATACCGGCGAGGGCGGCACGACGGGGTTGCATGATGTTGGGCTCCTTCTCCGCGGCTACAGCAGGTACAGGATGGAGAACAGGAGGACCCAGACCACGTCCACGAAATGCCAGTACAGCGACGCTGCCTCAACCATGTCGTGGTGCTTGGCGCTGAACTGGCCGGCCATGCCGCGGTAGAGGACCACGCCAAGCATCAGGACGCCGCCAAAGACGTGGGCGCCGTGGAAGCCCGTGAGCGTGAAGTACGTGGTGCCAAAGGTGGTGGCGCCGATGCTCAGGCCCTCGTGCATGAGCACGGTGTAGTCAAACGCCTGGAGCAGCAGGAACACGATCCCCATCACCAGCGTAATGGCGAACGCGCGCGTGAGACCGCGGCGGTCATCGCGCTGGATGGCCCAGACGCCCATCTGGCAGGTGGCGGACGAGAGGATCAGGATGATGGTGGCGGGCAGGATCAGGTTGAGCGCGCCAGACGGCGTGACCAGCTCAAACGGGTTGAGCAGGCCCTTGTACGCGGCCGGCGGCCAGACATGCGTGGCGACGCCGTTGAGGACTTCGGTGTAGCCGGCACGGATGCTGAAGTAGGCGGCAAAGAGCCCGGCGAAGAACATCACCTCAGACGCGATGAAGAGCAGCATCCCGAGGACCGGGTTGCCAATCCCGCCACTTTGGTGGGTGGCGTGGGCGTCTGCGGCGGGTGCGGCGTGTTCCGCGGGCGTGGTGAGGGCGGTGGCGTCAGCAGTCATCGTCGTCTCTCCCGCTCAGTGGCCGGTCTGGTCGGTGTGGCCAGCAGGCTGGCCGTGCCGGGCGTCAAACACCGGCCGCTCGGAGCGGATCTCGGGCAGGCTGTCAAAGTTGTAGGGCGGCGGCGGGGATGAGGTGGCCCACTCCAGCGTGTTGCCCTCCCAGGGGTCGTCGCCGGCGATCTCGCCGCTGCGCAGCGACACCAGGACGTTCCACAGGAACGGCAGCATGGACGCCGCAATCACGAAGCCGCCGATGGTGGCCACAAGGTTCAGCTCGCTCCACCCGGCGCTTGCCGCGTAGTCCGCGATACGTCTTGGCATGCCCATCAGGCCAAGCTGGTGCATGGGGAAGAACGTCATGTTGAACCCGATGAACATCAGCACGAACTGCACCTTGCCCAGCGTCTCATCGAGCATTCGGCCGGTCATCTTGGGGAACCAGTAGTAGATCCCGCCAAACACCGCGAACACGGAGCCGCCAAACAGGACGTAGTGGATGTGCGCCACAACCCAGTAGGTGTCGTGGATGGCGAAGTCCACCGGGACTGCGGCGGAGAAGGCGCCGTTGATGCCGCCGATGAGGAACATCGTGAGGAAGCCCGTGGCGTACAGCAGCGGGGTCTTGAACGTCAGCTGCCCGCGCCAGAGCGTGGCGATCCAGTTGAACATCTTGACGCCGGTGGGCACCGCAATCAGGAACGTCATCAGCGAGAAGAACGGCAGGAAGACCGCACCCGTGGTGAACATGTGGTGCGCCCAGACCGAGAAGCCCAGGGCGCCGATGGCGACGGTGGCGAACACGAACGCCTTGTAGCCAAACAGCGGCTTGCGGCTAAACACCGGGAGGATCTCGGAGATGATCCCCATGGCGGGCAGGATCATGATGTAGACGGCCGGGTGCGAGTAGAACCAGAACACGTTCTGGTAGAGCACCGCGTTCCCGCCGTTGGCCGGGTCAAAGAAGTGGCCGCCGTAGTTGCGGTCGATGAACAGCATGATCAGCGCGCTTGTCAGCACCGGCGTTGCCATGAGGATCAGGACGCTGGTCACAAGCACGGTCCACACAAGGATGGGCATACGGAACAGCGTCATCCCCGGCGCGCGCATCTTGAAGATGGTCACAAGGAAGTTGATCGCGCCCAAGATGGAGCTGGTCCCAATCAGCGTCAGGCCCATGATCCAGAGATCCGTGCCAGCGCCGCTGAACTTGCTGCCCGACAGCGGCGGGTACTCCGTCCAGCCTGAGGCCGCCGCGCCGCCCGTCGCCAGGAAGCCCGAGGCCATCAGCGCGCCGCCAAGGGGCAGGAGCCAGAAGGAGAGGGCGTTGATGCGCGGGAACGCCATGTCGGGCGCACCCAGGTGGAGCGGGACGACGTAGTTGCCAAAGCCCGCAAGGATGGGGATGACAAACAGGAAGAGCATGAACGAGGCATGCATCGTGAACGCCTGGTTGTAGAACGCCTCGTTGACGATCTGCAGACCCGGCTGGGAAAGCTCAACGCGGACCACAAGGGCGAGGATGCCGCCCGCGATGAAGAAGAGGATCGAGTTGATCAAATACATGATCCCGATCTTCTTGTGGTCCGTGGTGGTCAGCCACTCGTAGAGGCTGCTCCTGTACGCGGGAGCCGCGGGGTTGAGGGTCGTGGTGGCCATCCCAGCTGCTCCCTTACTGAACCGTGAGCGTGCCGGTCATATTCGGATGAACCGTGCAGTGAAAGGTGTAGGCGCCGGCGGGCAGTGCCTTGACCCCGTAGGAGGCCTCGGCGGGACCGGTGATGATGTCGCCCTTGAAGACCGTGGCGCCCGTGCTGTCCTTGATCTCCACGTTGTGGGGGACCGCGGCGTCATCGTTCTTGAAGTGGATGGTGAACGCGGAGCCAGCCGGCGCCTGCAGGGACGCTGTTGAGAAGGCGACGTTCATGGCGCCTAGTTCCAGCGTGGGTCCGGCCGCTGCACCAGAGGGCGGGGGCGTTGGCGTGGCGTTGGCCTTCTCCACCTGGGTCTTGTACCAGGCGTCGAACTCCGCCACGGGCAGCGCATGGACCTCAAAGACCATGCTCCCGTGGAAGGTGCCGCAGAGCTCGGCGCACTGGCCGCGGTACGTGCCGGGCTCGTCCACGGTGAACTCAAAGCTGTTCTCGCGGCCGGGGATCGCGTCGCGCTTGAACAGGAACTTGGGGACGTAGAACGCGTGGTTGACGTCCATGGAGCGCAGGCTCACCAGCACGGGCTCGCCCACCGGCAGCACCAGGCCCCCGCCATCGCCAATGGGCAGGTTCTGGCTGAAGGTCAGGTTGCCCTGCGCGTCCAGGTAGTCAAACTGCCACTGGTATCGCGAGGCCACAGCCCGCACGTGCACGGCGTCAGGCCCCTTGGCCTCAACCTTCGACAGCGTCTGCCAGGAGATCACGAACAGGAACAGGACGATGGCCGTGGGGATGGCGGTCCAGATGACTTCCACAAGGTTGTTGCCGTGGATCTGGGGCGGCAGGCCGTCATCGCCGGGCTTGCGGCGGTAGCGCAGGACCGTGAACACGATCATCGCTTCAACCAGCACGAAGATGACCGCGCCAATGCCGAAGACGATGTCGTAGAGCGATCGCGTGGCGTGGGCACGGTCCGTGGCGGGCGTGCCGGCGCCGATGGGGAAGAAGCTGTCCCAGAGGCGCTGTGGCGTGATGCCGGACGCAGCCAAGACGGCCACGACGGCTGCGATCACCACCACAGCGATCACGACAGCAACACGAGCGCCAGACCCGGTCCTCGACCGGGGAGAAGTAGACATTGGTGTCCTCGACAAGTTCGCCGGCCTGGTGACGGGGGCGCCCGACCTTGGGCAGGGAGGCGGTGTCCGGGGGACGCGCTCGTCATTGACGGCGCCGGACGCGGGCATGATAGCCGGAAACGTCCATCTGTAGCGGGCGTAAAGTGACAAAGGTCACCCGGTTTTCCATGACAAATGGCCCCCGCGGCAACTGGCGCGAAACTGAGTCACGCCGGGCGACCCAGCACAGACTCAAGACGGCACCGCTGCTGCACAACTCCCGCCCCGGAACGGCACTTTGGGCCCCGAACCGTGCACGCGGCACGGCCTCTTGACCCACCGCTGGGTCACGGGGCGGCCGAGCTGACGGCGAGGCAGGCGGCCGCACGTGCAGTTGGGGTCCTCGGGATCCGCCGCCTCTCCGCCGCCTCTCCGCCGCCTTCATGGATGAAGACTCCATCGGGCGGGACCTCGGCTGCCGCAAACCATGAAGCGGCGGCCGTTTCGCCACGTTCTCGTGCGGCCCAGTGGCGAAGTGATGAAGTTCTCATCCGGAGGCGCGTCAGGGAGTTGTCGAGGCCGCCCCGCGGCGGGCTGGGTGACAATGGCGCCGTGATCACCTTCCGCCGGTCCCTCGTCGCGGTCTCGGGCGCCCTCGCCGCCGCCGCAGCGCTGGCGCCGGCCGTCCTCGCCCACGGCGCCGTCGCGCCGACAGCGCCAACCCTGGCGGACTTCGTCTTCGGCTGGCGGTTCGATCCCACCATCTGGCTCCCGGCAATCGTCGCGCTGCTCCTCTGGCGCTCGGGCGCCGCAAGGGCCAACCGCAACCACCCCGCCAACCCGGTTGCCCGACGCCGGACGTGGCTCTGGACCGCCGGCGTGCTGGTGGTGGTGGCGGCGCTGGACTCGGGCATCGAGCACTACGACACCGCGCTCTTCAGCGTCCACATGGTCCAGCACATGCTGCTCACGCTGATCGCCCCGCCGCTGCTCCTGCTGGCCGGGCCCATCACGCTGGTGCTCCAGGCAAGCTCGGCCACCACCCGCCAGCGCTGGGTGCTGCCGCTGCTCCACGCCCGCATCGTCCGGGCCATCTCTCACCCCGTTGTCGCCTGGCTGGTCTTCGCGGCCGTCATGTGGGGCACGCACTTCTCGCCGCTGTTTGACGCGTCGCTGGAGAACGTCTGGATCCACCGCGCCGAGCACGGGCTGTTCATCACCGCGGCGCTGCTGTTCTGGTGGCCCGCCGTGGGCACGGACCCGTCGCCCTGGCGTCTCGGCGCAGCCGTTCGCCCGCTCTACATCGGTCTGCAGATGCCGCAGAACACGTTCCTCGCCGTGGCCATCTACGCGGCCGACGCGCCGCTCTACGCGCACTACGTGTCCAACATCCGCGCCTGGGGGCCAACGCCGCTGGAGGATCAGCAGCTGGCCGGCGGGATCATGTGGATGGGCGGCGACATCGTCTTCATCGTGGCCGTGATCCTGCTGGTGGCGGCCTGGATGCGCGACGAGCAGCGCCGGGCGCCGGCCGAGGACAAGCGCGTGGAACCCGAGCGCGCGGCGATCAACGAGCGTGCGGCGAGGCTCGCGCAGCGCAAGGCGGCCGAAGCGAGCGACGGCGCACCGCCGCTCTGAACGCGCCCGCCAGAAGGGGCCGCCTGGCCCTCCGCGCCGACGGGGCGCAGGTCCACAATCCGCCTCTCAGGGGCAGAGCCTCAGGTTGCGGCTTCGTTCGCCAACCCCCGTCTCTCCCGCACCAAGGCGCGCCGACCGGGGGGAACCGGCCAGTGCGGGAATAGCCGGGAGGGGATCTCATGACCGCTCGCGTGATGCGCATCCGCGCGCTCGCCCTTGCCTTGTCCGCCGTGCTGGTGATCCAGATGGCCGCGGTGGCGCCCTCAGCAGCAGCGCAGGACGCGGCCGCCGCAACTCTGCCTCCGGCTTCAACTGCCGCCCCGGCGCAGGACCAGCCGTCCGAAGCGCCCACGCAAGCTCCAGCAACCGCCGCACCTGACCCGGTGGCGCCCCCGGTCAAGCCCGCAGTCGAGATCGACCCAGCCACGGGCCTGCAGAAGGGCGCTGTGGAGATCGCCGCCGCCCGAACCGAGTACTCGCAGACGTTTGCCAACCCGGACGGCACGCGCACCACCGAACTCTTCACGTCGCCGAAGTTCTGGCGGACAGGCGCATCTGAGCCGTGGCAGCAGGTCCAACTGGGGTTCGCCCCGTCGGGCGACGTCAACGGCTTCGTGTCATCGCAGGCCCCAGTGTCGGTGTCAGTCGCGCCCGTCGCGGACCAGGACTTCGTCACCGTCGCCTCCGGCGGGTACACCATCGGCTTCGGCATCCCGGGGGCTATCGCAGCAGCGGCCGCGGCCGGCCGCAAGCCCGCGGCACCGGTCGTTGACGGCCCGGCCGCGGACTACGCCGGGGTCCTGCCGGGCACCGACCTTCGGGTCATCGCGAACGCCGACGGCGCAAAGAGCTTCTTCATCTGGCGCTCCGCTCCCAAGGACGCCTCCATCACGTACGTCGTGGACGCCCCCGGCCTGACCTTGATCCCGCAGGCGGACGGCTCCATCACGCTGACGGACGCGAAGGGCAGCCCCGTGGCGCGCATCCCCAGGCCGTACGCCGTGGACTCCACGCCGGGCGAGGCCGCGGGCAGCGGGCAATTCACCGACGCCGTCAAGCTGGAGCTCGGCAAGGACGGGCGCACCGTCACCGTCAGCGTGGACCCCGCCTGGCTGGAGGGCGCCGTCTACCCGGTCTACGTGGACCCGTCCACGGGCTGGATCCCGAACGCGGGCTCCAACGCCTACGGCGACGCGTTCACCACGTCCGGTTTCCCCACATGGAACTGGGGCGACTACCAGCGCCCGGACGCCCCGTACTACCACGAGCTCTGGAACGGCGTCATGCCGGCGCCCGGCAACACCGGCGAGAGCTACGACTTCCTGCGCTGGGACCTCCGGTTCCTGGACAAC
>CAIYHO010000131.1 GCA_903925955.1 uncultured Chloroflexota bacterium
CGTCACCCGGACGCCAAACGGCGCCTTCACCCGGACGATGAGCTGGCCATCGGCCGATCCCCCAGCGATGGGGCCCTCGAGCACCAGCCGGCCGGGGCCAACGGAGAGGCCGATGGGGCCGGGCTGCGACGCCACAACGTCCGCTCCCCCACCGGTCCACGCGGCGGGCGGTTCGGCGGCGGAGGCCATCGGCGCCAGTAGACCTGCCGGGGCACCCGATACCAACGCGAGGACCAGCGCGAGGACGAGGGCGAGACCCCCGGGCAGGCGCATGGCCCTAGTTCGAAGCCTCCGGCCCCGAACGGCGCGCGACCTTGTTGTCCTTCTTCGCCTGACGGCGCGATTCGCGGTTGGCAAGCGCGGGCATGGTGCGGGCGTCGGCGATGGACTTGGGGTCAAGCCCCGCCTCCACAGCATCGGCCGGCGACATGGTGGCCATGCGGGCACCCATGGCCAGCTGCGTGATGGCCGTCTGCACCCGCTCCGCGCTGAACCCGGTGACAGGCTGCGCGTTGGCAAGCCCCACGCGGTCAAACCCGCGCCCGTTGGCCGATGCCGCGTAGTGGGCCGCCCAGACAAGCTGCGGGGCCTGGTCCGCAGCATCGGTATCGGTCATGGAGAAGGCGCCGGCGATGATGCCGCGGTCTCCCGGCGCCTCGCGGACAAGCCGCCAGCTGTCGGGGCCGTCAATGAGGTCCACCAACACGGACTGCCACGGCGGGCCGAAGACGGTGCGCCAGCCGATGGCGTCGGCGTTGCCCCCGGTGAGCACCAGCATGGCGTGGACGCCGCCCGCCTGCGCCAGCAGCCGCGTCCCCGTGGCGGCAAACAACACGCGCTCTGCGTCGTCGTTGACCATGCGGACGGCTTCGGGCTCTTCAACAAGGATCACCGCGCAGCCGGCGGCCGCAAGTGCGCCAATCTCGTCCGCCAAGGCATCGGCAATGGCAAGCGCAACCTCGGCTCGCGCCTCGTCCTGGCGGGCTTTCGCAGGCGGGGCCTCGCCGGCATCGGCAGCCTCGCGGAGGGCCTCCTCAACCGCTCGACGCGCAAGCGTGTAGGGGCCCGGGATGGCCTGCGCAACCTGTGCCACGAGTGCATCGGGCGCAACGGCTGCGGACCCAACGGCGCCGCCGGCTTCCACCAGAGCGGCCGCGGCCTTCCAGGCTGCAACCAGCGGCCCCTCCTCGCCTGCCTGCTTGGCGGCGATTGCAGCAAGGACCACGCCCGCGGGATCGGCCCATCGGACATGCCCGTCGGTGACCAGCGCCAGACCCGCCCCGGTCTGCGCGGCAAGCACCTGGGCGGTGTGCGCGGCAATTGCCTCGTTGAGCGCAGCAGGCTTGGCGCGCCCGGCGGCAACGTCTGCCTCAAGCGCGGCGAGATCAATCCCATCGGCAGTGACGCGGGGCCAAGCCCCATGGAGCATCGCGAACATGGCAATGATCCTACCGTGCGCTCAGGTTTGGGTATGATCACCCCGTCACGTGAACGCGTGCGCCTTTCCGAGGAGGCGCCGGTGTCCACGTGCGCGGAGGGACATATGGCGGAAGCCGACGACGCGCAGGCAAAGCGCCGCGCGGAGGACCGGGCGCTGCTGGAGCGGATCGTCGCCCGTGACGAGCGGGCGGTGGAGGAGCTGTACCAGCGGTATTCGGGCCCGCTCTACTCGCTTGCCTACCAGGTGACCGGCGGGGAGCGTTTTGCCCAGGACGTTGTGCAGGAGACGTTCGTGGCCGTCTGGAAGGACGCCGTCCGCTTTGACCCGTCCAAGGGCTCCGTTTCGCCCTGGCTGTTCTCGCTGGCACGCCACAAGGCCATCGACCTTGTCCGGCGCGAGGCAAACATCCGCAAGCGCACCGTTGACGCAGACCTTGAGCTTGAGGTTGCCGATGACGACGTGGGCGAGGAGGCGTGGATGCGCATCCGACGCGATCGCGTTCGGGAGGCGGTTGCGGAGCTGACGCCGCTGCAGCGCGAGGCGCTTGAGCTTGCGTTCTTCAACGGCCTGACCCATGTGGAGGTCTCGGAGCAGCTGGGGATCCCGCTGGGGACGGCCAAGACCCGGATCCGGAGCGCGCTGCTGCGGCTGCGTGAACTGCTGGGCGACTCGGTGGCGGAAACCCCGGGGATGCCGGGGTCGATGGTTGGGGGCTTGGTCTAGCCCGTCTAGCCCGCGACGGCCGTCTAGCCCGCGGCGGCCGTGGCCCAGGCGGCCGAGCCCAGCATCCAGAGCGCGGCAAACACCGCACCCAGCGCAATGAGCCCCGCGGTCCGCAGCACGCGTGTTCGCTGCGCGCCAAGACCCGCCCACAGCGAGCGCGCCGTGGACACGGTGGTGGGCGGCAGCATCGACCCCAGCCAGAGCCCCGTGATCAGGCCACCGATGTGGGCCCAGTTGTCAATCCCGGACATGCTCAGCCCAAACACAAGGTTGATGCCAATCACCGGGACCAGCTGGCCCATCCAGGCGCGGGTGGCGCTGTCCAGCCCCGGTCGGTGGATGTAGCGCGCACCCACCAGCAGGCCCACCAGGCCAAAGATGGCACCCGATGCGCCAACCGCCGGGTCAATCGACAGGGCGAACGATGCCAGGGACGCGCCAATCGCCGTGACGACGTAGGCAATCAGGAACACCCGACGGCCGTAGAGGCGCTCCACAACCGGGCCGACGATCCACAGCGAATACATGTTCAGCAGCAGGTGCAGGGGCGCGAAGACCTCCGTGAACGGGAAGTGCACCAGCGTCACGGTCACCAGGCGCCAGATCTGGCCCTGTGCCAGCAGCTCCTTGTCAAGCGCGAGGAGATTGAACAGGTCAACGAGAGCCGCCGGGCCGCCAAGCCCCACCCCGATGTCGGCCAGCAGCGAGAGCACCACCGTGATGCCGATGACGATGCGGGTTGCGCTTGCGCCACCGTTGCTGCCGTTGAAGCCGGCGATGCCGCGCGCCTTGCCAAAGTGCTTGTCGGCGCCGCGCGGGTCGCCCAGCTCCTTGCTCAGCCAGCCAAGGCGGCTTTCGATTTCGGCCTTGTCACGAGCTGGCGCCCGGCGCTGTGCTTCGCGATACGCCGCAAGTGCGCCGGCGTTGTCACCCGCGCGGACCCGGGCGCTGGCAAGCTCGCGCCAAGCGGTGTACGTGGCGGGGGTGGCCGGCAGGCGGGTGACTTCAAGCCAGTAGGCAATGGCGGTTGGCTCATCGTCAAGCCGGTGGAGCGCCTGGCCAAAGCCCAGCATTGCGGCGGCCGTCACGGCGGGATCATCAAAGCCGATGACGCGCTGGTAGAGCAGGGCCGCTTCGCGGAAGTCGGCTGTCGACATCCATGCGGCGGCCTGGTCAAGGGCCGCAAGGGCGGCGGCGCGGGTGAGCGGCCCCGACTGCGCAAGCAGTTCAGCAGGGCCCGGTGTCTCGTGGGTCACGTGGCCGAGGGTACCCGAGGTCCCAGATGTAGACTCCGGGCCATGTGCGGCAGGTTTACGCAGCAGCGCCCGTCGGCCGAGTTGGCGCAGATCTTCGAGGCGTCGGATCTTGCGTCGTCCGAGGGCGGGCGGTTCAACATCGCGCCCACCAACGAGGCGCTTGTGGTGGTGCAGCGCGAGCTGGAGGGCGAGGCCCAGCGGGCCGTCGTGCGGTATCGATGGGGGCTGATCCCGGCCTGGTCTGACGATCCTCGGATTGCGTCGCGGACGTTCAACGCGCGGGCCGAGACCGTTGCCACAAGCCCCATGTTCCGTGACGCGTTCCGCAAGCGCCGGTGCCTGGTGCCGGTGGACGGGTTCTACGAGTGGCGTCGGGAGGGCACCGCGCGTCATCCCATCCGGATTGTGGACCCTTCTGGCTCGCCGCTGGCGCTGGCCGGGCTCTGGACCGGGCGGCAGGACCCGGAGTCTGGCGAGTGGCGCCGGACGTTCACCATTGTGACCACGCGGTCAAACGCATTCATGGCGCCCATCCACGATCGGATGCCGGTGATCGTGCCGCCGTCGGGGTGGGCGGCGTGGCTTGGAGCTGGGGGTTCCGAGGCTGGGGCCGGGGGCTCCGCGGGGGCGAGGGGTTCCGCGGGGGCGAGGGGTTCCGCGGGGGCGAGGGGTTCCGCGGGGGCGGCGGGTTCCGCGGGGGCGGCGGGTTCCGCGGGGGCGGGTGTTGATCCGGCGGAGCTGCGCGCGATGCTGGAGCCGTCAGAGGCCGTAGGGCTGTTCGCCTATGAGGTCTCCGCCCTGGTGAACAACGTGCGCAACGACGGGGCCGAGCTGATCCTGCCGGTCTGAGGTTCGGGCGCGGGGGTTTCGCCCACCTTGACCCAGCCCAGACTCACCGCACAACCCCGCGTGCAGGACTC
>CAIYHO010000132.1 GCA_903925955.1 uncultured Chloroflexota bacterium
CGGTTCTGAGCGACGGTTCGCTCGGCGAGGCGCGCACGGTGGCTGGCGGGCCTTCGGTGTCCATCGTGCAGCCCGAGTGGTCGCCCACCGGGGTCCTCCACGCGGCGTCCGATGAGACCGGCTGGTGGAACCTCTACGCCTATCCGGACGGCCCCGGCGTATCGGCGCAGCCCATCGCGCCGATGGACGCGGAGCTTGGCGGGACAGCCTGGAGCCTGGACGTCTCGTGGTACGCCTTTGCTCCCGACGGGTCGCTGCTGGCTGCCGCGCGTTCTGGCGGGCGGGATCGGCTGCTGCGCATCTCTGCCCACGGCGACGTGGCTGAGGTGGAGACGCCCTTCACCGAGTTTGACGGCGTGCGGGCCTGCGGGGATGCGGCCGTTGTGCTCGCAGGCGGACCGCGTGACGGTGTGGCATTGGTCCGCCTTCGCGCGGCCACAGGCGAACCGGTGGGCGTGCTGGCGCGGTCCATCGGCGCGCTGCCTCACGGCGACTACCTCCCTGCCGCCGAGCCGATCAGCTTTCCCACCACCGGCGGCGCAACGGCATACGCCCTGTACTTCGCCCCTTCCAGCGCGGTCTTTGGCGGACCGGCGGGTGAGCTGCCGCCGCTTGTCGTCATCGCCCACGGCGGCCCGACATCGGCTGCGTCATCCGCGCTCTCGCTAGAGCGAGCAATGTTCACGTCGCGCGGGATTGCCGTGGTGGACGTGGACTACCGCGGATCCACGGGTTACGGGCGGCCGTACCGCGACGCGCTCCAGGGCCAGTGGGGGATTGCGGATGTGGATGACTGCGTCGCGGCTGCCCGCTATCTGGTGACCCGTGGCGACGTTGACCCTGCGCGCTTGGCAATCCGCGGTGGCAGCGCTGGCGGCTACACGGCGCTGGCGGCGCTGGCGTTCCAGCCCGATGTCTTTGCCGCCGGGATCAGCCTGTACGGCATCGCGGATCTTGCGCTGATCCATCAGGACGGCCACAAGTTTGAGAGCCGCTACGACGAGGGCCTGCTGGCTCCCTGGCCCCAGGGCAGCGCCGTCTTTGCCGAGCGCTCGCCGATCCACTTCCTTGACCGGTTCCGGGCGCCGATGCTCCTGCTCCAAGGGCTGGACGACAAGGTGGTGCCGCCGTCGCAACTGGACACCATGGAGGTCGGGTTTGCCGCCTCGGGTGTGCCGTTTGTCGCGGTGCGCTTTGCGGGCGAGGGCCACGGGTTCCGCCGGGCAGACTCGCGCCGGACGCAGCTGCGGACCGAGCTTGGGTTCCTCGGCCGCGTCTTTGGCTTTGTGCCGGCGGACGGGATCGACCTTGTGGAGGTTCCAGGGCTTCGTTAGACGTGCGGACCGGCTCGCCGCCACCCCCGACTGCGTCGCGTGACAGAGGGGTGTCACAGGCCCAGTGATACTCTCGGGACTGTCCGCCCCTCAGTCCCTGCGCGGAGAAACATGAGCATCCTCGACTCTTCCGGCTATCTCTTCACATCGGAGTCAGTGACCGAGGGTCACCCCGACAAGATGTGCGACCAGATCTCAGACGCCATCCTCGACCACATCCTGGCCGAGGATCCCAAGGCGCGCGTCGCCTGCGAAGCCTCCACCACCACTGGTCTTGTGCTGGTCTTTGGCGAGATCACCACGTCCACGTACGTGGAGTTTCAGGACATCGTCCGCCAGACGGTCAAGGAGATTGGCTACACGCGGTCGGACTATGGGTTTGACTACGAGACCTGCGGGACGATGGTCAGCGTCAAGGCCCAGTCGCGCGACATTGCACAGGGCGTGGACCGCGAACAGGACCTTGATCAGGGTGCCGGCGATCAGGGGATGATGTTCGGGTACGCCACCCGGGAGACGGTGGAGCTGATGCCGCTGCCGAACCAGGAGATGAACTTGCGGTCATTGGACTTTCCGTCGCCGTCGTCGGCAATGAGGCCGAAGCCGATTTGCTTGCCCGCCGACGGTTGAAATTGGTTCAGCTCCGCCCAGGGAATAGCGACTTGGTAGATGATTTTGCCGCCCTTATCTCCCACCCGATGGATGGCC
>CAIYHO010000133.1 GCA_903925955.1 uncultured Chloroflexota bacterium
CGTCGCCGTCAACGCCGTCGGCCATGCCCAAGAGCGCGCGCTCGATGGCTTCGCGATCGCTTGTATCCACGTCAAACGTGTGCTCGTGGCCAATCGACTTGGCGGCCTCGCCGCCAGCCACGGGGTCAGGGTCGATGCCCTGGGCGCGCTCCACAAGGGAGGCGCCGTGCTTGCCAAAGCGGCGCTCGATGGCAACTGGCTCCAGTGCCGCCAGATCGCCGATGGTCCGAACGCCAAACTCCGCCAGCGCAGAAGCGGTCTTCTCGCCCACGCCCCACAGCCGCGAAATGGGCAGCGGCGCAAGAAAGGTCGCCTCCTCACCGGGCGGCACAACCACCAGCCCGTCGGGCTTGCGCAGGTCCGAGGCCACCTTGGCCACGAGTTTGGTGGTGGCAACGCCAACCGATATGGTCAGGCCAACCTCGCCGTGGACGGCGGTCTTGATGGCGCGGCCGATGGCCTCACCATCGCCAAAGAGGGCGCGCGACGCCGTCACGTCCAGGAACGCTTCGTCGATGGACACGGGCTGCACCATCGGCGTAAAGCGCCGAAGGATCGCCATCACCTCGCGGCTGGCCGCCTGGTACTTGCGCCCGTCCACGGGCAGGAAGATCCCCTGCGGGCAGAGGCGCCCCGCCGTTCGCAGCGGCATGGCCGAATGGACGCCGAACTTGCGCGCCTCGTAACTGCAGGTGGAGACCACGCCGCGCTGGTCCGGGCTCCCGCCGATGATCACGGGCTTCCCGCGCAGTTCCGGACGGTCGCGCTGCTCCACGGCCGCGAAGAACGCGTCGAGGTCCACGTGGAGGATCGTGCGGATGGTCACGCGCGTGATTCTCCGCTCATCGGCCCAACAACAACAGCCCCCAGAATCACGCTCGCCCGGCTCCGCAATGGGACCGGGCGAGTGGTGTGCCGTAGGAAGGGCGGCGTGGCCGCCCGGAGGTCAGCCCTTCGGCTCGACGACGATCGTGACCTCGGGGGTCATGCCGGCGAGAACCTTGATGGCGACCTTGTAGGTGCCGAGCGACTTGATCGGCTGGTCAAGCTCGATCTTGTGCTTGTCCACGACGATGCCGCGGCGCTTCAGGGCCTCGGCGATGTCCTGGTTATTGATGGAGCCGTAGAGCTTGCCGCCCTCGCCCACCTTCACGCCCATCGTCAGCGTGGTGCTGCCGATGCGGGTGGCGGCGATCTCCGCCTCCTCGCGCTCGCGGCGCCGCTTGTCTTCGCGGCTCGCGATGTCGTGCTGGTACGCGCGGAAGGCGCCGCCGGACGCAGACACGGCGACACCCTGCGGGATGAGGAAGTTCTGGGCGTACCCGTCCGCGACAGTCTTCATCTCGCCCGTCTTGCCGAGCTTTGCGACGTCCTTCGTCAGGATCACCTTCACGCGATCGAACCCTCCTTGTTGATCCAGGCCCTGACCCTCGGTCCGAGCCCGGTTCTGGCCAGCGTAGCGCCGGCGAGCGAAATGGCGGCGGGGAGCCGGCGAACCATGCGCCGGAACCGCGCCGGTGTGAAGCGGCGGATTCGTGCCACATCCGCGTCGAACGCGCCGCGGTCAACGCCCAAAGCGTCAAGCCGCTCGGCGAGCACCGCGTCGGGCACCCCGTCGAGGAATAGGTCAACTGCCAGCACAACGACCACAAGATCGTCGAGCCCGCCGATGACCGGCAGATCGTCCGGCAGCAGGTCCCGGCCAACGAGCAGGTAGCCCGCGGCCGCAGCCAGCGCCGTTTTGCGGGCGAGCGGGATGCGCTCGTCCCGAACTAGGTCCCAGAACAGGCGACCGTAGAGCGGTGCCCGACTGGCCAGTGGCAAGAGTGCAGCCCAGCCGAGCAGACGCCGGAAGCCGATGCGCCGGTGCCGGCGCGCCGATCCAGGTTGCCGGTCCTGCGTGTCGCGGCCATGCCGCGCTGCTCGAGCCACCCTAGTCCTCGCGTGTTCTCCTGTGTCCACCGCTGGGACTCAGGGACGGTCGAGGATAGCACCGGGGCGCGCACGCTCCCGAATGAACTGCTGCACCATGTCGAATTGGTTGGTTGACATCGAACGCCCGTTCGGTATGATGCGGATGGAAAGGAGGCGCCAGGTGACCCGTCACGACGCCGAACGCAAGCAGAAGATCATCGAGATGATCGCAGCGAGCATCCGCGCACGCGGTTTCCCGCCGTCCGTGCGAGAGATCGCAAAGGGTGTCGGGCTGAGCTCCACCTCCGCCGTCCACCACCACCTCCAGATCCTGGAGAAGGAGGGCCTGCTGGAGCGCGGCGCCGCAGAGGCCCGCGCCATCCGCCTCACGCCTCTGGCCGCCATTCAGTACGGCGGCTCATCAGAGGACCTTGTCCCGCAATCCACGCCCAGCATGTCGTACACGCTCGCCGTCATCGGGGAGATCGCCGCTGGCGGCCCCATCGATGCCTACCAGGACGCGTCTGAGACCATCGCCGTGCCGGACTTCATGGCGGCTGCCGGGGACGCGTACGTGCTGCGCGTGCGTGGTGACTCCATGATTGACGCCCACATTGAGGACGGGGATTTCGTCGTCATCCGCCGCCAGCCCACCGCCCGGGACGGAGACATCGTCGTCGCCCAGGTGGAGGAGAACGGGGTCACGCTCAAGCGCTTTTTCAAGGAGAAGGACCGCGTGCGCCTGCAGCCCGCCAATGACAACTACCCGCCCATGTACTACCCCGAGGTCCGCATCCAGGGGAAGCTCATTGGGGTTATCCGCCGGCTGGACTGACACCGGCCCGGGCCGCCGCCTGGGGCGGTTGTCCACAGCGCGTCAACAGGGCACGAAACCCGTGGATGAGCGCGCGCTCAGCGCTGCGGTTCGTGGAGCGCGTGCACGTTGTGGCGGGCACTATGCACCGCACGTCCCTGACCGCCGGAGCATGCGCACCACGTGATCGACCGCCTTCCGCCCCAGTCCATCGAAGCCGAGCAATCCGTGCTGGGCGCTGTCCTGATCGACCGGGACACCATGATCGAGATCGGGGACATCCTCAAACCTGAGGACTTCTACCGGCAGGCGCACGCACGCATCTACGCCGTGATGGTGGATCTGTCGGAGCGGCGGGAGCCCATCGACATCGTGACGGTGTCGGAAGGGCTGGAGCGTATGGGGGACCTTGAGGCCGTGGGCGGCCGGGCGTACCTCGCCACGCTTACCAATCAGACGCCCACCTCGGTGCACGCGGCGCAATACGCCCGCATCGTGGAGCGCAAGGCGGTCCTGCGCAGCCTCATCAGCGCGGCCGGCAAGATCGCGGGCATCGGCTACGAAGACCCCTCGGAAGTGACCGAGGCCATCGACAGGGCGGAGGCGGAGCTCTTCGCCGTCAGCGAGCGGCGCCTCTCGGCAGGCTTCACGCCACTGCGCAGCCTGCTCCACTCCGCGTATGACCGGCTGGACTACTTGCACACGCACCGCGGCGAGATCAGCGGCATCCGCACGGGTTTTGGGGACCTGGACACGCTCACCACGGGGCTTCAGGGCAGCGATCTTGTGATCCTGGCCGCCCGGCCGTCCGTGGGCAAGACCAGCTTCGCGCTCAATATCGCGGAGCACGCGGCTGTGCGTGACCGCAAGAGCGTGGGCATCTTCAGCCTGGAGATGAGCAAGGAGCAGCTCGTGCTGCGTTTGCTCTCGTCCGTTTCGGGGATTGACTCAAAGCGTCTGCGGGACGGGTTCCTCGAAGAGATGGACTTCGCGCGGATTGCCCCGGCGATGCAGGCGCTGTCGGAAGCGCCCATGTACATCGACGACACGCCCAACATCACCACGATGGAGCTGCGGACCAAGGCCCGCCGGCTGCAGGCCGAGGTGGGGCTGGACATGGTGATCGTGGACTACCTGCAGCTGATGCAGTCCTCCACCACAAACCGGGATGCCAACCGCGTCCAGGAAGTCGCCGAGATTTCGCGCGGTCTCAAGGCGCTCGCCCGCGAACTCAAGATCCCGGTGCTGGCCCTCAGCCAGCTCTCGCGCCAGCCCGAGATGCGTGAGTCAAAAGAGCCGCGGCTCTCAGACCTGCGGGAGTCAGGGTCTATTGAGCAGGACGCGGACCTTGTGATGTTCCTCTATCGCGAAAAGGAGCGTGGAGCGGACGATCAGGCCAGCGAGGGCGAAGTGGTCAAGCTCAAGCTGGCCAAGCACCGCAACGGCCCCACGGGCGAGATTGACCTCTGGTTCCGCAAGTCGCTGACGCGGTTCCAGAACTACGCCGGAGACCGCTTCGAGGCCGCAGGCTAGCGCCTCAGGGAGTCTCGTCAGGCAGGAACGCGCGCACCACGATCGTCACAAGGGTGCCGTCCTCCTGGCGCAGCACAAGCCCGCCGGCAACGCCGCCCTGGTAGGGCGTCAGACCCAAGGCCTTCACCTGGTCCGGGGTCAGCGTGTGGAGCCGTCCGCCGGGAAACCCACCCTCAGCGGGCGCCGTGAACGCGGTTGACGCGAGGTCCTTCCATGGCCACTGGCGGATCGCTTGGCCCTGTGCCATTGCGTTGTCGAAGAGGATTGCGCGGTACGCCGCAGGCTCCCAGACCGCGGAGCCCAGCAGCCCGCCCTGATCAAAGTTGCCCAGCCGATCGGCCAGCTTGGTAAACGCCATCCGGATCAGCGCGTCCGTTCCGCTGGTATCCATCCCAAGGGCGCCAACCGAGACCACCTTCGAGCCGCCGTCCACGTGGATCTCAAAGGTGGTGCTTGGAGCATCGGCAATGTTGACCGCGGGGTAGCTGGGACCGGCGCGCCCAAGCGCGCCATCGGCAAGGGCAAACTTCAGCAGCTCCTGCACCTGCGCCTCGGCCAGCTTCGCGGTGCGCAGCGGGGCGTTTGAGCGAATGCCGTCGGGGGTTGTCGTGCCCTCTTCGGCAGACCGGACAAAGACCGCACGGCCGTCGCCGTACAGCGTGAACTGGGGCACATGGTTGGCCATGAACTCGATGGGGACAAAGCCGCCTCCCACCTCGTATCGCAGCACCACGTCTGTGGGGCCGGTCTTGTGGGCAATCGCGTCCGGCGGGAGCGTCGGCGTGGCGGTGGGGGCAGCAGCCGTGGGGCTGGGCGACGGGGCGCCCGTGCTGCACGCGGCACTCACAACCGCGATGGCCGCGGCTGCGGCAAGGACTGCAAGGGCTCTGTGGGTGTGGCGTGTGTTCAGCATGGCAACCGGACGATACGACGCACGCGATGGTTCCCGCACGCGCAGTGGATCGGCAGACGTGCCTCTATGCTGGGAGTCATACCCGTCAGGAGGAACCCAGTTGGGCGTCATCATCATTCGAGAAATGGTTGGGACCAGTCCCCGATCGTGGAGCGACGCGGCCCGCCAGGCCGTGGCCACCGCCTCCAAGACCGTCCGCAACATCAGGACGATCGAAGTCGTGAAGTCGATGGCCCGGATCGAGGACGGCGAAATCGTCGAATACCAGGTTGAAGTCAAGATTGGCTTCGAGTACGAGGGCTGACCACGCGCAGCACGATGCAGCAGCGCAGCGAAGCCAGCAGGTCCAGATAAGTCGCAGGTGAGTGGCGCGCGCCACTATGCGCGCCATGTCTGCCAACCACGGCCGGGACCCGAAGCACGGGAACCAGCCCACCACTGTCGCTATCGCTGAACCGGACCGTTCTGGCGCCGTTCTGGCGGCGCATGGCTCGGTTGCCCCCATTGACGCCACCGAGTCAGCCTCCGTATCGTCAGCACCACCGGATGGAAGCGCGGTCCCGGCTCGTCAACCGCCGCCCGCCCCATCCTGGCCCCGGGGGCACAACGGGTATGGGGAGGCTGCAGGGCCGCTCGCGGATGGCTTGCTCGTGTTCTCGCGCCTTGGCAGGCCAGTGATGGATCCGCTGCCGGTCAACCCGGCCAAGATCTCCCGGCCGTGTCTGCGTGCGGACGTGCTCTCGCGTGAGCGGCTGAATGGCTGGCTGGACAAGGCGGTGGCCGGCCGGATGGCCCTGGTCATCGGCGAGGCCGGGTTTGGCAAGACCACATTCCTTGCGGATTGGGCTTCGCGGACAGTGCGACGCTCATCCTGGTACGCGCTCGCCCGGGACGACCGTGACTGGCTGACGTTCATCCGTCACCTCGTCGCTGGCGGCCGGATGGTGGATCCTGGCTTTGCGCCGGCAACCTACCAACTCCTTGGACTGCTCGGACCGGGAGGGCCAACGGCGGCCGAAATCACCATCTCGCTGGCTGAAGAGGCAGCTGCGTTTGGGGCTGCGTCGGCGGAGGGGTTCTCCATCGTTCTCGACGACTTTCACGAGATCGAGGCCAACCCGGAGACGGACGCAATCGTGGCCGCGCTGCTTGATCGCACCGGCCCAGGCTTCTCGCTGGTCATCGCATCCCGGACTGCACCGGCGCTCCCGGGCCGGCCGCTCAAGGGCCGGGGGGTGGTCGCCCGGATCGACGGGGAGGACCTCTGCTTCAACATCCCCGAGACAGACCGCTTGTTTCGAGATGCCTACAGCCTGCCGCTCGACAGCGACGTGGTCCGAGACCTCGTAGCGCGCACCGATGGCTGGGCAGCCCTGATCAGCCTTTTCCATACAAGTCTGGCGGAGCAGACGGAACCCGATCCCCGCGCCCTTGTGACGCAGCTGAGCGCGGCCAGGGGGGACCTTTACGACTTCCTGGCCGACGAAGTCCTCGCGATGGCCAGCCCAGTTCTGCAGACGTTCCTGATGTACGCCTCGGTGCTAGATGAAGTCTCAACAGAGCGAGTTGGACTCCTCACGGAGGATCCAGAGCTTGTGGCCGGGGTTGCGGTGGCCGAGGAACTTGGCCTGCTGCTACGCATCCCCGGCAAGGAGTTGTTCCGTTTCGGTCCGCTGGTCCGTGATTTCCTGCTCGCTCGGACCGTAGGTGTCTACGGCCGCGGGTTCGTCGATCGACTTCACGAGGTGGCCGCCCGCGGGCTCGAGTCGACCGATTGGCTGGCATCGGCCAAGCAGTACGTGCAAGCAGGTCTGGATGACTCCGTCGCCCGGGTCGTAGGAGACGCAATCGACAAGGTGCTGGGCGAAGGCGAGTACCGAGTTGCCTTGGATCTCCTTGCAAGCACGTCGGACCGCCAATCCGAGAGCGTTGTTGGCCTGCTGCTGCGCTCGAGGATCGCGATGCAAAGCGGGGACAGCGCAGAGGCCATCGCGTCCGCTGAGGAGGCTGTAGGGCTCGCAAAGACCGCAGGATCCAATCGACTTGCCGCGGTGCTTCAGAACGCGGCTTCGATCAGCATGGGTACCTATCGCTTCAGCCAAGCGCGGCAGCATGCTGCAGAAGCGGTCGACTCGGCCGAGACCGGGCAGGAGAGATCGCTGTCTGAGGTGCAGGTAGCGCTCTTTGGAGTCGCGGGATCCGCGAGCCTGGCCGCGCTCGCCCAGCGCCTTGAGGCACTCTTGATCAAGCATCGGCAGACGGGCCAGCGCCACTATGAAGCGGTCACAGCCCTAAACCTCGCCCAGCTGCTGGTGTGGCTCGACCAACCGCGGGAGGCGTTCGAACTCGCCTGTCGCGCCGAGGACGTGTTCCGACAAACATCGATGGTCTTCGAGCGCGTGGCTGTGCTTGTGGTGAAAGCAAACGCCCTTGCCTTGCTGGGCGACTGGGCAACGGCCGAGAGAACTGCGCACGATGCCATCAACGCCGATCACCCTGAGGCCGAGGCGGAGGCGGTTCTCGAGACGGCCGAGATGGCTGCCTGGTTCGGACCAAAGGGATCGAGCGACGAGATCCTGCAACGCGTTGAAAGAAGCTCACTGCCCAAGGAATGGGCGCGCCTGTGGAAGGGTGTTGACCTCTGGAACGCCGACCGACCCGAAGACATGCGAAGTGTCCTGCGAAGCATGGGTGCATCACCGCCAGACTCGATGGAGCCCGGGGCGGAGTTCCGGTGGCATCTCTCGCGCGCGCGCGCCGGACTTGCCCTGGGCGACGCCGATGTCCTGGCGGAGGCCCTCAAGCGAGCGGAGGATACGTCAAGGCGTCAGGCTTCAGCCCTTCAGCGACGTCTGACTCAGCTCCTCTCCACATTTGCCAAGGGCGAGCCCGGCCTGTCCGCATACCTGAATGCGATGCCGTCTTCGGGCGACCTCATCCTAGGAGTGTTCGCGCGCGAAGCTGTTGCGCGGCTCGACCAATTGACGCCCGAGGCGTACGTGGTCGTCACGCGGGCGGCTGAGCATTACCCAAGCAGGTGGCACGGTGTGGCAAGGCAAGCGGTGGCAGAGGCGCCCCCCGGTGGAGCACGTGCGGCACTGCTGCTGGAAGCTATCGGTTCGTTGCCGGATGTAGAAGTCCTGCGGTCTTTCAGCAGGAGACAGAGACGCTCCTCTCGCGAATGGGGGGCGGACCTCCTGCGGCGCTTGGCGCCGCGCCTCTTCGTGAGTGACCTCGGCTTCGTGTCACTTCGTGTCGGCTCCAGCCAAGTCGACGGCAGGGGCATGCGTAGAAAGGCCCTCGCGCTGCTCGCGTTTCTGCTTGCCCAACCTCGAGGATCGGCGACCCCAGACCAACTCATCGATGCGCTTTGGCCGGACCTAGGGCCGACGGCAGCCCAGAACTCGCTGCACCAGACGATCTACTTCATGCGCCGAGTGATCGACGAGGGCTACAGGGCCGGCCAATCGCCCGAGTACCTTCACTTCGAGAACGAGGCCGTCTGGCTGGACAGGGAACTCGTCGACGCCGCGAGTTGGCGGTGCCAGCAGCTCCTAGCTCGGACGTCCCAGTCGGATGACGATGTCCGCGCAATCCTGCGGACCTATGCCGGACGCTGGGCTACGGACTTTCTCTACGAGGAGTGGGCGAGTGCCTACCGGGAGACTCTGCACGCCAGCTTCCTGTCAACGATGGAGCGGATCGTCCTCGCCCGAGGCGGCATCGAGGGACGGACGTGGAGGCTTTGGGTCGGACAGCAAACCCTGGTCGTCGAACCTGAGGCCGACGCGATCGAAGCCGAGGTCATCCGCATCTACCGCGACTCGGGATCAGCGGCGGCCGCTGCACGGCAGTACGCCCATTACGCAGCGGCGATGCACGACCAACTCGGGATCGACCCACCGGCCCTCGCCGATCTGTAGGCGGCGGTCTGTTCCATGGTGCGGATAGGTAGGGTTGCGTATTGACCGGTGCAAGAACCGGTACCTATAGTCCGGCCCTCACTAGTACGAAAGTACGGTGCACTCAGTAAACGCTCGGAACGCGCAGATGCACCACCTGAATTGGGCACTTAGGGTGGTAGCGGAGCGACTAGTGCAACCGACCGACTCTCGAGTCAGGTCGGTTTTCGTGTCTCGGGCACAGAGACGCGAGGACCGCAAGGAGGTACGAGCGTGGCGACAGAATCTGTCATCAAGGGCTGGTAGGAAACGGTACGCAGAGGAGATCGACTGATGCGATCCCGCATTCTCCAGGTCTTGGCAGCTCTCAGTGGAGTTGCTGCAATGGCCCTCGCCGGTGGGGCGTCCATCCGAGGGTTCTAGGATGATCCTCCGCCCAAAGGGGGCGGGGGGCGCGGTGGTACTCTCGCCTTGCCAAGAGTCGAGGTGACATGCCCCGGGCCCTGAAGATCTACATAGTCGGACTCGTGGTCCTAAGCGTTGTTTCGCTGACGGCCACGAGTCTCGCGTTTAAGGTCGACCCACGGATCGCGATAGACATCGACGGATCGGCAACGGTGTCCGACCTCGACAAGTTGGCCGGGATCCTCTTCTGGATCGCCATCGGACTCGTCGCGTCCGCTCTGCCCGTCAAGATGCCGCGCGGCATGGTGGTGGCCGTCTCCAGCGCCCCGATCTTCGCGGCGATGGCCCTAGGCGGGCCAGCGGTGGCGGGATGGGTGGCCTTGATCAGCACGATCGAACCGCGAGAGGTTCAGGGACGCATCCCTTGGTACGGCACCCTTGCAAACCACGCAAGCCTAGTACCGCCAGCAGTCATAGCCGGTCTCGTTGCCGAGGCGCTGGGGCGTGGTTCGCCGTCGCACTTCATCGACTTCGTCGCGGTAATGGCCGGGGCGTCGTCGATGTTCCTGCTGAATCTGGGTCTCGCCTCCGTCCTGCTGTCTATCCGGACAGGTGAGTCCCTTCGCCAGATGCTCCTAGCTGACTCTAGGACCTTCGCCGGCAGCCACATCACGCTCGCCCCGCTCGGGTGGCTAATGGCACGGATGTTTGCGACAGAGGGCCAGGGCGGCTGGTGGGCAACGCTGGTCTTCGCGTTGCCGCTCTATACGACCAGGCTCGCGTACCACCAGTACGTTGAGATGCGGGAGATGTTCACCCAGACGATCGGCGCCCTTGCCGAGGCCGTGGACAAGCGCGATCCCTACACCAGCAAGCACTCCTGGCGCGTCAAGGAGATCGCCGGCGACATCGGGCGCGTCATGCGTCTGGGCGAGGCGGACCTCGAGGCGCTCGAGTGGGGCGGCCTGCTCCACGACGTCGGCAAGATTGGCGTGGGCGATGACGTGCTCCTCAAGCAGGAGCAGCTCACACGGGAAGAGCGGATCAAGATGAACTACCACCCGGTCCTGGGGGCGGAGATCATCGCGCCAGTCACGCGGCTCAAGCGGGAGCTGCCGATCATTCGGCACCACCATGAGTGGTACAACGGATCGGGCTACCCAGACCGGCTGGTTGCAGACGAGATCCCAATCCTTGCGCGCATCCTCCACGCCGCCGACGCCTTTGAGGCCATGACGGCCGCACGCCCCTACCGCATGGTCCCGCTCACGCCGGAGCAGGCGCTGGCCGAGATGCGCAAGTTCTCGGGGATCCAGTTCGACCCCAAGGTGGTTGACGCCTTTGTGAAGACGAAGTGGGCGCTGGGCGTCCACGATCCCGGCGCGCCCGTGGTGGTGCGGCAGGTCCCCATGATCACAGACGTTGCGGCGGGTGCTGCCAAGGCCGACACCGGCAGGGCGGCCGACTCGGCTCCGGGACTTGAGCCCCACAACTGACGCCAGCGCGGTGAACCCCCGCACCACAGGGCCCCGTAGCCGCACAATGCCGCGATGCTGATCGGCGGTATCGCCTCGGGTCTTGTCCTCGGCCTGCTCCTTGGTGGCAGGCTGGATCGGCTGGCCGATGTCCGCCTCCGTGTCCTGCCACTGCTGTTCGTCGCCGTCATCGTGCGCTTTGGCACGGAGATCCTGATCGGCCAAGGCAACGCCATGGCAGATCAGCTCAGGCTGCCGTTGTTTGGCCTGGGCTACACGCTCCTGCTCTACGCGCTCTGGCGCAATCGCACGTACCCGGGCATGGCGCTCGCGTTCATCGGGATTGGCGCCAACGCGCTCGCCATCGCCGTCAACGGCGGCCGCATGCCGGTCTGGGAGCCCGCGTACCTGGCGTCCGGCCTGACCGGGCCGATGACCTCGGTCCTGCACGTGATGCTCCCCGTCGGCACGACGCCGGACTTCCTTGCGCACCTGGGCCCGCTTGGTGACCTCATCCCCATCCCTGTGCCCTTCGTCCGCAACGTTGCGTCCATCGGCGACCTGTTCCTGACCGCGGGCCTTGGCTTCTTCCTCTTCGCAACCCTGCTGCGCCAACCCGACAGCCCTGCCGGCGCAGGCGAAGCGGACTACGCGGCTCCAATGCGGGTCCACCTGCCGCGGGCCGGTGTGGGCGGCGTCCAGTCAGACACGGGACTTGCAAGCGCATTTGAGGCCGGAGCCGCGCTGGAGCGGCCGCAGATGATGGGCGGCGGCGGCGTTGGCATGGCATCGCCGTCGCTGCTGCCGCTTGGGGCGGGAGCCGGCGGTGCCGCGGAGGCCATGGGGGCGGATGGCATCGCCCTGCCCCGCGCCCAGCCCGTCGGCAGGCGGCTCGGCAGCCACCCCTATGTCCGCCTTGCGCTCAACGGATCCTTCTCGGCGCTGTGGGTAGGCCAAGTCATCAGCCTGTTTGGCGACCGCGTCAACCAGATTGCGCTGGGCGCCTTTGTCTACGAGCTGACCAAGTCGCCGCTGGCGGTTGCGCTGACGTTCTTCTCCGGCACGATCCCCAACCTTGTGTTCTCACCGCTGGCGGGCGCCTTTGTGGATCGCTGGGACCAGAAGCGGGTCATGGTGGTCTCAGACCTCCTCCGCGCCGCGCTGGTGATGATTGTCCCAATCGCGATCCAGGTGAACGTCTGGCTGGCCTACCCGCTGGTGTTCGTGATCACGACGGTGTCGATCTTCTTCCGTCCGGCACGTGTGGCCGCCCTCCCGCGCATCGTCCCGGAAGAGGACCTCCTGGCCGCCAACTCGGCGATGTGGGTGGGCGAGACGCTGGCCGACGTTGTGAACTACCCGCTCGCCGGCCTCTTCGTCGTGTTCCTGGCCTCATCGCTGTCGCTGGCGTTCTGGTTTGATGCCGTCACGTACATCGCCTCCGCGGCCCTGCTGGCCACCATCGTTGTGCCCCCGCTCGCGAAGCGCGCGAGGGGCGCCGACACCGCCGCAGCCGATGCCGAGACCAACGAGGCCGAGGACGAGGCGCCCACGTCCGTTATCGACGACCTGAAGGTTGGCTGGGCATTCCTTCGCCACGAGACGGTCCTGCTGGCCAACACGCTCCAGGGCACCGCGGGCCAGTTCGCCGTGGGGATCATGACCGTGGCAAGCATCGTCTTGGCCAAGCAGATCACCGCCTCGCCGGGCGACGAGTACCGCGCCACCTACGCCTTCATGGAGACGTCCATCGGCCTGGGCAACCTTGTGGGCGGCTTTGTGCTGGGGCTGGTTGCGGCCAAGGTCCGCAAGGGACCGATGGTGGCCGTCTCGTACGCCATCTTTGGCGTGCTGATCATCGGCATCGGCAACGCCAGCACGGTCCCGGTGGTCCTTGCTCTGCTGTTTGGCGTGGGCGTCGCCAACATGGCGTTTGTGATCCCCAGCCAGACGCTGTTCCAGATGCGCACCCCGCCCGAACTCATCGGGCGCGTGGTGAGCTTCCGGTTTGCGCTGGTCTTCGGCGGCATGTCCATTGCGATGGCCGTGGGCGGGCTGCTGATCAATGAGTTTGGCCCGGGGCCCGTGATTGCCGGCGCGGGCGTGATCTCCGTTGTGGCAGGACTTGCAGGGCTGCTCCTCAAGCCCATGCGCGAGGCGTAGGGCGCCGAAACGGCAGGGCAACGGGCGCGATAGACGCAGTCGGGTCGGCAGTCGGTACACTGTCGGCCGCGTGAGACGTGGCCCGGTGCCTGCGTCCGCGGACAGGAGATCGATCACCTCATGACCGAGCAGGAGCGCGAAGCGGCCGCCCTGGGCGCCGACGGCGCCGTGGACGACGAGGCCGTCACAGACGCGGCCCTCGTGACCGAGGACGACGCGGACGAGTCCGACCAGTCCGATGAGACCGATAACGCGGCCAATGCCGATCCGGATGGCGCGGCGGTTGCCGGCGCTGGCGCGGCGGCAGCGGCTGCCGGCGGACGGCGCAATCGCGGACTCCCAAAGGCGGCACCGGCTGCCCCGTCCGTTTCCGAGCAGGCCGTCCGCGTGGATGACCGAGCGTCAGCGTGGTTTGTGATTGCGCTGGTTGCCATCTTCGCGATCGTGTTTGCCAACGCCCTGCTGCTGGGCAACGGCGGTCTCGTCAGCCACATCCTGCCCACGCCTACACCGGTGGTGACCCCCGTCCCGACGGCCAAGCCAACCGCGGCGCCCACGGCGAGCCCCAAGGCAACCCCCACCGCGGTGCCCTCGGCCAGCTCTTCGGCCGCCCCGTCGGCGTCGCCCGCGCCCACCGCAACGCCGGCCGCAACGGCAACTCCGGCGCCAACGCCCACCCCGAAGGCCTCGTAGGCCCCAAACGGTCGCCGCGCAGGGCAAAGCGCATCGCGC
>CAIYHO010000134.1 GCA_903925955.1 uncultured Chloroflexota bacterium
CGTTGTGCAGTCGATGCATGCTGCCGACCGTTTCCTCGCGGTGCCCGTCTCGATCCTCTTCTGGGTGGTGACGGCCGTCGTGGTGGCCGTCGCCGTGCGCAACACGAACCGCCACCTCGACGAGAAGGCTGTCCCCCTTATGGGCGTCATGGCAGCCTTCATCTTCGCCGCGCAGATGTTCAACTTCCAGGTGGCCGGCGGGACATCCGGACACCTGCTTGGCGGCGTTCTGGCAGCGGTGCTCCTTGGCCCGTGGGCGGGCACCTTGGTCATGACGTGTGTCGTCGCCGTGCAGGGGCTGGTGTTCTCCGATGGCGGCCTCGTCGTCATGGGCGCCAACATCTTCAACATGGGCGTCGTGGGCACGCTCGTGGGCTACGGGCTCTACCGGGCGCTGGCGAAACTCCTTGGCGGAGAGGACCGAGCGAGGGTCCCGGCCGCTGCAATCGCGGGCTGGGTGTCGGTCGTCCTGGGCTCCACCTCGATGGCCCTCCAGTTGATCGTGTCCGGCACAAGTCCGGCGGAAGTCGTCCTGCCGGCCATGTTTGGTGTCCACGTGTTCATCGGAATTGGCGAGGCACTCATCACCGCTGCCGCACTCGGCTTCGTCGCCGCCACCCGGGCGGATCTGCTGAACCTGCGCCCGGACCGCTCCACGAGTTTGGTGGGCGCATGAGCCAGCCCGAAGCCGAGGGGGTCCACGAAATGGCCAAGGCCGAACCTGAACTGACGACGTCGCGCCGCACCGGCGGTCGGTGGTGGATTGGCGGGCTTGCGGCGGCCGCGCTTGTCGTCGTCGTTCTGGCGCCTCTCGCATCAAGCGACCCCGACGGTCTGGAGCGGGTGGCGGAGGACCAGGGCTTCATCGGCCTTGCAACCAACTTCATCTCCGGCCTGCTTGGCGACTACTCGATCCCGGGCGTTGACAACCAAGCCCTGTCAACGGTCCTCGCGGGCCTCCTGGGTGTGGCGATTGTCGTCGTGCTCGCCGTTGCCGCTGGCCGACTCCTCGCGCGCCGCTCGGCATAGGGAGCGCAGCAACCCTGGAACTCGATCGCTACGTCGAAGGGACCAGCGCGTTCCACCGGGCCGATGCCCGGGTCAAGTTCATCCTCACGATTGCCGGGATCCTGGTGATCTCGCTGCTGCCAGTCGGCTCTGCCGTTGCGTTCATCTTTGCATGGCTGGTGCTGATCGCATGCTCCGCGACCGCGGGTTTGGGCCCGTTCCGGCTGTCGCGGGCTGCGGTGGTTGCGCTGCCGTTCACGCTTGCCGCACTCCCGCTGATCTTCACCGTCCACGAGCAGGTCATTGCCGACCTGGTGTTGGGCCCCGTGCACCTTACGATTTCGTCCGAGGGCCTCCGGCGGTTCCTGACGATCACCGCCGGAAGTTGGCTGTCGGTCCAGATCGCACTCTTGCTGGCATTCACCACCCCATTCCACGATCTGGTGGACGCGCTGCGCGAGTTGCACCTCCCGAGGATCCTCGTCTCGATCATCTCGTTCATGTACCGCTATATCGCGGTGCTCGGGGACGAGGCGTCCCGGATGCTGCGGGCGCGAGATGCGCGCTCCGCCGGCGCTGGCCGAGGCACGGGAGGCTCGCTGCGGTGGCGGGCAACCGTCACGGGCCGGATGGTCGGGTCGCTGTTCCTGCGCTCGTATGAGCGAAGTGAGCGGATCTATGCCGCCATGCAGGCACGAGGGTTTGAGGGCGAGTTCCGACACCTCGGAGCCCGGCGCGTCGGGCGCTCAGACCTGTTCGCGCTCACCGTCATGCTCGCCACCTTCGTCCTTTACGAGGTCCTCGCCTTCCTGTGGCTTCCCCGTCTGTGACCACCATCGATACCGATCACGCACACGTGCACGCCCACATGCATCCCGAGGTTGGCGAGCACGCGCATCCACATGACCACGGTGACCCTGGGGCCGCGCGCGGCACGGTTGAGATGACCCACGTCCACTTTCGATATCCCGACGGGTTCGAGGCGCTCGGCGGCGTGGACCTCCGCCTCGATCCCGGCGAGAAGGTTGCGCTTGTTGGCCCCAACGGCGCCGGCAAGAGCACGCTGATGCTCCAGATCAACGGCACGCTGCAGCCATCGCATGGAACCGTGACGGTGGTTGGGCTTCCTGTCGGCAAGACGACCATTCGCCGCGTGCGATCGGAGGTTGGGCTTGTCTTCCAGGATCCAGACGATCAGTTGTTCAGCCCGACGGTCTTCGATGACGTCGCCTTCGGCCCGCTCCACATGGGTCTTCCGGATGCCGAAGTGCATCGACGCGTGGAGCAGGCGCTCGCCGCTGTCGGCATGCGCGGCTTTGAGCACCGCCTCCCGCATCGGATGTCGCTTGGCCAGCGCAAGCGAGTCGCTCTGGCAACGGTGCTGTCGATGGACCCGTCCATCCTCGTCTTTGACGAGCCGTCGGCGGGTCTGGACCCGCGCGGCCGTCGCGAGCTCATCGGCCTCCTGCAGGGTCTGACGCAGACGCTGCTCGTGTCGACGCACGACATGCGTCTCGTCGCCGAGGTGTTCCCGCGCACCATCGTGATGGACGGCGGCGTGATCGTCGCGGACGGCGCGACAGCGCAATTGCTGGCGGATCAGCGTCTGCTCGAGGCGCACGGACTCGAGGCGCCGTAGGTCTGGGCACCGGACACGTCACGCGGCCCTGCGCAGCGACCGTGGGGTTCGCAGCGCGCGTTCCTCCGGATTGCGGGCAACGCCCGGCGTAGACTCGGGGGCATGGCTGGCAGGGACGGAATCGGGGCGGACGGCATCCTTGTTGCGGCCCAGTTGTGGGCCGGAGAGGCGGGCGATCCGCTGTTGCTGGCTGGCTGGGACGACCTCTGGCCCGCCTGTGCGAAGCGTGTGGCAGACGACGGAGCGGATGCCTGCCAGTCCTGCGCAGCGGCGCCTGTCCGCGACGTGATCCGGACGGGGCGCCCCGCCCGCGGCGTCTGCCCGTCCGGCACGCGCCTTCTCGCGTTCCCGGCGCCTGCCAATTCGCGCACAACGGTGGCGCTGCTGCGGCTTGACGGTGGCCTGGCGCAGGGTCCGGACGTGCTGGCAGCGGCCCGCCTGCTGCGCGACCCGGGCCAGCTTGTCCGGTGGCAGGCTTCGCAGCGCACTCGAGGGGCCGAGCGCCGCAGGTCGGCGATGGCGGCACTCGAACGCGTGGTAGCCACAACCGAGGAGTTTCACCGCCTCTACACCACCGCAGACCGCGATCGGGCAAGCACCGCGCAGGATGCATCCAACCTGGATTCGCTCGCCCGGGAGACACTCCGGGACTCCGAAGCCGTCCAGACGGAGATTGCCCACAACCTCCACGACACTGCGGCCCAGTCGATGGTGAGCGCCCATCGGTTTCTGGAGGCCGCCCGCGCCAGCCTCGCGAGTCCTGACCCAAGTGCGGCGGACCGACACCTTGCGGCTGCAGGCGAACGATTGCTGGCCGCAATCCGCGAGGTGAGGGCCGTGCTCAACAGCCTTGTCCCTCCGGGACTCGAGGAGCTTGGCCTCGCCAACGCCCTGCGGATCTTCGTGCGTGATGCCGTCCCTCCCTCCATCGCGGTGGAGATCTCTGGCGACGTGCCGCGTGCTGAGAACTGGCTGGAGGCTGGGATCTTTGCCATGACCGCATCCGCCATCGACAACGCCGTCGTACACGCCCGTCCCTCGCTGATCGAAGTGGCATTGCAGGCGGACGGCTATACGGGGATCATTACGGTGCGTGATGACGGGGTAGGCTTTGACCCAGGACTTGTCCGCCGCCCCACCGGCACAGGTCGAGGCCTGCTGCACATGGCACGCCGAGCAAGCTGGCTTGGAGGCCGTCTCGATGTGGCGAGCCGGCTGGGCGAGGGGACCACTGTCCGCATGACCGTGCCGTTGGGTGAGCCCGGAGCACGGCAGGGAAGGGACGCGAACGGATGAGCTGGCCTGCAGGGGCCGAGGGAGCCATGACAGACATACCAACTCGCGTGATGCTGGTGGACGACCATGAGATGTCGCGCCGCGGCCTCGAGGCGATGCTCTCGACGGTGGACTGGGTCCAGGTGGTGGGCGAGGCGGACGGCTGCGAGGCCGCTTTGGACCGCGTCGAGCGTCTCAAGCCCGACATCATCCTGCTCGACATCCGGATGCGCGGCCTCGACGGCCTCCTCTGTCTCGAGGAGATCAAGAAGCTCAACCACCCAACGGCCGTGATCATGGTCACGCTCTACAACGACCGCCGGTACGTGCTTGAGGCGATCCGCCGCGGCGCCGCGGGCTACGTGCTCAAGGAAGCGTCCACCGCGGAGATCATCGGGACCATCAAGGCGGTCCGCGAGGGCCATCTCGCCGTAGACCCGGCGCTCCTCCGCGAGGCGATGGGGACGGTCGAGCCCGCCCCGACACCTGCGGAGGCGGCCAAGGCGAAGGCCGAGTCCTTCGCGCTGACGCCGCGCGAGCTCGAGGTGCTGCGCCTGCTGGCCGAGGGCCTGACCAACAAGGAGATCGGCGGCCGGCTTACGATTGCTGAGGACACGGTCAAGAAACACGTCCAAAGCATCATCTGGAAGCTCCGGGCAGCAGACCGGACGCAGGCCGCAATCGTGGCCTACCGGGCGGGCCTGCTGGAGCCGCAGAACACCTGAAGCCGCAGAACAGCTGACGCGACCTACTTGGGCGGCTCCGGCAGCGGCCAGATGGGCTCAAGCGCCTTCGCGAGCGCTGCCAGCACGGGCCACGTTGGGTCGAGCTGCGTCTCGCAGGCGGCCAACTGCTCGTCGCCCTTCGGTGTTGCGAAGGTGAGCACCATCTCCTGCCCGTCGTAGTTGACCGGACATTCGCCGGTGAAGCGGTGCGTGCGCAGCGCCGTGAAATCCGTGCCGACAATCGCCGACTGCAGCGCCAGCAGGTCAACCACGCCCACAATGCCCAACTCGTTGGGTGGCTTGGCGGCAATGTGCACGCGGCCGCCCTGCTCAATGGTCACAGTCTGCTCGCACGTGGCAGCCGCGCAGTGGCCTCCCCGCAGCACAACAGTGACAAGCGGGCCCGACGGCGCCGGCGTGGCAACGAGGGCGGTGGTGGCCGTTGGAGCGGCTGTGGGGCCGGCTGTGGGGGCGGCCGTGGGAGCAGGCGCAGCAGCCGCGCCACACGCGGCAACAGCAGCGGCGAACACCAGGGCGGTTGCGGCGTGGCGGAGTCTCAGCATGCGGCCACGACGGAATGCCCTCGCCTCAGGTTCCGGTCTGGCGCGGCAAACCGGACGCGGATCAGGAGAAGTGGAGCGGGAGACGAGGTTCGAACTCGCGACATGCAGCTTGGAAGGCTGCCGCTCTGCCAACTGAGCTACTCCCGCTCGGCGATTGGCGCGCGTCGCTCAACCTACCACGCTCGACTCAAGTTCTGCACCCGCGGCGATGCAGTCAGCGGCGAAGCACTCGAGGGGGTCCGTCGTCGGCGAGGCCGGCGATGGTCAGCCCTCGATCCGGACTCGGACCACCCTGCCTCCCTCCGGCAGCCGAACGGTGACACTCCGAAGGATCTGCTGGCGTCCGTCAGGGCCAATCCGGCTCACCGTGACCTCGTACTCCACGGCTGGCAGGTTGGCGATGATGCACCGGCCCCTCGCGTTGGTCCCAAACGCCGTAGCCCCCGCGCCCTCAACCTCAGGGTCCAGCGGGCGAAACGTAATGTCGAGATCCGGAACCGGATTGCCAGTGGTGTCCACCACATCGATGGTCAGGTCGCCGCGGGGACCACTCCATGGCAGTGGCCCGTCGCGCCTGACGACAAGCCAGGGTGGACTCCCGTAGTAGTTGGCGATGGCTGCGGCCGCCGCTACGGGTCCGCGATAGAGGACACACACAACGTCATCCGTTATGCGCCGACCCGCCGTAAGGTACTGCACTCCGAGGAGACCGGCCCAGCCGTGGTCCGCTTCCACCTGTGCCTTGAACGCCTCGAGATCGCGCTGGCTCCAACGGACAAGCTGGACCTCGAGATGCACGCTCTCCGGGAGTAGGCCGGCCAGCGTCTTGCGGTGCCGCTCGACGTTCTGGCTGAACATCACAACGAAGCCCATCGACATCCGCTGGTCCACGTACGCGCCCGCGTACTGATCGGGATGGAGGCCCCCGTAGTCCTGGATCTGGCGAAGCACATCCCGATCGGTCCGCCGGGCATGCAGCACCTGCACCTCAAACGGCATCAGCGGCACGCCAAACTCGTCGATTGCGGCCAGGGCCTTGTCCGCTTGGGCCACGGCCAGGATCCACGCGTCGTCCGCCCTCAGCCCGTAGCGCGCTCGGAAACCGCGTGCTTCGTCAAGCTCGTCAGGCGTGGGTGTGGGAGGCGGCGCGGTCGCCGTCGCGTTCGCCACCGGCAACGAGCCCGATGAGGGGATTGAGGGAGCGGGAGCGAGGTCCCCGCATGCGGCTGCCAGCCACGCGACCGCCAGCATGAGCCCAATCCGCCCAAGCCCCGAGAGCCAGCGCGAGTTCATTCCCAGCCGATGCTTGCTGTCGCGTCGCCCGCCCACATCCGCTCCTCGCAATCGACCCGGCTCGCCCGCCCCGCAGACCCGTCTTGACGGGTCTTCACCCGGGACAGCCACGCTACGTGGCCGGTCAGGGCTCAAGCCCCGGTGCCGGCCTCAAGCTCGGCGCCCGCAGCGCGACAGTCGTCCGCGAAGCGCGCCAGCGCCTCATCGTCCGCGGCGCACGCCTGGATCAGCGTCATGACGCGGTCCACGCCGGCATCGGCGTAGCGGCGCAGCAGGTCGATGCGCGGCGCGCCTTCAGGGGATGACTGCGGACGGCCGATGTTCACCGACAGCCGCAGCGTCCGCGGGTCCCGGCCCACCTCTTCACAGCGCGAGTCGATGACCGGGCGCGCCGCAGCCGTCTCCTCCGGCGACATCCAGTCAAGGTTCAGCTCGTCCGCGTAGCGCGCTGCCATCCGCCATGTGCGGTTGGGGCCGTTGCCGCCAACCAGGATGGGGATGCGCGGCGTCTGCAGCCCGCGCGGCACGTTGATGGCGTTGTGGACGCGTGCGGTGGGGCCGCTGTAGCTGGCGTGGCCGCCGTCCCCAAGCATGCGCGTGGTGATCTCCAGCGCGTCCTCAAGCATCTCCATCCGCGTCCGGAGCGGCGGGAACCCAAAGCCGTAGGCCGTGTACTCGTCTTCCTTCCAGCCCGCGCCAATGCCAAACTCAGCGCGCCCGCCGGAGATCACGTCCAGCGTGCTGATCATCTTGGCGGCGAGGGCGGGGTTGCGATACCCGGCGCACGTGACCAGATGGCCAAGACCAACGCGCGCCGTCTCCACAGCCAGCGCGGCGAGCCCTGTAAACGCCTCAAAGGTGATCTCGTCGGTGGGGACAGGCTCGGTCTGGACGTGGTCAAACAGCCAGATGGAGTCAAAGCCCAGCGTCTCGGCCTCATGGGCCACGGCAACCGTGCGTGCCCAGGCGCGGGCCGGCTCCCAGCCGTCAAACTCGCCGGTCCAGCCCTGCGGAACAATGATCCCGACGCGCATGGCGACTACCCGCAGACCTGGGGACGCGCCACAGGGTGCGACGCCGCGTATGTGGTGTGGATCGTCGCGATCCGCTTGGCCACGATAACCAGCTTGGGCATCGTGTAGTTGGTGCCCTCCGACGTCTGCAGCCAGAGCTGCTCCGCGCCGATCACGCCCACGTTGGTGATGGTCTTTACGTGCCGCCGGACCTGGGTGATCTTGTACGTGTAGCGCATGGAGTAGCTCGTGTAGACATAGACGAGCTTGCCCACCATGGACGCACCGTTGTTGACCTTGGATGCGTTGAGCAGGGACAGGAACATCCCCGTGCGCGCATGGGCGTAGATAAAGGTCACGCCCGGCTCCATGGGCTGCCAGAGGACCTTCTGGTACATCGCCACGCGGCAGTAGGGGTAGCCGCTTGGTCCCGGAACCACCGCAAGGTTGATGCCGTAGGAGGGGATGTACACACGGGTTGCATGGTTGAAGGCGAGCGAGGCACAGCGAACCCACGTGCCCAAGATGACCCGCACCGCCACCGCCTGCGTGCGGGCGGCACCGCCCAGCCGGATCATGTCCGCATAGCGAACCGGCACGGTGGCCGCGAAGGCGCCTGAAGCGTCCGTCACCAGACCCGACAACTGCGCCAGCAGCGTGCCGCTTGAGGAGCAGCCGCCCACGCGGAAGGTGGCCCGATAGGTTGAGGTTGCGGCAAGCCCCTTGAGCGCGAACTTGGCGTCACCCGTGCCGTCGGTGTAGCCATCCAGCCAGAGGTGGCCGTTTGCAGCGCCCGTGCCGACGATGGCGTGCCATTGGCGCGCAGTGGCAGGCGCCACTGCCGATGCGGGCGCAGGCGCCCCAAGGCCCGCGGCAAGCGTCAGTGCGAGGAGCAGGGGGACGAGGCGGCGGGTCTTGATCATGTGTGGGCTGCCGCCCGCGTCAGCGGCGCTCGAGGATGGGCCGCGCCTTGTCCGGATCGTCCACAACAAACGCAAACGTTGCGCGGTCGCTCCAGCGGCCGATAAACAGGTGGCCCATCACGTTGACGCCGGCATCGGACAGTTCGCGCGCGATGCGCGCCATGCCGCCCGGGCGGTCTTCAACCGCGGCCAGGAGCGACTCGCCCTCGACGAAGACCCAGCCGCCGTCCACAAGGACTGCGCGCGCGCCGTCGTCGTCCGCGGTGGTCATGATGAAGTGGCCGGTCTCGCCAAGACCGCCGCCGCCGATCGCCCGCAGGTCCACGTTGCGCGCCGCAAGCTGCTCCGCGAGCCGAGCCATCTCGCCCGGGCGATTGTCAACCTGGATGACGAATTGCTTGGCCATGCTGCTGCTCTCCTGGCGGCTCGGGCTGGTGTCGGGCAACGGGAGCGCCGAAGGTGGTGGGCGTCCGGAAACGATCCTGATTGTCGCATGCGATTGCGGCGGAGGCGAGCGAGGGGTGGTTCGGCGCCCGCGCCAGCGCGCGTCCGCCCGGCATCTCAGGCGCGTCAGGCGCGGCGAAGCACCGCGGCACGGCGATAGGCCTCGAGGTAGTACGGCGCCGAGCCCGTGTCCCAGCCAAAGTCCATGGTCATCGCCCGGTGCTGCAACTGGGCCCATTGGGCTGGCGACTGCTCACGGAGCCGGGCAGCGCGCAGCACCGTGGCGACAAGCGCCGCTGGGGTTGCCTCGTCAAAGACAAAGCCCGTGCCGCCGCCGCCGCTCGCATCGACGTCGCGCACCGAGTCTGCAAGGCCGCCTGTGCGCCGCACCACTGGGGGCGTGCCATAGCGCAGGGCGATCATCTGGCCCTGCCCACACGGCTCAAACCGCGACGGCATCAGGAATACGTCAGACCCGGCGTAGATCCACCTGGCCATCTCGCGGTCGAAGCGCTCAATCAGCGCCACACGTCCAGGGTTGGCGGCGGCGAGCGCCCGGAACGGATCGGCAAGCGACGCGTGGCCGCTGCCTTGGACCACAATCCGGACGCCGGACGCCAGGAGCTCCTCCGCGCCGTCCGAAAGCAGGTCAAACCCCTTCTGCGGGTCCATGCGCCCAATCATCCCCGCAACGAGGCCAGTGTCGGCGGGGTCAAACCCCACGCGCCCCAGGAGGTCCGCCCGACAGGCGGCCTTGCCCCGCATGGCGTCGCGCTCGTATGCGGCGGCAAGCACGGCGTCGGTGGCCGGGTTCCAAACGCCGGTGTCAAGCCCGTTGAGGATGCCGAAGAAGCGGTCGCCCTTGGCAATGAGCGCCTCGTCAAGCCCCATGCCAAACGCGGGAGTCAGGGCCTCCGCTGCAAACCCGGGCGAGACGGTGTTGATCAGGTCTGCCCCGGTGATAGCGGTCAGCAACAGGTCCAGCCCATCGGGATTGGGGCCAGCAAGCGCACTCCCCTTCTCCACGCCCAACTGGAAGAGCTGGTCCTGCGGCACCCAGCCGTGATAGGCGAGGTTGTGCAGCGTGAGCATGACGGCCGTGCGCGCAAAGAACCGATCGCCGGCCAGATCGGCCCGGGCACGCTCCAGCAGCACGGGCCCGGTGTGCCAGTCGTGGATGTGCAGGACGTCGATTGGCAGTTCGTCACGCCGCATCACCGCGAGGGCGGCGCGACAGAACACAGCAAACCGCCACGGGTCGTCGGGATGGTCGTAGTAGGCGTCGCGGCCAAACGCGGTTGGCACGTCGATGAGCCGCAGCCAGTACCCGTCCGCCTGGACGTTGAGCACGTGCACTTCAAGCGGGTCGCCGCCCGTTGCCGGGTTGTCAATCCACAGCGGCGGCTCAACCTCCGCACCCGCGGGCACCGCAACCAAGCGGTAGCGGGGCAGGAAGACATCCACCGGTGTGGCCAAGCCAAGCCCGGCCTTGGGCAGCCGCCCCAGCGCTCGCGCAAGCGCGTCAACCACATCGGCAAGCCCGCCGGTCTTGGCCCAAGGCTCGCATTCCGCGGCGAGCATCGCGATCCGGATCGCCATGCTGACGATCGTAACCAAACGGCTACCAAAGATCGGTGCCGATCTGGTCACTAAACCGGTTCACATCTGGCGCGAAAGCACTATCATTCCGGCCTCATGGAGCCACTTGTGCACATCCCGGCGTCACCCGCCGCCCAATTCAACCTTCCCCCCCGGCTTGAGGGCCTGCGGCGCCTCGCCTACAACCTGTGGTGGAGCTGGCATCCGCGGGCGCGGATCCTCTTCTCGCGCATCGATGCGGCCGGATGGGCGCGCTACCGCAACCCCATCCCGTTGCTGTCGGGTCCCGTTGCGTGGTCGGAGCTGCTTGAGAACGGGCGGTTCATGGCGGAGTACGAGTCCGTCATGCGCGAGTTCGACACCTACATGGCCAACGGGCAAGACCACTGGTTCTCGCGCCGCCATGGCAGCAAGCTTGACGGACCCATCGCCTACTTCTGCGCCGAGTACGGGTTCCACGAGTCGCTTGGCATCTACTCAGGTGGTCTGGGCGTCCTCGCCGGGGACCACATGAAGGCCGCTTCCGACATGGCGCTGCCGCTGATTGGCGTGGGGCTGCTGTATCGCAAGGGCTACTTCCGCCAGAACATCGACGCGGACGGCCACCAGGAGCACGCGTACCCGGACTACGAGCCGTCGCACCTGCCCATCCTCCGGGCGCTTGACCGTGTGGGCGAGCCGCTCACAGTCAGCGTGCAGCTCCCGGACCGGGAACTGTTCGCAGCCGTCTGGATGGTGCAGGTTGGTCGGGTGCCCGTCTTGCTGCTGGACACAGACGTGCCGGACAACGATGACTCCGACCGCCCCATCACCCACATGCTCTACGTCCGTGGTCGCGAGATGCGGCTCCACCAGGAGCTGGTGCTGGGCGTGGGCGGTGTCCGCGCACTGCGCGCGCTGGACCTGACGCCAAGCGTCTGGCACCTGAACGAAGGGCACTCTGCGTTCCTTCTGGCTGAGCGCGCCCGCGAGGCGGTTGCCGGAGGCTCCACGCTGGACGAGGCCTGGACCGCCGTGCGCCGGAACTCCGTCTTCACGATCCACACGCCGGTTTCCGCCGGCAACGAGCGCTTTGACGCGGACCTTGTCCGACGGATTGCGGGCCCGCTGCTCGAGGGCGATGGCCGGCCTGGAACGGGCGGCGTGAAGCTCGACACGGTTCTGGGTCTTGGGCTTGGCGTGGAGCAGGACCTTTCCCAGTTCGACATGACCGCGTTCTCGCTGCGGCTCACAAACGGCGCCAACGCCGTCTCGCAGCTGCACGGGCAGACAGCAAACGCCACGTGGCAGGGTGTGGCGCCCCACGAGATCCTGGGCCTCACCAACGGGGTGCACACGCCCACCTGGCTTGGCCAGCCCATGCGCGACACCTTGGAGCGCTACACCGACGCAGACTTTCTGGCCATGGACGACCAGCCGGCCCGCGCCCGGTTCTGGGAGCGGATTGGCCGCGTGCCGGACCGTGAGCTGTGGGAGGCCCACCAGCGCCAGAAGCTGGAGCTGGCCATCTTCGCCCGCGGCCGTCTGCGCAGCCAGTTTGCGCGCCATGGGGAGGCGCCGAGCGCGCTGGAGGAGCTGGAGCACGTCCTCGACCCCAACATCCTCACAATCGGCTTTGCCCGCCGCTTCGCCACCTACAAGCGCGCGTCGCTGCTGTTCACAGACATGGACCGGCTGGCCCGGCTCATCTGGAGCGCGGATCGGCCCGTCCAGATTGTCTTCGCTGGCAAGGCGCACCCCGCCGACCGCCCCGGCCAGGGCGTCATCCAAGAGATCTTCGGCCGCTCGCGGAACTCCAAGCTCCGCGGTCGGGTGTTCATCCTCGAGGACTACGACATCCGTATTGGGCGGTTCCTGGTGCAGGGCGTTGACGTCTGGCTGAACAACCCGCGTCGGCCACTGGAGGCCTCGGGGACATCGGGCATGAAGGCCGCCGCCAACGGCGTGCTCAACCTGTCCGTCCTCGACGGCTGGTGGGACGAGGGCTACACGGGCGACAACGGCTGGGCCATCGGCGGACGTGAAACCAACCCCGACGAGGGCGCTCAGGACTGGGCAGACGCGCAAGACCTGTACCGGATCCTTGAGCAGGAGTTGCTGCCGGCCTACTACGAGCGCGACGCCGAGGGCCTGCCCGAGCGGTATCTCCAGCTGATGCGCAACTCGATTGCCAGCACGATCTGGCGCTTCTCCACAACCCGCATGCTCCACGAGTACGTGGAGCGGTTGTATCTGCCTGCCGCCGCCCCGGAGCCCCGGGGGAACGCCGCACCCGGCGCCTGATCGCCCGCGTCCCCAGACCGGACGACCGCCACCAGTAGGAGTAGTCACTGTGGCCCCCAGGATCTCGCTGGCGCTGGCTATCCACAACCATCAGCCGGTTGGCAACTTCGGCTGGGTGTTTGCCGAGACGTACGACCGCGCCTACCTGCCGATGCTCGAGGCGCTTGAGCGCCATCCCGGTGTCCGCCTCTCGCTCCACTACACCGGGCCGCTGCTCGAGTGGATGGTGGCCGAGCGACCAGAATTCGTCGAGCGTCTGGTGGCGCTGGTGCGCCACGGACAAGTGGAGTTGCTTGGCGGCGGCCTCTACGAGCCCATCCTCGCGTCGCTGCCCGAGCACGACCGAGTGGACCAGCTCACCCGCATGGCCGCCACCATTGAGGGGCTGACGGGCCGTCGGCCACGCGGCGCCTGGCTGGCCGAGCGCGTGTGGGAACCGGACCTGCCCGCGGCACTCGCCAGGGCTGGATATCAGTGGACAATCCTTGACGATCAGCATTTCCGGGCTGCGGCCATCCCCGAGGAGAACCTCTGGGGCGCCTACACCACCGAGGACCAGGGGCACCTGCTCACGGTGTTCGGCACCGAGCAGGGCCTGCGGTATCGCATCCCGTTCGGGACGGTGGATGACGTCATCTCGTACCTGCGCGACCACGCCACGGAGGCCGGCAACCGCGTTGGCATGATGGGCGACGACGGCGAGAAGTTTGGCTCCTGGCCCACCACCTATGAGCACTGCTGGGGTCAGGGCCAGTGGGTGGAGACGTTCTTCACGGCGCTTGAGACCAACAGCAATTGGCTCTCCACCGTCACGCCGTCGCAGTGGCTCGACAAGGAGCCGCCAATCGGTCGCGTCTACGTGCCCACGTCGTCGTACGCCGAAATGGGCGAGTGGTCGCTGCCGGCGGGCGAGTCCGTGGTGTTCAGCCGCCTGCTGCACGATGCCGTTGTGAGTCGCAAGCCCGAGGCGCGCTGGCTGCGCGGCGGGTTCTGGCGCAACTTCCAGGTCAAGTACCGCGAGATCAACGACCTCCACAAGCAGATGCTGCGGACGTCAGCGAAGGTGGCGGCCATGCCCGCGGGATCCGCGCGCGATGCTGCGGTTGACCACCTGCACCGTGGCCAATCCAACGACTGCTACTGGCACGGCCTCTTCGGCGGGATCTACATCTCGCACATGCGTCTGGCCACGTACGAGCACCTGATTGCAGCCGAAGATGCTGCCGATCTGGCCGGCGGCGCCCTGCGGACCGCGCAGCGCCTCGACCTTGACATGGACGGACTCGACGAGCTCCATCTGACCGAGCCAGGCCAGGTGCTTGCAATCAAGCCGTCCGAGGGTGCGGGCATTGGCAGCTGGGACATCCGGGCCTCTCGGCACGCGCTGGCCGCAGTGCTCCGCCGGCGTCCCGAGGCGTATCACGACACGCTGCGCACCCACGAAGCAAAGCTGGCCGCCGGTTCGTTCGCTGCTCCTGCGACCGAGGGCGGCGCTCCCGCGTCGATCCACGAGATGGTGATGACCAAGGAGTCGGGTCTTGCGGACCGCCTCCACTACGACGATCACGAGCGCCGGTCTGGCCTGGTCCGCTTCTTTGAGCCCGCCGTCACACCGCGCCAGCTCGAGACGGCCGCAGAACGCGAGTTGGGCGACTTCCGCGACGGCGCCTTCGAGGTTGCCCGGCTGGAGCCGGGTCTCGCGGAGCTTGTGCGCGACGGCACCGTCCAAGGCCAGCCGGTGCGCGTGGCCAAGACAATCCGCCTTGGCGGCGAGCGCCTCAACCCGTCGCTGAGTGTCGAGCTGGAAGTCCGTCACAACGGCTCCACCCCCATCAACATGCGGCTTGGTCTTGAGTGGGCGCTGCATGCGCTGGGCGGCGGCGGCAATCCGCAAGCCTGGTACGACGTCGCCGGGACGCGCTCACGCCATGACGGGGCAGGCGAAGCTGCAGGCGTCAGCGCCATCGGCTTTGGCAACGACTGGCTGGGCATCGTGGTCACGGCACAGCCGTCGCCCGCAGCCGACGCATGGTGGAGCCCCATTGAGACCGTGTCCAACTCGGAAGCAGGCTTCGAGCGCGTCTACCAGGGCAGTGCGCTGACGTTCACGTGGCCCTTCGTGCTGCAGCCCGGCGAGACAAGGCGGTTTGCGGTGCGGCAGGACGTCACGGTGGCGCGGGACCATGCCGCTACCGAGCGGGCCGCTACCGAGCGGGCCGCTTCCGAGCGGGCCGCGTCCGAGCGGGCCGCTGGCGAGCCGGCGGCTGGCGCGTGACCTTGTCCGGCACCCGACCGGACCCGCGCCCGCAGTGAGCCGTCCCCGCCTCGTCGTCCACGCCCACTTCTACCAGCCGTCGCGGGTCAACCCATTCACCGGCGAGACGCCGCATGACGCCTCGGCGGCCCCGGCACGAGACTGGGCCGCCCGCGTCACCGCTGACTGCTACCGGCCCAACGCGGCGTCGGGCGCCCTTGCGCATGCGTCATGGGATCTCGGCCCAACCCTTGGGTCGTATCTGGCCCACGCGTCACCCGAGGTCATTGCGGACTTCGCCGCGTCTGATAAGGCAGGCGGCGGCCCTGACCACGGGCCGGCCATCGCGCAGACCTACCACCACTCGATCCTCCCCTACGCACCGCTCCACGACCGCCGGACGGAGATCCGCTGGGGGATGCGCGACTTTGAGGTCCGCTTTGGCCGTCCCGCAACGCTGGTCTGGTTCCCCGAGACCGCGATTGACCTTGCCACCCTGCGGATCGCCGCCGAAGAAGGCGTCACCGGCACGGTGCTGGCGCCGTGGCAGGCCGACGCGAACCA
>CAIYHO010000135.1 GCA_903925955.1 uncultured Chloroflexota bacterium
GCACGTGGGGGCACTTTGCGGCACGCCGCGGCCCGGCGGGGCCACTTCGTGCGGGGAGTTGGGGTGGCCTACGGGGCTCGAACCCGTGACCTTCGGAGCCACAATCCGATGCTCTGCCAACTGAGCTAAGGCCACCACCGCGGGCCGTCCCAGTCCTTTGCAGCGGGGGTGCGTGACCAACCCCAGGACCAGTTCAGCCGCCGCCACCAATCGCCATCCGGAAACAGCGCTGATGCGGAGCAGCATCTTACCCGATCGCAACGGACCCGCTACCGGCGTGTCAGAAGCGTCCTGCTCCCGTGTGGTACCCCGGACGACCCGCGATGGGACCTCCGGGGTAGGGCGCCCGGGCGGCAGGCACGGCATCATTGAAGCGCCCGGTCGAGGGACCGGCACGCATTTGAGGCTTTCAGCCACATGATCCGGACGTCCCAGCCGAACTCGAGGGTTCAACGCGCCACGCGGCGCATCACCGTGACGACCGGATTGGTGCTCGCCCTTGTCGCGGGCAGCCTGGTCAGCGCCATGCCGGCCTTTGCCTGGACGGTGAGCGCGTTCAGCACCACGTCGGAAGCCTCGCTGATTCAGCAGCAGAACCAGGCCCGCGTCTCAGGTGGTTTGAGCGCCCTTACGCTCGACACAGACCTGCGCGTGATCGCCCGCTGGCGCGCCAAGGACATGGCCGAGCGGAACTACCTCTCGCACACCATCCTTGGCACCAGTCACAACGTGTTCTGGTACATGCAGTACCAGTACAGCTACTGCTTCAACGTTGCGGGCGAGAACATCGGCACGGTGACCTGGGTTGGCGCCACCGAGGCCCAGGTGACGGACTGGATCTTCAACCAGTTCATGAACTCCACCACCCACCGCCAGAACATCATGGGCTCGGGCTGGGACGTGGTGGCGGTTGGCGCGTTCCGGACCACCGGCGACAAGTACGTCTGGACGGCGCTCTTCTCCCAGAGCTGTGGCGCAAACCCCACCCCGACGCCAAAGCCCACGCCAAAACCCACCGCAAAGCCAACGGCCACGCCGGACCCAAACGCGACGCCCACGCCCAGGCCAACGGTCAAGCCCACGCCCAGGCCAACGGTCAAGCCCACCGCGAAGCCGGTTACAACGCCCAAGCCGGGCGCGACGGCCACACCTGCACCAACCGCCGAGCCGACGCCGTCGGCGTCGCCCACCGCCGCGCCCACGCCTGAGCCCACTGTCGCGCCCACTGTCGCGCCCACGCCGTCCCCCACAGCCGAGCCGTCGCCGACGCCTTCACCGGCGCCCTGGATCGGCGTGATCCCGCCCGGCCAGTACCAGATCTTCGATCCGCCAGCCGACATTGACCTTGTGGACTCCCTGCTCCACGAAATATTTGCCCAGTTCTTCGGCTGGTAGCCCTGTGGACTTCGCCCGATGCCCCGTGACCGGCTGGCCATGCCCCGGTGCACGCAGGAACCGCGGTGCGGGCACACTAGGCCTCACACTCTGGCCGCTCCACCAGTCATCGATCCACCGCAACTCGAGGCCCGTGACCGCATGACCGCGCAGCAGACCCCGGCACCCGGCACTGACCAGGCACCCGGTACCCGCGTGGGCGGGCTCCAGCCCATTCTTGAGGCGCGCGCGGTGACCAAGCACTACGCCATGCCCGGCGAGAGGGTTGACGCTGTCCGTGGCGTTTCGCTCACGGTGATGCCCGGCGAGTTTGTCGCGCTCATGGGCCCGTCCGGCTCGGGCAAGTCCACACTGCTCCAGGTCCTCGGGGGGCTTGACCGGCCCACCGAAGGAGAGGTGCTCATCGAAGGTGAGCCCATCTCCCGCCTCAACGACTCGCAGGCCACGAAGCTCCGCCGCGATCGCACGGGCTTTGTCTTCCAGTCGTTCAACCTCGTGCCGCTCCTCAACGTGGTGGAGAACGTGGGGTTGCCATTCACGATTGCCGGCCTCGATCCCAAGTCCGCCGAGTTGTCGGCGCGGATCAAGGAGGCGATCGCCTTGGTGGAGCTCACCGGCAAGGAGCGCCACAAGCCAGACCAGCTCTCTGCGGGCGAGCAGCAGCGAGTTGCGGTCGCACGCGCCATGGTCACCCGGCCCGCCCTGTTGTTTGCTGACGAGCCCACCGGAAACCTGGACTTCACAACCGGTCTCGACATCCTCAATGCGCTCTGGCGTGCCTGCGTTGACCGTGGCCAGACTGTGGTCCTGGTGACGCACGACGCCAAGGCTGCCGCCTACGCTGATCGGGTCTTTGTCATCGAGGACGGGCGCGTCTTGGACGAGATCTACCTTGGCAGACGTGAGGACCACGCTGCAGCCCCGCTGATTGGGCGCCTCGCCCAGCTTGGGCTGTAGCGGTTTATGCGCGGTCTCACCCGCTACGCATGGCGCAGCCTCGTTGCGCGCCCCGCACGCAGCCTCCTCACAATCCTGGGCATCGGGCTTGGCGTGGGCCTGCTCGTGGCATCGCTCGGGGTAAACGCCGGCCTCGACGCGTCCGTCGCCCGGACCGTCACGTCAATGACCGGGCGGTCAGACCTGCGTGTGTCCGCGTTTGCCGAAACCGGCCTCTCCGCGGCGAGTCTCGATCAGCTTGCTGCGGTCCCGGGCGTGGCCCTGACCGCTCCCGCAATCGAGCGCCGCTCCTACCTCTCGTCCGATCCGGGTCGTCCCACGTCGTCTCTGCCAGTCACGATTCTGGGTGTGGATCCGGTCCGTGAGGCACGCATCCGAGATCTCGCGCTGAGTTCTGGCGCGCCGCTTTCAGCGATTGACGCGGCCGAGGCGCTTGTCACCGAGCAGGTTGCCCGTGCGCACGGCCTCGTGCTTGGCACCAAGCTGGCCATCCTTGGCGCAGGCGCACCCGTTCGGGTGACAGTGGTTGGGATTTTTGCAGGCACCGGCCCCGAAGTGGGCTCCTCCGGCCAGACAGTGGTCATCCCCATCCGTACTGCGCAGCTGCTCAGCGTCCGGGACGGCCAGCAGGTCCCGGCGGGTCTCACGGGGATTACGCGGATTGATGTGGCCGTTACCGCGGGCGCCACTGTTGACGGTGTCGTTGCCGCCATCGGGCAGACCCTCAACGTGGAGCCCTACGTTGTCACGCTGCCGCGTGACACGGCAGCCACGCTGCGCGGCTCCACCAGCGACATCCGCTCGACGATGGGCCTGCTCGCGGTTATCACGCTGTTTGCGGCGGCCATCCTCATCCTCAACACCATGGCCATGACGGTTGTGGAGCGCGTCCGCGAACTGGGCCTCTTGCGCGCCGCGGGCGCTTCGCGCGGCCAGGTTGTCCGGATCATCGTCTTCCAGGGCCTGGTGCTTGGCATCGCGGGCTCCGTGCTGGGGACTGTGCTGGGCCTCGTGCTTGCGTATGTGACCGCAATCTGGCTGCGGGCGGCAGGCTCCCCAACACTTGAAGGCCCGGCGATTACCCCGCTGGTCCTTGCGGGCGGCCCCATTGCGGGCCTCGCCATCACGCTTGTCGCAGCCTTTGAGCCAGCCCGGCGCGCCGCCGGCATCAGCCCCGTGGCCGTCTTGCGGTCCCGGTCCGATCCAACCATCCTCGTGCGGTCGCACACCCGCTGGCTCATCCTCGTGGTCGTGGTCCTTTCGGGCGTCTCAATGCTCCTGCTGCCCGGCGGCTCCACCAGCCTGAGCGTGCCCATCCGCGCGCTGCTCATCAACGCCATTCTGCTGTTCACCGTGCTTGCCATCCCGCCCCTGCTCGGTCCGCTCTCGCGGATCTGCGGGCTCCCGTTCCGCCTCTTTGCGGGTTTCGAGGAGCGTCTGGCGCGGGCCGCCATCCGGCGTGACCCGGGCCGCACAGCGCTCACAGCGGGTGCCCTGGTGGCGGGCATCTCCATGGTGGTGGCCCTCTCGTCGATTGCCTCGACAACCCGGTTTGCCGCGACGGCGTGGCTGGCCGACGTTGTGCCCGGGGATGAGGTGCTGACCACCGTCTCGCCGTTCCCGTTTGACGGCTCTAGGATTGAAAGCCAGCTGCTCGCGATTGATGGCGTTGAGCGGGTGACCCCGCTTGCGGCGTTTGACGTGGCCCGTAACGGGATCCGTCTTGATGCAGTGGCGATCCACGGGGCGGACTTCCTCGCGGATGGCCGTCTGACGTTTACGGCCGGCGATCGCGACGCCGCCCTGCGTGCGCTGGACACTGGCGGCGCCGTTGTGCTGCCCGAGACGCGGGCCGCCCGGCTTGGCGTGGGCGTAGGCGACAGTCTGCAGATTGCCTCGTCGAGCGGGCTCCTCAACCTCAAAGTAGTGGGCCTTGTTGCCCGCTCGTTCCCCGGACGCACAGGCGATGCGCTCATTGTGGGGTGGACTGACGCGGCTGCCAGGCTGGGCATCTCGGGCGCCGATTCGATCGTCGTCCGCTACGACCCGGCCAAACTCGCGCAGGCCCAGCCGCAGGTGGACGAACTCGCGGCGCAGCTGGCGCTCACAGGTGTTCCCGCGTCGCGGATTGCCGGCGCCGTGGGCGACTCGCTCGACAAGCTCTTCGGGCTGATGGATCTCCTCGCGATTGCCGCCGTGGCCATTGCGGGACTCGGGATCGTCAACACGCTCTCGATGGACACGCGCCAGCGGCTGCGTGAACTTGGCATGCTCCGAGCCGCGGGCATGAGCCGCGTGCAGGTCTGGCGCAGCGTGCTGATCGAGGCGGGCATCCTGGGCGCCGTCGGCGGCCTGATGGGCTGTGCAACGGGTCTGGTGATGGGGGTTCTGCTGGCTGGCGCAGCGAGTGGCGGACTGAATGTCAACATCGTGGTCCCGTGGCCAACCGTCGCGGCATCCTTTGCCTCCTGTATCGCCCTCTCGATGGTGGCCGCGTTCCAGCCCGCGCGGATGGCGGGGCAGGTCTCCATCGTCGCCGCGGTCCGCGGGGAGTAGGCTGAGATCGGGGCGCAGCCCCGCCGCGTCCACAGCAGGCGAGTGACCGGGTAGACTTCGCGCCAGTACAGGCCGCATCAGGCCAACCTCGAGGAACTCATGTCCTACGCTGTCCCCTCGCTCGTCCGGGTGCCCCTCGCGGAGAAGGGCCTCACGATCGCGGACTTCCTTGTCCCGGTCCGGGTGGGAGAGCGCGTGTCACCGCTTGTCCGGCATGCCGGGCTGGTGGCCGCGGGGATTGCGCTGCTTGTGCTGGCCGCCCGCATCGCCATCCCCATCCCGGGCACCCCCGTCCCGTTTGTGCTGACCAACTTTGGCGTTCTCGTCGTTGGCGGATCGCTTGGCCTGCGCCGGGGAGCCTTCGCCGCGCTGGGCTACGTCCTCCTTGGCGTTGTCGGCCTGCCCGTGTTTGCCGAGGGCCACGCGGGTTTCGCTGTGCTGCTTGGCGCCCGAGGCGGCTACCTGCTGGGCTTCATTGCGGCCGCGGCCCTCGTTGGCCGGCTTGCTGAACTTGGCTGGGACCGCCGGTTTGGCGGCGCAATCGGCGCAACGCTGCTGGGGACCGCGGTCATCTACCTCATTGGTGTGCCGTGGCTTGCGCTCACGACAGGCATGCCGCTTGGTGACGCCGTCGTAAAGGGCCTGGAGCCGTTTGTCCTCGCAGATGCCGCCAAGCTCGCGGCGGCCGCGATCCTGTTCCCGGCCACGTGGTGGGTTGTCGGCAGGCGCCCTAGCGACCGCTGATCGCTTCCGCCAGTTCAGGCGTGCCCAGGAGGCCGGGGAGGGGACGGAGGGCGTCCGGCGCCACCCCATCGCGTCGCGGCCCCAGTTCCAGCATGTAGAAGTCCACGCCGTGCCAGGCGTCCGCCTTCCAGCCCACCTTGTCGAATTGGCCGATGCGCCTGAAGCCGAGGGCCTGGTGCAAGCCGACGGACGCGTCGTTGGGGAGCGTGATCCCGGCAATCACCGAGCGGTATCCCTGCAGCACCAGCACCCGGATCAGGGCGTTCATCAGGGCGCGCCCGATGCCCTTGCCGCGGAGGCCACTTTCCACGTAGACGGTTGACTCGGCCGTCCAGTCGTAGGCGGCGCGTTCGCGGAAGTGCCCGGCATAGGCATAGCCGCGCACGGCGCCGTCAACCTCGGCCACCAGCCACGGCGAGCGTTCCATCACCCGTGCGACGCGTGCGGCCATCTCCTCGGCCGTCGGCGCGTGCAGTTCAAAGGAAATCGGCGTCTGCTCCACGTAGGGCCGGTAGACCATCGCGATCGCAGCGGCGTCGGCAGGGGAGGCGAGGCGGATGCGGATGGCGTTGGGCGGGGGCATGGGCGCGATGGTAGCGCCGCGCGTTCGGGCCAGCGGCCGAGGTCGGCCGGGGCGATACTCGAGTCATGACGCTTGGTGACCCTGCTCCGCCGCACGCCCCCGCAACACCCGCTCCCGTCCGTGGTGATGGCCCCGGCTTGCTTGCCGCCATCGCCGAACGCGAGCCCTCTATCCGCATCCTGGTGGACCCCGGCGCGCGCGAGTCCCACCGTCGGGATGAGACCGCCTGGCTTGAGACCGGGCTGCCGCTGGCTGTGGCGGAGCCTGCCACCACGGCACAGGTTGCGGCGCTTGTGCGGCTCTGCGCCGAGTTTGGTGTGCCCATCGTTCCGCGTGGGGCGGGGACCGGCCTCTCGGGTGGCTCCGCAGGCATCGAAGGCGCGCTGACCATCTCGTTCATGCGGATGGCGCGTGTTCTTGAGATTGACCACGCCAACCTCACCGTCACAACGCAGCCGGGCATTGTCAACGCTGACCTCAAGGCGGCGGTCGCCGCAGAGGGCCTGTTCTACGCGCCGGACCCGGCGTCCTACGAAACGTGCACCATCGGCGGCAACTTGGGCACCAACGCAGGCGGCCTGTGCTGCGTGAAGTACGGCGTCACGCGGGATGCGGTGCTGGGCCTCGAGATTGTCACGGCCGCCGGGACCGTTGTCCGTCTGGGCGGCAAGAACATCAAGGATGTGGCCGGCTACGCCCTGATCCCGCTGATCGTGGGCAGCCAGGGAACACTGGCGCTGGTGACGGAGGCAACGCTGCGTCTGCGTGTCGCGCCCCCTCCGCACACCACGCTGCTCGCGTTCTTCCCCACCATCGATGCGGCGGGGGAGGCGGTGGCGGCCATGACGATGGGCGGGCTGGTGCCCGTGACCCTTGAGTTGATGGACCGGATCACGGTTCGAGCGGTTGACGACGTCCACCACTTGGGCCTCGACCGTGATGCTGCCGCGATGCTGCTGGTTGAGTCGGACCTGCCCGGCGCGGCAGGGATCGCCGAGATCGAGCAGGCAGACGTTGCCTGCCAGACGGCGGGGGCATCAATGACCATGCGGGCCGCGGACGCGGTGGAGGCTGACTGGCTGCGAGCCGGCCGTCGTCTCGCGTACAGGGCCCTCGAGGAAATGGGCGTGGCGCGCATGGAGGACATTGGGGTGCCGCGCAGCCGGATCCCGGACATGCTGCGTGCGATTGAGTTGATCGCGGCTAACCATCGCGTGACGATCGGGACGTTTGGCCACGCTGGCGACGGGAACCTCCACCCTACCTTCGTGCTTGACCGCAACGAGCCCGAGGCGGCGGGGCTTGAGCGGATCATGGGCGCGAAGGCAGCGCTGTATGAGGCGGCGCTTGCCTTTGGAGGCACCGTCACCGGCGAGCACGGGATTGGCGCGTCGCGCCAGGCCTGGCTCCACCGGCAGCGCGGCGAGGACGCCATGGCGATGATGCGCGCCGTCAAGGGGGCCTTGGACCCCGCCAACCTGCTCAACCCGGGACGCGTGCTGGGTTAGTCCGTCTCCGCCACCTCCGCTGCGTGCCCAAGCGCCCCTTTATCAGGGGGCACGGCGGCCCGGCACAGGGGCCCGTCGGCCCTCCCGGACGACAGCGTGCGCCGCGACGATCCATGTATGGATACGCGGCGCGTCCTCGTAGCGTTCTCTAGCCGGACTGGTTCCACCGCCGGAACAGCATCCGTTATCGCTGCGGAGCTGCGCGCGGCCGGCATGGCCGTAGATCTTCGTCCCGCCGCAGACGTCGCCAGCGTCGCCGTCTATGACGCCATCGTTCTGGGCAGCGGAATGTTTGTGGCCAGCCACGCCTCTGACGGAGGTGGGTTCCTCACGCGGTTTGCGGACGCCATCGCGCCACGCCCGGTCTGGCTCTTCTGCGTTGGCCCCATCGGCCGCGAGCCTGCTCGAGGGGTTGGGACATCCGCGCCCGTTGAAGGGGACTGCGGCGCCGCAGCCGTGGCACGCGCTATTGGTGCGCGGGGCATCGCGGCCTTTGGCGCATCAGGCGTTGGGACGGAGCCGGAGGCTGTCCTGTCCCTGCTCCCCGAAGGTCTGTCTGAAGCGCGAGCATGGGCCCGCACCATCGCGGCTGAGCTGCGGGCTGACACCGCGTCCCCACCACCTGCGCTGCGGGTCCACCAATCGCGCCGCCGCCACCGCGGGTCGCGATCCGGGTTTGCTCCTGCCGGCTGACGCTGTCGCTGTGGAGCCGCTCGCCACAGGCAATTCGCTGGACTTCTCAGCGCCCCACGTCGTGGCCGTGGTGCTGGCTGCGGCAGTTATCGGGCTGATTGGCGTGGCCACTCGGCGCTTCCTGCTCGCGTCGGGCTATGAGCTTGCGGACCTGGGGCGCCAGCTTGCCCACTGGGTGGCCTTCCGCGTGCTTCGTCGCCGGACGCTCCCCGCATCGCCCTGGATCTGCGCTCGCTGTCTGTCGCACAACCCTCTGGGCGCGTCTGGGTGCTATCGCTGCAGCGCCTTGCGTGTGGACAGCGAGATGATGCCGCCCATTGGGGCCGAGGCACCGGCCGGACCGGGTGCCGGGAGATCGGTCAGGCACCGTCGCCGGAGCTGACGGGAACACCCGTTGTGGCGCGCCTACGCGTTGGCGTCTGGTGCGCGCAGATCCGCCAGCCCAATGGCTTCCGGGGCATCGAGCGCCGCGCGGACGGCCTCGACGATCATGCGCCGCCGGTACGGCTTCTCAACGAGTGGCAGGCCCGACTCGATGACGCCCTCAAGGTCAACACCCGCATAGCCCGAGGCAAGCACGATGCGCAGGTCTGGGAGCTCCATGCGCGCACGCCGGGCCAGCTCAAAGCCGCCGTATGCACCCGGCATGATCACGTCCGTGAGCAGGAGCTGAGGCCGGACGGCGCGAACGATCTCCAGAGCCTCGGGGCCGGACGACGCGGTATGCACCTGATATCCCGCAGATCGCAGCCACGCGGACGCGATATCGCGCAAACCGGACTCGTCGTCAACCACCACCACTCGCTCCGTCCCGGTCACCTTGACGGGGGCCGCAACCGGTGCCGGCGCAGGTACGTCGCCACGGGCCGGTGGCAGACGGAGTGTGACCGTGGTGCCCACGCCAACGGCAGAGTCAATGCTCACGCCGCCGCCAGACTGCGCCGCAAACCCCTGGACACTCGCGAGACCGAGGCCCGTCCCGCCGGCGCGGGTTGTGAAGAACGGATCAAAGGCGCGGGCGAGCACGTCAGGTGGCATTCCTGAGCCCGTGTCCGTCACCGCCACCGAGCAGCCGCTTTCGTCGCGACGGCTGATGACGCGGACGACGCCGCCCGATGGCATGGCATGGGCGCTGTTGATCACCAGATTGAGAACCGCGTTGCCAAGCCCGCCCGGATCCAGATGGGCAAGGACGCGACCGGGCGCCAGGTCAAGAGCCACCGCGATCTCGCTGCCCGCGGCCTGCCGAAGCAGCGGGGCCACCTCCAAGATTGCCTCGTTGACGTCGATGTCGGCGGGCGCAAGCGCCTGGCGGCGGGCGACGGCAAGCAGCGCCTTGGTGATGTCCGTCCCCCGGACACCGGCGTTGATGGCCATGTCGAGCAGCGCCTGCACATCGGGCCGTTCCTCAAGGTCGTCGCGGGCGAGGTCCAGCGTGCCAACAATGATCCCAAGCAGGTTGTTGAAGTCGTGGGCGAGTCGACCTGTCAGGTCGCCGATTGCATCGCGGGCGCGAGCCCGCATCAACTCCTCGCGGGCCTGGCGGCGGTCGGTCACGTCGCGGACGAAGCAGGCGACGCTCCAGCGTGCCGAGGTGGGCGAGACAGCCATCGTGACTTCGACTGGGACCGTTGTCCCGTCAGCACGCAGGCCGACGAGCTCAAGCGAAAGCGCCTCACCTTGACCGGGGAGGCCCGCGAGGATCCGTTCCATCCCGGCGGCTGACCTGTCGATGCCGGCGCCTGCCCGTGGCACAGACAACAGGGAGGAGACCTCACGGCCGATGGCCTCGTCCCGCCGCAGCCCGAAGAGGCGCAAGGCCTGGTCGCTCCAGTCCACAACCCGACCAAGCTCGTCAACTCCGATAAACGCATCGGGCGACGCTGCCAGCACGCTCCGCAGCCGCGCAGCGGCCCTCCCCAGCGCGCCTTCAAAGCGCCGGCGCTGCAGGCCGTACAGGCCCACGGACGCCGCAGCCGCTGCGGCGGTGAGCAGGATGGGCAGCGGGTTTGTCAGGAGGTGCGAGCCGTAGCTGGTGCCCGGGAGCAGCAGCAGAAGGAGACGCCGATTGCCGAAGGAGACGTCCTCGACAAGCGCCGAAGGGTCATCTGCCAGCGCAATCACGGGTGCATTCGTGTCTGTTGAGAACGTGTCGTGGCGCGCAGCAGCAAGCGCGGCGTCTGTGCGACCGGTGGTTCCCGACGGCCCAATGTCAAAGAGATAGACAGCGACATCCTCGCTTGCGAGACCAAGCGTTGCCCGGTCCAGAAGCTCCTGCGGCCGGTAGACCGTCACCGCCACGCCCAGGAATGACGCCCGGCGTTCAATAACTGTGGGCGGGACTGCGCCTCCGGCGTAGACCGGGACCATGAGCAGCACGCCGCGGCCACCAATGGCCAGGTCTAGCGGCGGGGTTGCGATGTAATGGCCCGTGTCCCTCGCAGTCTCGATGGCCACCCGCCGCGTGGCATCCGCCCCATAGTCCATGCCGATGACATCCTGGTTGTCTGCGAATGGCTCTGCGTAGACCACCGGGAAGTAGTCGGCTCGCTGGCCAACGGGGACACGAGCGCCATCCGTACCGGACTCAACAACGGTGAAGTCAAGCGAGCCCGCAAACTGGATCTTCGCCTCGAACGTCGCCAGGCTTGCTGCGGGCACGGCGGGCACCCACTCCAGGGCAATGAGGAGGGCGTTGTCCAGCAGCGGCGCAGAGAACGCGTTGAAGCTTGCTCGCGTGACCACATCAGGGCCAAGTGTCGCGATGAGCCCCGCTACTGCCACGGGCGGCACGGTGAGCCCCGTGCCAGCACGGTCGAGGAGCCCGGTTGTCACGGCAGCGTCCGCCGTCAGCCGTCCCCTCACGGCACTGGCGTTGGCGTCCCCGGTGACACTCCACGAGCTGACTGCAGCCAGCACGATTGCCGCAATCGCGACGGCCAGCACGACGTCGCCCGTCGCCGGTCGAAACCGAAGCCAGCCAAGCGCTCTCATCGGTCGATTACGGCTCGCCGGGCAGCCATGGTCCGGGTCATCCGGCGCTCCTGGCTGCGGCCATGTCGCCAAACTCGGCGGGCCACGTGGGACGCGCGATGAGATAGCCCTGCGCCACGTCGCACCCGGCCTCTCGCAGCCAGTCCATGATGCCCGGGTGGTCCACGCCTTCGGCCACGCAGCGGAGGCCGAGCGCGCGCGCAAGCGTGATGGACTGCGCGGCAATTGTGCGCGCCCAGGCATTCTCCCGGACCTCGCTCACAAAGCTGCGGTCAATCTTGAGCTCTGTGAAGGGGACCTGGTTCAGCCGGTCAAGGCTGGAGTGCCCGGTGCCAAAGTCGTCGATTGAGAGCTGGAAGCCGCGCATGCGGAGCCGGGTCAGTGTGCTGAGCGCTGCTGGCCCTGAGGCCGGCGCAACCTCGGTCACCTCAAGCACCACATCGGCGGGGTCAAGCTTCGCTGTCGCCACCGCGTCCACGATGAGCGCGGCCAGCCCCGGATCCGAGAGTGCAAGCGGGTGGACATTGATGGAGATGGTGAGGTTCTCACCCGCTCGGCGCTGAATGTCAACCCACTCCCGGGCAGCGCGCCGGACGACAGCCCCAGTGAGGTCGGCCGCCAGGAGCTCGTCGTTCACGAGGGGCAGAAACTCAGCCGGCATGAGCAGGCCGCGCTCGGGGTGCTGCCAGCGGACGAGGGCCTCGGCGCCGATCCAGCGCCCTGTCTCCAGCGACACCTGGGGTTGGTACGCAAGGCTAAGCTCGTCGCGGACCAGGGCGCGCATGAGTTCTTCGCGAGTGAGCGGCGCTCGCCCGTCGGTTTGCGCGGGCTTGGTGTCGCGCGCCACCGCCGGCACCCGGTCGCTGGGGCTGCCAAGGAGTTCCCGCAGTTCGGCCGCGCGGAATGGCTTATGGACTTGGCCAAGGACCGACAGTCCCAACTGATCGGCAACGCGCCGAGCACCCGCGATGACACGCTCGTCCATCCCCGAGACGAGGATGATCTCCGGTGCGTGCCCGGCATCCGCGAGGCTGCGCAGCAACTCCACGCCGTCGGTGCCAGGCACCATCAGGTCAAGCGTCACGATGTCAACCGGGCCCTCAAGCGCTCGAGCGAAATCGGCAGCGGTTGTGACGAGTTGGGCTTCGTACCCTGCGCGGCGCGCAATCTCCACCACAATGCCGCCCATGACTGGGTCGTCATCGAGGGCGACCAGATTTGCTGTGGGGGGACGGATGTCGGCTGTGGTCATGCGATCTGGTGGTAACTCGTTCGCCCAACGGTGGAAGTGGTGACCTCACGGTAGGCCCGCGCGGCCCGCGCGGCTAGGCCGGGACGGACCAACCCGCTGTGGTATTGCGCGCCACCCCCTCACTCGTCTTCCTACATTCCGTAGGGAATAACCGGCGTCCCCGCCGGAAGCCACAACTCCGTTTGCCCCGCTGATCTGACGGCGACGTGCCTGGCGCAGGTCCAGCATGGGTACCAGCCGGACGTGCGCCTCCTTGGCGTCGGCGGATGGGACAGTTGCATGAACGACCAGATTGAACCCGAGAAGGGCCAGCAGAGCCAGACCCGCCGGACGCTCTTGACGGGCGCCCTCGGCGCGGCGGCTGCGTGGGGCGCTGGGCTATTCGCCTTTGCTGCTCCTGTGGCTGCGGCGACTGCAGTGAACTTGGGGGTTGCCAACTCGGCAACCGCCACAACGTCGATCACGACCACGGTCGGCACCGGCCTGGCCGGCACCGGCCCCATCGGCATCAGCGGTACCGCCAAGGGCACGGCTACCACCGCGGCTGGTGTGTATGGCGTGAGTGCGTCAACTGCAAACTATGGTGTCTATTCGTCGGGCAAGCTTGGCGTTGTGGGTCCCATCGAAATGTCGGTGCTCACCATCACGAACTACGCCGGGCCGGTAGCGGGCAAGGCATTCCTGTACGTCAAGACCAACGGGGCCATCACCGAGTTGCACGTGAGGTTCCCGTCCGGCATCGACAAGATCATCACGTCGGGCTAAATCGTGAACACCGCCGCGGACCGAGCCTGTTGGCCAGGTACCGCCATCAGTCCTAGCCGCCGCCGGTGGGCCTCGCCGCTGGCCCTGTTGCGTGGCCTGAGCCACCGTGTCGCTGGCGCCGAGGTTGCCGTTCAGGCGAGTCACCCCGCCGATGCGTCCCAGTTGTACATCAGCAACACGAATGCGTTGGCCGAGGTTCGCCTGCGGCTTCCATCAGGAGTAGACCTCCTGATTGCGCGCGGGTGAAGGGGATGGACGCCTCCGCGCCAACAACCGGCACAGGTGGACGCCGCAACGCCCTGGCGGTGATTGCGGGCAGCATCCTTGCCATGCTTGGCCTAGCCAAGACAGCGTCGGCGGCCAAGGCGGCTAGCGCCGTGATACTGGGTGCAGCCAACAAGGCCACTGCCACCACATCAATCACCACCACCGCCGGCGTCGGCCTTGCGGGCACGGGTGTCACGTACGGCGTGTCGGGCACGGCCGTTGGCACCGCCACCACGGCAACGGGCGTCTTGGGCACGGCCAAGGACACCACCGGGTATGGCGTCATGTCCAACGGCAGGCTGGGGGTGAAGGGACCCGTCGAACTGGCCGTGGTCACCGTCACCTCGTACGCAGGCCCCGCCGCTGGCAAGGCGTATCTCTACGCCAAAACCAATCTCAAGGTCACGGAGCTGCACGTGAAGTTCCCGTCTGGCAAAGACGTGGTGATCACCAGCGGCTGAGGACGCCCCCCACGGGGGCAGGTCTTGCCCGGGCGGCTAGTATCCGGGCATGGCCCACGCGGATCCTCCCCTCCACCCCGCCAACCGGCTCGCCGGCGAGACCAGCCCGTACCTGCTCCAGCATGCCCGCAACCCGGTTGACTGGTATCCATGGGGCTCCGAAGCGCTTGCGCGCGCCGTGGCGCTGGATCGGCCAATCATGCTGTCAATTGGCTATGCGGCTTGCCATTGGTGTCACGTCATGGAGCGCGAGTCCTTTGAGGACCTGGACACGGCCCGGGTCCTGAACGAGGGCTTCGTCCCGATCAAGGTGGACCGCGAGGAGCGCCCGGACCTGGACCAGCTCTACATGGGCGCCGTGCAGGCCCTCACAGGCCGAGGCGGCTGGCCGCTCACCCTCTTCCTCACGCCAGATGGTCGCCCCTTCTACGGGGGCACGTACTTCCCGCCGGTGCCTCGCCACGGGATGCCGGCGTTTACGGCGGTGCTTGGCGCCGTGCTGCACGCCTGGAGTGGTGACCGTGCCCGGGTGGCACAGACTGCCGCCGCCGTTGCAGAGGCGCTGGCGGAGGCGCCGGCCACGGGCGCCGCGGCTGCCGGGCTGCCGGGGCCATCGTTGCTGGCTGATGCGGCGGATGCAGTTGTGGCTGCCTTTGACGGGGTTGGCGGCGGCTGGGGCCGCGCTCCCAAGTTCCCGCAGCCCATGCTGGTGGAGTTCCTGTTGCGCCGCCACGTTGCCACCGGTGATCCGCGGCTGCTTGCAGTGGCGCGCCGGACGCTTGACGCCATGGCGGCGGGCGGCATCCGGGACCAGTTGGGCGGCGGATTCCACCGTTACGCCACGGACGCGGCCTGGCTGGTCCCGCACTTCGAACAGATGCTGTACGACAACGCGCAGCTGGCCCGCGCGTACCTCCACGCCTGGGCGCTGACGGGCAACGCCGCCTACCTTGACGTGGCCACGGGCGTGCTGGACGCGCTGCTGCGTGACTTCCGGACACCGGGTGGCGGGTTCGCGGCAAGTCTTGACGCCGACACCGCGGGCGTTGAGGGCCTCACCTACACGTGGCCCGCGGGCGAAGTCACCGAGCTGCTGGGTGATGACGCGCCGCTGTTTGAGGCGGCCTATGGCGTGACGGACGCGGGAAACTGGGAGGGCGTCTCCATCCTGTCGCGGGTGACAGACGACCGCGTGCTGGCGGGGCAGTTTGGCTTGCCGGAGCCGGTGGTGGTATCCCGTTTGGCCAACGCCCGGCTGCGGCTGCTTGAGGCGCGGGCACTGCGTCCCCAGCCGGCGCGCGACGACAAGGTGCTGGCCGCGTGGAATGGCCTTGTCATTGGGGCACTGGCCGACGCCGCCAGGGCCATCGACGCCGGGGCGCCCGGGCTTCCCGGAATGGCCGCTCGGGCGGTGGACTACCGGGCGGCGGCCGTTGCCGCGGCGACGGACGTTCTGGGCGGGTTGCGAGTGGCGCCGGGACGACTGCGGCGCTCGTGGAAGGACGGGCGAGCCACGGCGGACGGCGTGCTGGAGGACTACGCGGACCTTGCCGAGGGTCTGCTGGCGCTCTTTGAGGCAACCGGCGAGGATCGCTGGTACAGCGAAGCGGTGACGCTGGCGGACGCGATGCTCGAGCGCTTCGGCGACCCGACGGGTGGCTTCTTCGACACCGCAGTTGATGCGGAGGCCCTGGTGGTTCGCCCGAAGGACGCGCAGGACAACGCCGTCCCGTCAGGCGGGGCGATGGCGGCCGCGGTGCTGCTCAAGCTGGCCGCACTCACCGGTGAGCCGAGTTACCAGGCGGCGGCCGAGCGGTCCATCGGCTCGGTGTCGGTGCTGATGGCGCGCTTCCCGATGGCAGCCGGTCAGTGGCTGGGCGTCCTGGAGGCGGCGCACCACGGGCTGGCCGAAGTGGCGATCACGGGCGACGCTCAGGACGAGGCGACGGCGCGTCTCGTGCGGGCGGCCAACCACGGGTACCACCCGTTCCGGGTGCTGGCGTTTGGAGGGTCTCCCGCAACAAGCGCGGTCCCGCTGCTGCGCGATCGGTTCATGCTCAACGGGCGACCAACAGCGTTTGTGTGCCGCAACTTCGCCTGTCGCCAGCCCGTGCACGAGCCGGAGGCGCTGGACGCGCTGCTCGCGGGCACGTAGCCCGGGGCGGGATCTCGGGCCAGCCTCAGATCAGGCCTGCGTCTCGTCCTTGTCGCCCTTGCGCTCGGCGGCGTCCTGCTTCATCCCGTCGATTTCCTTGCGGGCCTCCTTGACGCCCTGGCCAAAGGCCTTGCCGAGGATCGGCAGCGTCTTGGGGCCGCGCCAGACAAGCACGGCGACGAGGATGATGACGAGGAGCAGCATCATGTCAGTAGGCATGCGCGGATGGTAGCAGCGGCGTGGCGGGAGGGGGCCGCAGGTCCCGGGCCATTGACGTGCCGGAGACCCTGCCGAAGGGCCCTGCGCGTCCCCGATCAACGGGCAACGCGGCCCGCGCGCAACCAGGGGTCCGGACGGCACACTGACAACAGGCTCAGAACAGACGGGATGCGCGAGCAGCCCGGATGCCGGAGCCGGCCTCGCACACTACCGCCTGGACCTGGCAGGGTCCAGGCATCGGTCGGGGAGGACCCACCTCCACCTCGGCCACCAGATCGCACCGCTGCAGGGCGTCGGCTTCCGGCCTCCTCCCTCCCCCTCCACCGGGGGCTGACGCAGCAGCGGCTCCCAAATCGGCGGGCTACCCGGCTCGCCGATTGCGATTCCCGGGGACAATCGCGGGGCCGCCGGGCGCGCCTATACTCGCGATCCCGTGGCCCCGTCCGTCCCGCCTCCCCGACGCCCGACGCCTGATCCGCTGGCCCTGTTCGGTCCCGCCGTCCGGGCGTGGTTTGCGGCGAGCTTCGCTGCGCCAACCGAGGCGCAGACCGGCGGCTGGGCGGCCATCGCCGCCGGATCCCACACGCTGATCCACGCGCCAACGGGGAGCGGGAAGACGCTTGCCGCGTTCCTGTGGTGTCTGGACACGATTGCCCGCTCGCCGCGGCCGGCGGCAACCCGCGCGGACCCAGGCTCCGTGCGTGTCCTGTACATCAGCCCGCTCAAGGCGCTCGCCTATGACGTGGAGCGCAACCTGCGGGCGCCGTTGGCTGGGATCGCGCTGGCGGCAGAGCGTCTGGGGCTGGAGCCGCCGCGCATCACCATCGCGTCGCGCACGGGCGATACGCCAGCCGATGCGCGCCGGGACCTTGTCCGCCACCCGCCGGACATCCTGGTCACCACGCCCGAGAGCCTGTACCTGCTCCTCACCAGCCAAGCGCGCGAGATCCTCCGCGGCGTGGAGCAGGTGATCGTGGACGAGGTCCACGCGGTGGCCGGGACAAAGCGCGGCGCGCATCTCGCGCTGAGCCTCGAGCGGCTGGAGCGGCTTCGGCCGGCCGATGCGCCTAGGCTCCAGCGGATCGGCCTGTCGGCCACCCAGCGCCCCCTCGAGACCATCGCGCGGTACCTCGGTGGGGCGGGGGAAGGGCGCGAGGTGGCCGTCATCGACGCCGGCGCCCGCAAGCCGCTGGACATCCGCGTGGTGGTCCCGGTGGAGGACATGTCGCGCCTGGGCGAGGTGCTGCCCATGGACCAACAGCCCGGCGGCCCAGGCCTGGGCGGCGAGATGCGCTCGTCGATCTGGCCGGCCGTCCACCCCCGGATCCTGGAGCTGATCCGCGCGCATCGCAGCACCATCGTGTTCACCAACAGCCGCCGGCTTGCGGAGCGCCTCGCTCAGCGGCTCAACGAGCTTGCGGGCGAGGAGCTGGTCCGCGCCCACCACGGGTCCATCGCCCGCGAACAGCGCCTTGAGATTGAGGAGGAGCTCAAGGCCGGCCGGCTGCCCGCGCTCGTGGCCACAAGCTCGCTGGAGCTCGGCATCGACATGGGCGCGGTGGACCTGGTGATCCAGGTGGAATCGCCGGACTCGGTGGCGCGCGGCCTCCAGCGCATCGGCCGGGCGGGCCATCAGGTTGGCGAGCCGTCGAAGGGCGTGATCTTTCCCAAGTACCGCGGCGACCTGCTCGAGACCGCCGTTGTGGTCCGCGGCATGCGCGACGGGTCCGTGGAGGCAACAACGCTCCCGCGCAACCCGCTGGATGTGCTGGCGCAGCAGCTCGTGGCGATGCTGCTTGCCGAGTCCTTCACCGTTGACGACCTGCTGGTTGTGGTCCGCCGGGCAGCCCCGTTTGCAACGCTGGCGCGCGAGGCGCTTGAGGGCGTGCTGGGCATGCTGGCGGGCGCGTATCCATCGGACGAGTTTGCGGAGCTCAAGCCCCGCATCACGTGGGACCGCGTGACGGACGTGGTTGCGGCGCGCCCGGACGCGCGCACCGTGGCCATCACGTCTGGCGGCACCATCCCGGACCGCGGTCTCTTCCCTGTGTTTCTGGAGGGCGAGGCCGGCACCCCGGGCCGACGCGTGGGCGAGCTGGACGAGGAGATGGTCTACGAGCTGCGCGCGGGGATGCACGGCGACGTGATCGTCCTTGGCGCCTCGTCATGGCGCGTGGCGGACATTACGGCCAACCGCGTCACCGTGACGCCGGCGCCGGGCGTGCCCGGGAAGCTGCCGTTCTGGAAGGGTGACGCCGTGGGGCGCCCGGTGGAGCTTGGCCGCGCCATTGGCGCCTTCACGCGTTTGGCCGAGGCCGATCTGGCTCGCGGCGCGCGCGGTCGAGCTGCTGCAGGCGAACGCTTTCGCCGCGACCACGACCTTGACGATTTCGCGGCCGAAAACCTGCTCTCCTATCTCGAGGACGAGCGCGAGACCGCGGGCGCCCTGGCCACGGACAAGCGGATTGTGGTGGAGCGATTCCGCGACGAGCTTGGCGACTGGCGGCTGGTGATCCTCTCGCCGTTTGGCGGCCGCGTGCATGCGCCGTGGACGCTGGCGCTGGAGGCGCGGCTGCAGGAGCGGCTGGGCCTCTCGGTCCAGACCATCTGGTCCAACGACGGCATCGCCATCCGGCTGCCCGAGGGCGACGGCACGCTGGACGGGGTGGAGGAGCTGCTGTTCCCGGACCCAGACGAGGTGGAGGACCTGGTGGTGGGGCGCGTTGGGCAGTCGTCGCTCTTTGCGTCGCGGTTCCGCGAGAACGCGGCGCGGGCGCTGCTCCTGCCCCGGCGCCGCCCCGGCATCCGCACGCCGCTCTGGCAGCAGCGCCAGCGGGCCGCGGACCTGCTGGCAGTGGCGTCGCGCTACGGCTCGTTCCCAATCCTCGTGGAGACGTATCGCGAGTGCCTCGCCGACGTCTTTGACCTGCCCGCGCTCCGGGAGGTCCTTGGCGGCGTTGCCAAACGCGAGATCGCGGTCCACTCCGTGGAGACCGCCAAGGCATCGGCCTTCGCATCGTCATTGCTCTTCGACTACGTCGCCGCCTACATGTACGAGGGCGACGCGCCGATGGCCGAGCGCCGGGCGCAGGCGCTCACGCTTGACCGCGACCTGCTGGCCGGGCTGCTTGGCCAGGAGGAACTGCGCGAGCTGCTGGATCCCGATGCGCTGGCCGAGCTTGAGCTGTCGCTGCAGGCGCTTGTGGAGGACCGGCGCGCGGACACGGTGGACCAGGTGCACGACCTGCTGCGGCGGCTGGGCGACCTGTCCGCGGACGAGGTGGCGGCGCGTTGTGCGGGCAGCGCGGTGTTGTCGGCCCCCGCTGCCGCCGACGCCTGGTTGGCCGAGCTGGCTGGGTCGCGGCGGGCGGTTTTGGTGCGTGTGGCGGGTGAGGCGCGCTGGCTGGCGATTGAGGACGTGGCGCGGTACCGCGATGCCGTGGGTGTTGCCGCGCCGCCCGGGGTGCCCGCGGCGTATCTCGCGCCCGTCGTGGGTGCACTGGACTCCTTGTTGGCCCGCTGGGCGCGGACACACGGGCCGTTTACCGCGGACGGTCCGGCGCGGCGCTGGGGGCTGCCGGGTGGGGTGGTTGCCGATGCGCTGGCGCGGCTGGCTGGCGCCGGGACGCTGATGTCCGGCGAGTTCCGGCCGGGCGGTGCCGGTCGCGAGTTGTGCGACCCCGAGGTGCTGCGGCTGCTCCGTCGCCGCTCGCTGGCGCGACTTCGGCACGAGGTGGAGCCGGTTGACCCGCAGGTGCTTGCGCGGTTCCTGCCCGCGTGGCAGGGCGTGGCGGCGGTTGGCGGTTTGGCCGCCCCGGTTCGTGCGGGTCCGTCGGCACTGGAGCGTCTTGCGCAGGTGGTGGACCAACTGGCGGGGCTGCCCATCCCGGCGTCCGTCCTGGAACGCGACGTGCTGCCCGCGCGCGTGCCGGGGTATCTGCCGCGACTGCTGGACGAGCTGGGCGCCATGGGCGAAGTGGCGTGGGTGGGACGCGGGAGCCTTGGCCGCGACGATGGGCGCGTGGTGCTGTATCGGCCGGGCAGGGAGGTGCTGCGGCCGATTGGGCTGCCAGACGGTGTCGCCGCCCCGACCGGCGTCCTCCACCAGCGGTTGCGAGCCCATCTTGCGCGGCGCGGCGCCTGCTTCTATCGCGAGCTCTTCACGGCTGTCGGCGGCAAGACCGACCGCGAGGTGCTGGACGCGCTTTGGGACCTCGTCTGGGCGGGCGAGGTCACCAACGACACGTTTGGCCCGCTGCGGGCACTGCGCTGGAAGCGACCGTCGGGTGCGACGCGGCAGCGGCCCAGCGTTGGGCGGCTGACCGCGCTGGGTCCCCCGGAAGCGGCTGGGCGGTGGTCGCTGGTGGCGGATCCGGTTGTGGAGGTTGGCGCGGCCGCCGACCCGACGCCCACGGAGCGCCTCCACGCCCAGACGCTGGCGCTGCTGGACCGCCACGGCGTCCTGACGCGGGAAGCGGTTGCGGGCGAGGCCATCGAGGGCGGCTTTAGCGCCGTGTACCCGGTGCTGCGCGCACTGGAGGAGCGCGGCCGCATTCGCCGCGGCTACTTCGTGGACGGCCTTGGCGCGGCGCAGTTCGCGCTGCCGGGAGCCGTGGACAGGCTGCGGGCCATGCGTTCGGGCCCGGGCGAGGCGTCGGCGGCGGACGGCGGCCCTGGCGGTGCGCGCGACGGCAGCAGCCGCGACGGCAGCAGCCGCGACGGCAGCAGCCGCGACGGCAGCAGCCGCGAGGTCCACCTGCTGGCTGCGGCCGATCCCGCCAACCCATACGGTGCAGCCCTGCCGTGGCCCCGGCGTGACGAGCACGATCGGCGGCCGCTCGGGCGTGCGGCGGGCGCGTACGTCGTGATGGTGGACGGCGCTGCGGCGCTGTATCTCGATCGCGGCGGCACGTCGCTGGTGGCCCTGCCCCCGGCGGACGCCCCGGACGTCCTGGCCGCCGCCTTGCCGGCGCTGGGCGCGCTCGTGGCGGATGGCCGCGTGCGGGAATTGGTCCTTGCCAAGGCGGACAGCGAGCCCGTCGCCGCCTGGCCGCGCCGCGATGCACTGCTCGCCGCTGGGTTCGTCCAGGGCTACCGCGGGTACGTCCTGCGTCCTGGCAAGGCCGTCATCGGGCGACCCGCCAGATAAGCGACCGCTAAGCGGCCGTCGCTATAATCGCCACATGAGCGAGCGAAAAAGCGCCACAAAGCGAACCCGTGAGGCGGCGGCGCCTCTGGCTGCCACAGACCCGTACGCCGAGATCAGCGTGGGTATCCGTGAGCTGCGGGATCACCTCTCTGCCTATCTGGACGTGGTGAAGGGTGGCCGGGCCGTCAAGGTCACGGAGCACGGCACGGTGATCGCCGCCATCGTGCCAATGCACATCTCCGCGTTGACGCTGAAGCTCTACCAGCAGGGCAAGGTGGGCCTGCCGAGGCTGCCGAAACGAGCCGCAGCTGATCTCATCACGGCGGACATCCCGGGCGGGATCACGGACATTCTGCTTGAGATGCGGGACGAGGAGCGCAACGGGTGACGGCGTACTTCGACACCTCCGCGCTGTTCAAGCTTGCCGTGCCAGAGTCTGGCACCGAGGCGGCGGATCGTGTCTGGGATACTGGCGGCGCGCCATTCGCCTCGCTGATCGGCTACACGGAACTGCACGCGGCGCTTGGTCGAGCCGTGCGCGACGGGCGCGACGTGGGGATCGGGTGGGTCGCAATCGAGGACCTGTGGGGGCAAGTCACGCCGGTTGCGGTGGACGCGGAACTCGTCCGGTGGGCGGCTCGCCTGGCGGTCCGATACGGCCTGCGCACGTTGGACGCCGTTCATCTGGCGTCGGCGCTGGTGATTGCGAAGGTGGACGCGGAGATGGCGTTCGTCACCTTCGATGCTCGCCTCCGTACGGCCGCCGCGGCCGAGGGGTTCCTGGTCCTCCCCGTGGTGGTCTAGGTGCCCGAGGGCGACACCCTCGCCAGGACCGCCGCCGGGCTGCGGCCGTGGCTGGTGGGCCGGCCGATCCTGGCGGCACGCACCAACGGCCCCGGCGCACAGCCCAGTGTGGAGCGCGTTGTGGGCGCAACGGTGACGGCCGTGGATGCCGCGGGGAAGAACCTGCTGATCCGCCTCGACAACGGGCTGGAGCTGCGCACGCACCTGCGGATGCACGGCTCGTGGCACCGGTACGCGCCGGGGGAGCGGTGGCGTCGGCCGGCTGCCCGGGCCAGGCTGGTGCTGGAGGTGGAGGGGTCGGTGGCGGTCTGCTTTGCCGCCCCGGTGGTGGAGCTGTTTGAGCAGCGCGCGGAGGCGGTGCACCCATCGCTGTCGAGGCTTGGGCCGGACCTGCCCTCAGCGGCTGATCAGGGACGGGGTGGTCGCCAGACGCACCGTGAGATCTGCCAGACCGGCCGTGAGCAGGCGGGCCAGCGGGAGGTTCACGTTGTCCATCGTGTCGCAGGCGAGGTGGTAACAGGTATCGGCGCGCGCCCCCATCGTGCCGCCAAAGGTTGCGGCCTGCGCCGCGTCCAGCACCTCCGACGCGCCCGAGAACACGCCGCCCGTGGGGATTCCCGCCTGCTGGAAGGGCACGTGGTCGGAGCCGCCGCCAAGATCGATGCCAATAGGTGTTGTGCCAAGCCGCGTCAGTCCAGCAGCGAGGAGCGCCCGCACGGCATCTGAGCCCGCAGCCGCGGCCTCCTCGTCGTAGACGCCCACAAACCCGTTGGGCGAGCCCACCATGTCAACGTTGAGGTAGGCCACGATCGCTTGGGCGGCGCTCTGGCTGAGCGAGCGCACGTAGTGAGCCGATCCCTGGAGCCCCACCTCCTCGCCGGTCCAGAACGCCAGCCGGATGGTGGCCGTGGGCTGCGTCCCGGCCAGTGCGCGGGCGATCTCCAGCAGCGCGGCAACACCCGTGGCGTTGTCGTTCATGCCGGGGCCATCGATGACGGAGTCGAGGTGCGCTCCGAGCAGCACCGCCTGATCCGGGGCGGTCCCGGGCAGCTCCGAGAGGATTGACGCCGTCTCCGTCAGCCGCGTCTTTGCGTGGGTCTCCAGACGCGCCGTGGCGCCGGCGGCAGCCGCGTCCGCGAGCGCCTGGGCCGCCTCGGCCGACACCGCAGCCGCAGGTATCGCCAGCCCGTCGGGGGGTATGAGCGTGGGCCGCAGCACCACGCCAGCGGGCAGCCCCGGGATGACCGCAACAAACCCGGCGGCACCCGCAGCCTGCGCGGCAAGCACCTCGTCACGCCGATAACAGGGGCCAGAGCGGACGAGGACGATGGCGTTGGCGGGCAGGTTGCCGTAGTCGGCGGGCTTGCAGCCCTTGGTGCCGGGTCCGGTGGCATGCGGGTCCCAGTCGATGGCGACAACCGGCCCTGCTGCCTCGCCAGACGGGGCGTAGATCAGCGGCTTGATCTCGCCGCCCGTGAAGCTGTGGCCGCCCACCTCGAGTTGGGATCCGCCCTCGTCCTCGAAGACCGGCGCCATGAACCGGTCTTCGGTCACCGTCCACCCGGCGGCGATGAGTTGGGCGCGCACAACGGCTGCGGCCGCATCGAAGCCGGCGGTGCCCGTGGCCCGAAAGGTGTCGAAGCCGGCCGATGCTGCCGCGAGCCGGTCAAGCTGCGCGCGAAGCCCCGCTTCGGCGATGGCGTCGGTGACCGCCGCGGCGTTGGGAGGCGGGCGGAGCTGGGCTGCCGCGGACGGCAATGGCGCTGGGCCGCTGCAAGCCGCGACGCACAGCGCGGCCGCGACGCACAGCGCTGCGAGTCGGTGGGTGCGCATCGGGGATCGCGGGCTAGGAGGTGCCGGCCTGATTGCAGGTGGACACGACCTCGCGCCCGCCCGCGCCGCCCGCGATGACCACGGTCTCGATGCCGCCCACCTTGGCCGCAAGCGAGCGGACGTGCATGCAGAGGTACATCGCGGGCACCCCGGATGCCTCCGTCTTGGCCATGGAGGTGAAGACCGTGGCGGTGGACCCCGACATCTCCACGTCCGGCAGGTTGCCGCCTCGGCGGATGTAGCCCACGAAGCCGTTCGTGTCAGGCGGTGCGTCCCGGATGGCCACGGCCAGCGCCAGGGCGGCTTCCAGTTCGCCCGGCGTGTGCGAGCCGGCGGGCAGCGGCGCCAGGGGATCCGGCGTGGGCGACACAAGCAGCGGCGCCGATTGCGCCAGCGACGCAGCAAGCGCCAACGCCAGCCCGGCGACGATCGCCCCAATCAGCTTCCGCATGCGGGAAGTATCGCCCTCCCGGCTGCCATTTCACCAGCCGTCCTCCTGGAGGACGGTATCCAAGTTGGCCGCCACGTCAGCCGCCGCCCCACGCACGGGACGGACCCGAGTTTGCGTCTACGGTCCTCCCCACGGACGGTAGCCAGAAACTCGTTGGCTACCGTCCTCCCCACGGACGGTAGCGAATTTGGGACCGACGGGCCCGGGGCCGACCGTGCCTACCGTCCTCCCCGCGGACGGTACGGGATTTCGGCACCTGCGCCACGCGTCATGGCGTGATCCGTCTATGATCCCGGGCCTATGTGCGAACAGTTCGTTGCCCGTGCCGCCACACCGTTCCGCCTTGCGGAGCTCTGGCCCCTGGCCGAGCGCATGGAGGAGTGGGGGAGCGCCCGCTTCGGCTGGGGCGCCACTTGGCTGACCCCGGACGGCACGCTGGCCACCCATCGGGACATCGGCCGCTTCCGCGACGATCGCCGTCTGGAAACGCTCGGCGCCATCGAGACCACGAGCCTGCTGGTCCACCTTCGGCGCCCGTCGCGCCTGTCCACGCTGGCGCTGCCCGATACGCAGCCCTTTGATGATCCGGCCGGCCGCTTTGCGTTCAGCCACAACGGCGACCTGCTGGACTACAAGCCGCACCGTGCCCGATATCGAGCGCAGGGCCGCATCCAGGGTCGAGCCGACAGCGAGGTTGGCCAGCGCTGGCTTGAGGACGCCTGGTCCGACACGGAGCCCGTGGGCCATCTGCTGGGCGCGCTGCATGACGCGTTTGGCGGCGAGGCAAACCTTGCGGTGATCACCGCGGGCGGCGCCTGCCACCACTACGCGGGCAACCCCGAGAACCCGGTGTTCACGTACCGGCTGGGCTCCATTGGCCTGGCGTCCACGGCCATCTACTCGGTGGACCGCTCGCTGTTCAAGTACGCGGCGAAGGGCGCCACCGACAAGGCGCTGGTCCGGCTGCACGCAACCGTGGCGCTGGACGAGGCCGGGCGGCCAATCGAGGCGAGTCGCCGGGCGTAGCCCCGGACCCTAGTCCCCGGTCTTCACCGCGTCGCGGTGCCCGGGGATCTGGTCCGCCACACGGCGCCGCTGCCAAGGAGCGGGCTGCGCCTCATGCAGCCCCACGAAGCGCGCTGCCCAGATCCGCAGCCGTGCAACCGCGCGACGAGCCGTTGGGTCCGGCGCCGCCCGGAATGAGCGCGCCCATGAGGCCGCCCGCCCGCCGACGCGGCGCCCCGCCACACTCCACGCCCGCGGAGAGAGAAACGCAAACGGGTGCGCCAGTCGCCACCACCAGGGCATGGCGGCCCACGCAAAGATCAGGAAGTCTGCGCGCAGGGGTCGTGGCCCAAAGCCAAACAGGGCTTGGAGCTGCACGATGGTGAGCGGCAGCATCACCAGCGAGAGGAGTCCCGAGCACGCCAGCACGATCAGCCCCCAGCCGCGTGCCCGCGCCGGCAGCACAAGCCACAGCGGCGCTGGCACCCATTTCATCCACGTGGCGAGGCCCCAGATCAGCCCGCCAAGCCTGCCATGGCCAAACTGTGCGCCAAACAGCGCCACCGCAAGCAGCAGGTTGATGTTGCCCGTGTCGAGGTTTGTGCCAATGGGGATTGCCAGCGCCAGCAGCACGAGCGCCGTGGGGAGTGGTCTGCGGGCGTACGCCCAGCGGATGGTCCAGAGCAGCAGCAGGATGGCCAGCCCGCGCCAGACGAACCACGCGGCATCCCATGGCAGCATGGCCCAGGGGATGAAGAACGGCAGCATCCACGGTGCGTACACATAGGGCAGAAACGGCCCCGTGGGGTGGTATGGGTCACCGCCGTCAAGCCAGATGCGGACTGCGGCCCAATACGCGCGGGCATCGGCGCCGGCAGTGTCGGCCCGGGCGGCCATCGCGGCCAGCAGCACGGCGAAGATGACAATGAGGAGGGCCATCGCCGCGATCCTGTGCGGTTCGCTCAGCCGGACAGCTTCCCGCCGCAGTGCGCGCCGGACGACGCCCTCGTGATGAGGGTGTCCTGCCGGGTTGGGGCGGGGGAGCGCGTTGGCCGCGGGGATCGTCATCGGATCGCCATTGTCGCGCGTCGGCGGGCGTATCGTCGGGATTGCGGTCAGACGCCCGTATACTCCCCGGGCTGTGGCACAGGGAACCGTGATGGTGATCGGGGGCGCTGAGGACAAGGTCCGTGACCGGGTCATCCTCGGCAGGTTTGTCGCGCTCGCCGGCGGTGAGACGGCCAAGATCGCCGTGATCAGCACCGCGTCCTCGTTTGGCGTTGAGGCCGGCGAGCGGTATCGCGAGATCTTCACGGGTCTGGGCGCGGCCGACGTCACCCCGGTCCACGCGGTGACACGCCAAGAGGCCAACGACGAGCACGTGGCCCAGGGCGTTGCCGATGCCACCGGCGTCTTCATGACCGGTGGCAACCAGCTTCGGCTCTCGTCCATGATTGGCGGCACCAAGCTCGCCGCAGCCATCGTGGAGCGGTTTGAGCATGGCGCGGTTGTCGGGGGCACCTCGGCCGGCGCAAGTGCGGTCAGCAGCCACATGATTGCGTTTGGCGCATCGGGCGCCACGCCCAAGCACCGCATGGCGCAGATTGCCGCGGGTCTGGGGCTGCTGCCCGGGGTCATCGTGGACCAGCACTTCCAGCAGCGGAACAGGCTTGGGCGGCTGCTCAGCCTCATCGCGCAGAACCCGATGCTGCTGGGCCTTGGCGTGGACGAGGACACGGCGGGCGTCGTGGGTCCGGACGGCGTCATGGAGGTCATCGGCCGGGGCTCGGTGACGGTGGTGGACGGTGCGGCGTCCGAGACCGATGCCTGGGAGATCCGCGGTCACCGGCCCCTGATGATCAGCAACGTGGTGCTCCACTCGCTGCCCGCGGGCTACCGCTTTGACCTTCGTCGGCGCACGCGCGTTGACGCGCCCAAGCTTGTCGTGGTCGAGGGCGAGGCGCTCGCGTCGTCCTGACCTGACACCTGGATGTCGGTGCGATCGGCACCACCGATCGATTCCCCGCGCGGGCGGTCGATCCGATCGGCACCACCGATCATTTCGACGTGCGATGTCGCCCAACGGGCAGGAAGCCGGTCGATTTGATCGGCACCACCGATCACCTGAGGGTCTGGTGCGCGAAATCGATCGGCCCCACCGATCACGACGGACCAAGGGGGCTGGCGTCGTCCTGACCTGACCTCCGGCCACTGGGCCGCGTACACTCCGCACCCACAACGCAGGCGAGGGACGCGAGGAGGGAACAGGTGGCCCAAGTGGATCCGACACCAAGGAAGCGGACCAAGCAGACCCCGGACGAGCCCGCGGCGGCGGCTGCCGGCGTGCCCGCCGCGGCGCCCGACGCCACGCCCGGCGGCCCCCAGCCCACGCTCCGCATCCTTGACACGAAGATCATGCGCGGCCCCAACTACTGGTCGCCCAAGCCCGTCATCCGGATGGTGGTGGACCTGGGTTCGCTGGAGGAGTTCCCAAGCTCCACGATCCCGGGGTTTGTGGACACGCTTGTGGGGCTGCTGCCCAGCCTTGATGACCACGCCTGCTCGCTGGGCCGCCGCGGCGGGTTCATCTCCAGGATGCGCGATGGCACGTGGGCAGGGCACGTCGCCGAGCACGTTGCCTTGGAGCTGCAGAACCTGGCCGGGACAGATGTCCGCCACGGCAAGACCCGCGGCACCGGCGAGTACGGCCGCTACAACGTGATCTACGAGTACCGCGCCGAGCAGGTGGGCATCGACGCCGGCAAGCTTGCCGTCAGGCTTGTCAACCACCTGGTGGCGCCGGGCGATCCCGAGCACGCGTTTGACTTCCAGGACGAGGTGGACACGCTCATCCGCAGCGCGGAGCGGCTGGCCTTTGGCCCGTCAACGCAGGCGCTTCTCGATGAGGCGGCCAGCCGCGACATCCCCTACATCCGCCTTGACCGCTTCAGCCTGGTCCAGCTTGGCCAGGGCGTGCACCAGCAGCGCATTCGCGCCACGATGACCAGCCGGACCGGCGGGATCGCCGTGGACATCGCGTCTGACAAGAAGCTCACGAACAGACTGCTCGATTCGGCCGGCATGCCCGTCCCGCGCTCCGAAGTGGTGCAGAGCGAGGATGAGGCAGTCGCGGCCGCCCGACGCCTTGGCTACCCCTGTGTGGTCAAGCCGCTGGATGGCAACCACGGCCGTGGCGTGGCGCTGGACCTGCGAGACGAGGCCGCAGTCCGCGGCGCCTTCCCCGAGGCCCTCCGCCAGAGCCGCAGCCGCGACGTCATCGTTGAGACCTACATCACCGGGCGCGATTACCGCTGCCTCGTGATCGGCGGCAAGCTGGCCGCCATCGCCGAGCGTGTCCCCGCAAGCGTCACCGGGGACGGCGTGCACACGATCCGTCAACTCGTGGAGACCGTGAACGCGGATCCCCGCCGCGGCATCGGCCACGAGAAGGTCCTCACGCGCATCAAGCTTGACGCCAACGCCGAGGAGGTCCTGGCGGGCCAGGGCTACACCTACGACGACATCCCCGAGGGCGGCGCCTTCGTCAAGCTTGCCCTCACCGGCAACATGTCAACCGGCGGCACGTCCATCGACCGGACGCATGAGGCCCATCCCGACAACATCGAGATTGCGGAGACAGCGGCCCTGGTGGTGGGTCTTGACATCGCGGGCATCGACTTTGTGTGCCCGGACATCACGGAGCCTGTGCGCGAGACCGGTGGCGGCATCGTGGAGATCAACGCGGCCCCGGGCTTCCGGATGCACACGCACCCCACCGAGGGCGAGCCGCAATACGTGGCGAAGCCCGTCATCGATCTGCTCTTCCCTCCGGGCGCCAACGCGCGCATCCCCATCCTTGCGGTGACGGGCACCAACGGCAAGACAACCACCGTCCGCATGCTGTCCCACATCCTCAAGATGATGGGCAAGCGGGTGGGCATGACGTCCACCGACGGCATCGTCATCGATGGACGCCTGATGAAGCGCGGCGACATGTCCGGGCCAAAGTCCGCCCAGATGGTGTTGCAGAACCCCACCGTGGACACAGCGGTCTTTGAGGTGGCCCGCGGCGGCATCCTGCGCGAAGGCCTGGGCTACGACCGCAACGACGTGGCCGTGGTCACCAACGTCACCGGAGACCATCTGGGCCTCGGCGGGATCGACACGCTGGGCCAGCTGGCAAACGTCAAGGGCGTCCTGGTGGGCGCGGTGCCGCGATCCGGGTCAGCCGTCCTCAACGCGGATGACTCCCACGTCTACCGGATGGGCCGCCATTGCGCGGGCCGCGTGATCCTCTTCTCGATGTCGAAGAACAAGGGCGAGGACGGCTTCGATCGCGTGGACGGCCACACGTCGCGCGGCAATGCCGCGTTTGTCCTGCAGGACACGCCGCAGGGCGAACTGATGGTGCTCCGCCACGGGCCGCGCGTGATGCCGGTCCTGTACACGCACCTCATGCCGGCCACGTTTGGCGGCAAGGCGCGGATGAACGTGGCCAACTCGCTTGCCGCGGCCGCTGCAGCGTGGGCGTCTGGCGCCCACCTCCACGACATTCGCCAAGGGCTGCGGACGTTCACCACGTCGTTCTTCCAGGCTCCCGGCCGGCTCAACATGGTGGAAGTTGGCGGGATGCGCGTCATCATCGACTACTGCCACAACGTGGACGGCATGCGCCAGCTGGCTGACTTTGTCAACCGGATGGTGACCGATGCCCACGGGCGATCCGGGCGGGCCATCGGGATTATCGGGACGCCGGGAGACCGTCGCGACAAGGACCAGTACGACTATGGGTACCTTGCCGCCTCTGCGTTTGACGAGATCATCATCCGCGAGGACAGGGGCCTCCGCGGACGCACGCAGGGTGAGACAGCCGGGCACGTGGCGGAAGGGGTGCGGGCCGCCCGCGCCTCCACCGAGGGTGCGCAAACCACGCACGTGGAGACAATCCTCGAGGAGAGCGCCGCGGTCCACGTCGCGTTCCGACGGGCTGTTCCGGGCGACCTGATCGTGGTGTGCGCGGACGACTCCGTGGGGGTCTATCGCGCCGCGATGGAGTTTGGCGCAAAGGCACAGGGCGGTTCAGCGCTTGCGGATCCGGGCGAGCTGGGGTCGTTCCTGGAGTAGGGGAGCGACGGGGCGGCGCTCACAGTTGGGCCGCCGCGTCCGGCGCGCTGAGCGCGTCAAGCGTGGTTGCCGTTGCGTGCCTTCGCGCCCAGTTGCGCCAGCAGCGCGAAGACCTCGTCCCGCTGCTCGTGGCAGAACAGAACGATGACCTGGGGCGCGTCCGCGCCCGACAGCTCGGACTCCAGCGCGGCAACCTCCGTCTCGTAGACCGGCACGTCGGCAAGGTTTGCGCCACCCTCGGCAAGCCCTTCGCGCAGCAGCCGCACCACATCGGCAGCCGGTCGGCCGCGAAGGTAGGCGCGCGTCTCCTTGACCGCTACCCGCTGGGCACGCCCCGCAGTGATGCGGCCGATACCGCGCAGCGTGTCGTCCGGGCGATCACCCGCGGTCCCGATGATCGCCGTGACCGGGGCCGTGACCGGGGCCGTGACCGACGTGGCGCCCGCGCCCGCCGCCACGGCTGCGGCAACGGCGAGGATTGCTTCAGCACCTGCCTCGTTGTGCGCAAAGTCCACGATCACGATGCGCTGGCCCAGCGTGAAGAGGTTCATCCGGCCTGGTGAAAGCTCTGCCGAGGGTCGGAAGTCGCGCAGCCCGTCGGCAACCTCCTCAAGCGTGGCACCCATCGCCCGCGCCCCGGCCGCTGCCGCCAGCGCGTTGGCCACGTTGTAGGGGGCCAACCCCCCAAGGGCCACGGGCAGGTCTGCAACGGCCAAGAAGGGCACGGCCGCACCGTCCTCGCGGGCCACCAGATATCCGTCCTCAAGCGTGTACGCGCGGGCGCCCTTGACCCGGTGGCGGGCAAGCACCGCTGAGCCCGGAAGGTCTATCGAGAACCACGCCACTTTTGCCCGGACCCGCCGGGCCAGCGCCGCCACGTACGGGTCGTCGGCGTTGAGGACGACCCAGCCGTCCGCGCGCGTGATGCGGCACACCGTGGACTTGACTTCTGCAAGCTCCGCCAGCGTGTGGACGCCACCCAAGTCCAGGTGGTCAGACGACACATTGGTGAAGACCGACGCCTGGTTTGACTCGTAGCCAATGCCGCGCTGGACCAGCCCGCCGCGCGCCGTCTCCAGGACCGCCACGTCCACGTCTGAACGGCCGAGAACCGCCGCCGCACCGCCCGGCCCCGTCCAGTCGCCAGCCTCTACCAGTTGCTCATCCACAAGGATCCCGTCGGATGTGGTGGTCCCGACGCGGCGGCCGGAGCGCAGCAGGATGTGCGTGATCAGCCGGGTGACGGTTGACTTGCCATTGGTGCCGGTGATGGACACCACGGGGATGTGGCGCGCTTCATCGCGGATCCACCCGGGGGGCGTTGCTCGCGCGGCCGTGATCCGCTCCGTCCAACGACCGAGCACCCGTGTCTGCATACCTGTGAGCCGCACGTGGCGACCCGGCGACACCGAGCGCAGCGCAAGGTCCACCGCCGCCTCGGCGATCAGCCGTGCGCGCTCCGCCCCGCTCCACGGCCACGTGATGACCCAGCGGCCAGCGTCGGACGCTCGATGCACCGCCACGGGCCCAGCGTGCTCTGCATGGTCTATGCGCAGCCGCCGCGTCCAGGCGACAAGGTCCGTGACCGGGTCCGGCCACTCGTCCGCGGCAACCGGTCGCGCAAGGTGGACCAGGCTGCCGTCCTGTTCGGTTCGCGAGCCGCGCCAGACCCGCGTCCGGCCCACGGCAACCTCAACCTTGACCACCGGCAGCAGCCGGTAGACGGAAGGCCCCTCAAACAACCGAATCTCAACGAGTCGCACGGTCGGGTGAGGATACGGCAGCGCGCCGCCCGGTTTTGGGCGTTCGCGCCGTCCGCGCTACAAACCCGCCCCGGCTATCCTGCGCCGATGGACCTTCCCCTCGATCTCGTTGCCCACGACGAGCTGGCCGCCCTGCGCGAGGCGGTTGAGCGCACCCATAACGCGTACATCGCCGACCTTGAGCGCCTGGTCAACACGGACTGCGGCAGCTACACCAAGGATGGCGTGGACGCGGTTGGCCGCTTTACCGCCGCCCGGCTTCGGACGCTCGGCGCGCACGTTGTGAGCCACCCAAATGATCAGGACCTGGGTGAGACGGTGGTGGCGGAGTTTGCCGGGGCTGACCCCGCCGGGCCCACGCTGCTCTGTATCGGCCACATGGACACCGTGTTTGATCCGGGCACCGCGGCGGAGCGCCCGTTTGAGATCTCCGGCGGCATCGCCACTGGGCCAGGCGTCACCGACATGAAGAGCGGGCTGTTGGCCGGGCTCTACGCGATTGGCGCCATCCGCGATGCCCTCGGCGGTCTGCCGCTGGCGCGCTTGGTGTTTGTGGCAAACCCGGACGAGGAGATCGGCTCGATGGTCTCGTCGCCCCACATCCGGCGGATTGCCGCTGAGGCGGACCTCTGCTTTGTGCTGGAGTGCGCCCGCGCCAACGGCGACATTGTCTCGCGCCGCAAGGGCACGCTGGACGCGGTGATCACCGTGTTTGGCAAGGCGTCGCACGCAGGGGTTGAGCCCGAGAAGGGCCGCAGCGCCATCCTTGAGGCTGCCCGGCTGGTCACAGACCTGCATGCGCTCAATGGCCGCTGGCCGGGCGTGACGGTGAACGTGGGCGTGCTGGAGGGTGGAACGCGGCCCAACGTGGTTGCCGAGCGCTGCTCAATGCAGGTGGACGTCCGCGCCGTGACCCGCGAGGGCCTGATTGCCGTTGAGGCGGCCATCCGCGAGCTGATCGCCGCTCCGCGCGCCGTACCGGACGTGACCTTTGAGCTGGTGGAGGCTGGCCGCCATTGGCCGATGGAGAAGCTGGAGCGATCCGGCCGCCTCGTGGACCATGCCGTGTCCCTGGCTGATGCCATGGGCTTTGAGCTGCGCGATGCCGCCACGGGCGGGGCGTCCGACGCCAACACGACTGCCGGCATGGGCGTGCCGACGATTGACGGGCTTGGGCCTATTGGCGGGCTTGACCACTCCCCGGGCGAGTACCTGGAGGTCTCGTCCATCGTGCCGCGAACGACGCTGCTGGCGGCGCTGATCACGGCTGCCGGGCGCGATCCCGTGGTCCGCGGCTGGGCGGCAGAGCGGCGGGCGAAGGCGGCGGCGTCCGCGGCCCCGGCTTCGGCGGCGTCTCCGAAGTGACGCATCGGCGGATCTCCAGCGGCGGACCCTGGGAGGCGGTTGCGGGCTATTCGCGGGCGGTCGTCGCTGGCGACACCTGCGAGGTGGCGGGCACCACCGATGCGGGCCCCGACGGCGAGTCGCGCCATCCCGGTGACGCTGGCGCCCAGACCCGGGCCGCGTTTGAGGTTGTGGAGCGGGCGCTGCGCGAAGCCGGCTTCTCGCTCCGTGACATCGTCCGGACACGGATGTACCTGGTGGACGCGGCCGATATCGACGCCGTCCTCGCCGTCCACGGGGAGCTGTTCCGCGACATCCGCCCCGCGGCAACGCTCCTCCTTGTGGCTGGGCTGATCCGCCCAAGCCTGCGCATCGAGGTGGAGGCCACGGCCCGGCGGGGCTGATCCCAGCCGCGGTGACACACCTGCGCGCAAGCCAATGGAACGATCAGGCCGCGCCCAGCGCCCTCGCCACCGCGACCAGCGCCATCCCGCCGATCAGGCCCAGCAGCAGGTTCCGCCGCCACGCCGTGAGCACCACGCAGAGCAGCACGCCTGCTGCAGTCACGTCGAGGTGGAGGGCGCGGACGCCGTCGGTGGAGGTGACCACAAACGTGTTCGCCGCCGCCAGCGACGCCAGCACCGCCGGGCCCACCAGACGCAGGTACTGCAGCGCGCGCGGCGGCAGCTTCTCAATGCCCGGAGCCAGCATCGGCAGCGCTCGGGACGGATACGTGGCAAGCCCCATCAGGATTGCCAGCAGGACAAGCTGGGTGCTCACGGAGCAACCTCCGGCATCGTCGCCAGGTCAGCAATCGCCTCATCGAGATCCACCGGCCGTCCAGCCAGTTCGGACTCGGGCGACCCCGCACGCGGCCCGCCAGCCCCGGCGACATCGGGCCCCGGCATCGCCATGCCCGCCAGGGGCCCCAGCAGCCCGCCGATCATGATGCCCACGCCCGGCCCAAGGGCCAGGGACGCGCCCACGCCCACCAGCGCACCCGTGCAGGCCGCAACAATCTCGCGCCGGCCCAGCATCAGCCCCACGGCAAGACCGCCCATGGCGGCCGGGAACACGATGTCCAGCCCGAACTTGGACGGGTCCGGGATGGCGCCGCCCAACAGCACGCCCGCAAGCGTGGAGAGGTTCCAGGGGATGAACACGCCGCCGAGTGCCGCGATCCAGTACCCGCCCTCATCGGCATGGCCAATCCGGTGGAAGTGGGCGGCTGTGAGCGCAAAGGCCTCATCGGTGAGGAAGTGGGCCATGAGCGCCCGACGCGGCGCCGAGAACTCGCGCAGCCGGGGCGCAAGCGCGGCGCTGTACAAGATGTGGCGCGCGTTGAGGAACAGCGTGAGGACGACGATGGGTGCCCACGGGAGCCCGGCCGCCACATAGCCCACGCCCGCAAACTGGGCAGCCCCCGCGAAGAGGAACGTGCTCATCGCCATCGCCTCAAGGGGCGAATAGCCGGCGTTGCGCGCGGCCAGCCCAAACATGAAGCCAAACGCGATGATGGACGCGTTGATGATCAGCGTGTCGCGGATCAGGCGACGGCGCGACTCGCGCTGCGTGATCACCAAGGGTGGCGCGCGGTTAGCGCAGGAACGTCTTGGCGCAGGTCCCATCGCAGACGACGTACACGGCGTGCTTCTCGGCCGCATAACCCGCGGCGTGCAGCAGACCGGCGCAGCCCTTTGTGGGGCACTTGTAGACCCACCAGCGGTCCTGCGCGTCTAGCGGCGTGGTATCGGCCGCCAGCGTTGCGGCGAGGTCCGCCCGCGCCGCCAGCAGCGACGTGATCGTCTCGGCGCGCTGCGCCTCAGGCTCGCTTGTGTAGGGGTAGCTCTGGCCGACGTTTGAGGTCAACGATGCCTCCGAAATCTCATGCGAAGCCGGCGGCAGATCGGTGTGAGCGCGGCTGCCACCGGCGGGGCCGAGGATACCACTCGGCCACCGGCGATCGGGCCTGTGGCGAACCGCAGCACACCCCGGCACGCCCTAGCGGACCGCCGCGAGCCCCGCGCTGCGCGGGTCAGCGATGGCCGCAAGCGTCCCGCCAACCGCCGGTCCGCCGTCCACCAGCTCAATGGCGTGCTCATGGCCAAGACCGCCGTCAAACCCTATTCGGTTGATCCCGTGCCCGAGCGCCCGCAGGCCCGCTTCGACACCGTCGGCCAGTTCGCCATCGACCAGCACCCGCGTGGGCGGCGCCAGCCACCCGTCCGGCTCCACGGTGATGCGTGGCGCAGCAACGGCTGTGGCGATGTCGGCGCCCCCGTCCACCAAGGCGGACACCAGTTGCACGTGGATCTGGGGCTGGATGTCCCCGCCCATGGACCCAGCCACAATCCACGGCCGGACCCCGCCCTCGCGGAACAGCATCCCTGGCAGCAGCGTGTGGGCCGTGCGCCGTCCGGGTTCCAGCACGTTGGGGTGTGCTGCTTCCAGCGAGAACGAGGCGCCGCGGTCTTGGTAGTGGATCCCGGTCACGGGGTCCACAACGCCCGAGCCAAAGCCCGCAGCGTTGGACTGGATCAGGCTCACCGCGTTGCCCTGCGCGTCTACCACCGCCAGGTAGATCGTCCCGCCCACAAGCGTCCGCACCGGGGTGGGGGAGGGATCAGCTCGCCCCGGATCAAGGCGCCCTGCCAGCTCCCGTGCGTGCTCGGCCGAGAGCAGCCAGTCCACCGCGATGTCCCGGAACGCAGGATCCGCGAGGTGGGCATCGCGGTCCGCATAGACAAGCTTGGCGGCTTCGAGCCACAGGTGGGGCCACGCGGGATTGCTCCAGCCGCGCCCGTCAAATGACGCTCCCGGCGGCGGCTCCATCTGTGCAAGCACGTTGAGGATCTCCAGCGCCAGCACGCCGCTGCTGTTGGGCGGATGCGTGGTGACGCGGACGCCGCGATACGTGGTGGCGAGTGGCGTGGTCCAGTCGCTGTGGTGGGCGTGCAGATCCGCCGCGGTGTGCGTGCCGCCGGCCTTGGCCAACCCCGCCGCGATCCTGTCGGCCAGATCGCCGTCGTAGTACTCGTCAAAGCCCCGGTCCGCAAGCGTGCGCAGCGTGCCGGCCAGCGCGGGCAGGCGAATGACCTCGCCGGGGCGCCAGGGTTGGCCGTTTGGGCGCCAGACTTGCCGGAACCCGGCGGTCCAGGGCTCTGTGCCGATGGACGCGTTGGTCCCCTCGACAGCCTCTACCAGCCCGTCCCACGCCGGGAACCCTGCGTCCGCGTGTTCAATTGCCGCGGCCAGGACGGCCGAGCGCGACAGGCGGCCCCAGCGGCGATGGGCGTCCGACCATGATCGGACCGCGCCCGGAATGGTGATGGGCAGTGGCCCGCGCAGCGGCATGCGGGTGAGACCAGCTGCCCGGAGCGCCGATGCGGAGATCCCCGCGGGCGCACGTCCGGAGCCGTTGAGCGCCACTTGCTCGCCAGCCGCCTCGTCCCAGACCAGCCAGAACGCGTCGCCGCCGATGCCGCACCCGTTGGGCATGACCACGCCCAGGACGGCGTTTGTGGCGATAGCGGCATCAACGGCGTGACCACCTGCCGCGAGCACGGCGAGGCCCGCGGCACTTGCCAGATGGTGAGGCGCGACAACTGCACCGCGCGCGCCACGGATGGCCCTGGCCGGGACGAGTGCTGGGTTGCGCATGGGATTGCCGGGTCTCCTGGACCTAGTGGGTCTTGGGAGCGGTGCCGTCCACCAGCACGGGCGCTCCCACGTGGTGCTCGTACCGGCGCAGCCGCCGAATGGGGAGGACGGCCACGCCAAGCAGCACCACCGAGGCGCCAAAGATGCCGTCAAGTCCGTAGCCCTGCGCAGCCAGACCGCCAAGCGTGCTGCCGATGATCTGGCCCAACCCGAGGAACACCGAGTACAGGCCCATGATGGCGCCGCGATCGTCCGGGTACGCCTCCGTCATGTCGGCGAGCAGGCCAATGGCTGCGGGCGTTGCCCCCGCCAGCACAAACAGCCCTACGCCTGCCACCCCAATCAGTGCCAGCGTCACCGGCAGCGGGGCACCGGCAGCGTGATTGATCAGCGCGCCCGCCACCAGCAGCACAGCCCCGCCGACGATGCCGCGCAGGATGATCGTTGTGCGCGCCATGTACTTGAACCGGCCGCCCCAGTAGAAGAGCCCGGCGAAGAAGAGCAGTCCTGCGAGGCCAAGCCCAACGCTGATCTGGACTGGCGAGAACCCGCCCATCAGCTGCTGGCTGGCAAACGCAGGATCCGGCGCCCGGACCAGCTGAAAGAGCGTCTGGCTGGTGTACAGACCCAGCGTTGCGTTGATGGCGATCCAGGTGGGCGCCAGGACCCAGACGTGGCTGCCGCGCAGGATCCGTGTGTAGCGCGCCAGACCCTCCGTCTTGTCGTGGTTGGCCGACGCCGACGCGGGCTCTGCATCCTTGCGGACGCCAAAGCGGTACAGCGCAAACGACACCCCGTACAGCACCGCGTTGATCAGGAACGCCCACGCGTGCAGCAGCGGAAAGAGGAACCCGGCCAGCACCATGCCCACCATGAGGCCCGCCAGCGTTGCCGCCTCAAACCGCGCCACAGCCTTGCCGCGGGCAAGCTCGTTGCTGGCGGTGGCAAAGGCGATGAAGCCTAGGATCGAGGGCACGGACGCGGCCGTTGAGGCACCCTCCAGCAGGCGGGTGGCCCCGATGACGATCAGGCTGGTGGTGAAGGCCGTGATGATGACGGCGATGGCGCCAAACGCCGGACCCACCAGCATCATCCGCCTATGGCCGATGCGGTCCGACAAGATGCCGAAGATGGGCGAGCCAACCAGCTCTGACAGGTAGAACAGCGCGCCGAGGATCCCCACTTCCCACGGCTGCACTGCGGCGGCGCCGAATGAGGGGAACGACGCGTAGTAGAAGAGCAGCATGGTGCCCGTGACGCCGGTGGCGAGGCGCAGGGTGAACGTCCCAAGCGTCACCGCTAGGACCGGCGAGCCGCCGGATGGCAGGCTGCGCAGCTCGTCGATCAGGCGGAGGGGGGTGGCGGGCAGAGTTGTCATGGATGCGCAGCGTAACGGGTGCCGCGCAATGTCGATACGCCGGCGCGCGCGGGTCCGTATCCTTGCTGGCCAAGAGGGGGTGTTCGTGCCGCTTGCCCGGCGGCAGACGCCCAGAGGAGAGCCGCAGCATGACCCGAGTAGCGATCATCACGGACTCTGCGAGCGACATGCCGCCCGATGTGGCAGCGCTCGACGGCATCACCGTCATTCCGCTGTTTGTCAGCTTTGGTGCGGAGACGTTCCGTCCCAACGTGACGCTGACCACCGACGAGTTCTGGGCGCGGATGCTTGCGCCCGATGCGCCGTTCCCCACCACGGCCGCGGCACCGCCAGGCGACTTCCTCAATGCGTTCAACGCGGCGTTTGCCGCCGGCGCAGAGTCTGTCGTCTGCGTGCTGGTCTCGGGCGATCTGTCGGGAACATGCAAGAGCGCAGCGGTCGCTGCGGGGATGCTCCCCGACAAGGACATCCGCATCGTGGATTCGCGCAGCGCGTCGATGGGTGTGGGGCTGTTGGCGCAGCTTGGCGGTGAGATGGCGGCACAGGGCAAATCGGGGGCGGAGATCGCTGAGACGCTCGAGGCCCGCAAGTTGGATATCGACCTGTTCGTGACGCTGGACACGCTTGAGTACCTCAAGCGCGGCGGCCGGATCAGCGGCGCAAGTGCCGTCATTGGCTCGATGCTCTCCATCAAGCCAATCATCACGGTGGTGGACGGCAAGGTGGAGAACCACGAGCGTGTCCGATCTCGCCTCAAGGCCCGTGAGCGCGTGCTGGAGCTACTGACCACGCGGCCGGTGGAGCGCGCCTGCATCCTCCACACCACCAATGCCGATGTTGAGCAGTTCCGCGACCAGTTCGTCGCCCGCTCCGGCATTGACCCGTCCGCGGTCCAGGTCATGACGGTGGGCTCGTCGGTGGGTCCCCACCTGGGTCCTGCCGCCGTCGGCGCGGTGCTCCTGCTCAAGGCGCAGTAGGCGGACGCACTCGGGCGCGGCGCCACCGCCGCGCAGCCGCTGTTCGCCCCTGCCACCAGACAGGGGCGAATGAGTGACGGATTGGTTGCGACAGAGTGACGGTCGGCCCCTCAGGACCGGGGCCTGATGGCTATACTCGACCGCGAGAGGCGGCTCGCTCTGCGCCCCGCGCCGCAGGGCGGCCCGGGCAGGGTGGGCTCCCGTGGGGCCGTCCGGATGACGACCCATCGCTCCGGGACGGCGTCCACCGGCCCCACCAAGAGGATCGTGCAGCTCCATGACGACGGAGAGCGCTACCGCGCCCATCAATGCCTGGCAGGTCGCCCAGCACCAGTTTGACCTTGCCGCCGAGATGCTCAACCTTGACCCCGGCCTCCGCCGCGTGCTCCGTGAGCCGCGCCGCGAGCTGACGGTCCACTTCCCGGTCAAGATGGACGACGGGTCCGTTCAGGTCTACACCGGCTACCGGGTCCAGCACAACCTCGGCCGCGGCCCCGCCAAGGGCGGCATCCGCTACCACCAGGACGTGTCGCTCGACGAGGTCAAGGCCCTCGCGATGTGGATGACCTGGAAGTGCGCGGTCGTCGGCATCCCGTACGGCGGCGGCAAGGGCGGCGTCATCGTTGACCCCAAGAAGCTTTCCAAGAAGGAGCTTGAGGGTCTCAGCCGCCGGTACTTCTCGGAGATCTCGGTCCTGATTGGCCCCGAGCGGGACATCCCCGCGCCGGACGTCAACACCACGCCCCAGATCATGGCGTGGTTCATGGACACGTACTCGATGCATGTCGGGTACACGGTCCCGGGTGTCGTGACCGGCAAGCCGATCAGCCTGGGCGGCTCTGAGGGCCGCAACGAGGCAACGGCCCGCGGCTGCGTGTTCACCATCGTCAAGGCCGCCGCGCACTTGGGCATGGACCTCAAGAAGTGCAAGGTTGCCGTGCAGGGCTATGGCAACGCGGGCTCCATCGCCGCGCAGCTCATGGCGGCCGAAGGCAGCTCGATCATCGCCGTCTCGGACTCCAGCGGCGGCATTCGCAACATGGCCGGCCTAGACCCGGATAGGGTCCTTGCCTGGAAGAAGGAGCACGGGACCGTCAAGGGCTTCCCGGGCGCCGAGGACATCACCAACGCCGAGCTGCTTGTCACCGAGTGCGACATCCTGATCCCGGCGGCGTACGAGAACCAGATCACCGTCACCAACGCGTCGCAGGTCAAGGCCAAGATCGTTGCTGAGGCCGCCAACGGCCCCACGACCCCCGAGGCTGACGAGATCCTGGCCGCCAAGGGCGTCTTCATGATCCCGGACATTCTCGCCAACGCCGGTGGCGTGACGGTCTCCTACTTCGAGTGGGTGCAGGACCTCAACCGCGACCACTGGACCGAGCAAGACGTCAACGCCAAGCTCAAGGTCATCATGGACAAGGCCTTTGCCGAGGTCCTGGCCCAGAGCCTGAAGCACAAGGTCAACATGCGAACCGGCGCGTATCTCAACGCCGTCCAGCGCGTTGCTGACGCTACCGCGATGCGCGGCCTCTATCCGTGATCAACTGCGGCCGGTAACGGCCGCGCCCGTCTGACAGCCAAATGGCCCGGCCCCAAGCCGGGCCGTTTGGATTCCCGAGGGAGCCGAACGGGCGGGAGGCTAGCGCCCGCCCACAGCTCGCCACATCGCGGTGATCGGCGCATCGTCAACCACTGCCTGAAAGCCGCCAACGGCCCGGAACCCGGCTCGGGCATACCGGTGGTCGTTGCCCGGATTCGTTGACTCCAGATACGAGGGGAAGCCCGCGGCGTCCCACAGCGCAAGATCGGCCGCCAGCAGCGCCTGTCCGACTCCGCGACCGCGGTGCGCCGGGTCCGTCGCCAGCAGGCTGAGGTAGTAGTGGGGCGCCTGGGCGTTCCGGCTCATGGCAAACCGGCTGTAGAGCGTCTCCATCGCCGCGCGCGCCGGCGCATCGAGCACCTTCGCAAGCAGCGCCTCGAGAACCGCGACCTGGTCGTCGGCCAACTCGGCCGAACCGGGCGGCAACCACACGGCGCACGCCTCACCACCGGGCGTTGTGCGGACCGTGCCATGGCGCATCGCGCCGTCGACAAAGAGGCGCCAGTAGGGCTCGTGATGATCAGTCCGGCCTTCTCCTCGGCGCAGGGCTGGCTCCCAGACCGGGTCGGTGGCGAATGCCTGCGTGACCACGCGGGTGATCGCGTCGGCCTCGGCGGCGGAGGCGGCTCGGGTTTCCATCGGGGCGCTCCTGTGGGCTGGCCGCGGACGCTACGGGCTGCTGAACTCCGCGTCAAGCCCCGGCGCCCTCCTTCGCGGTTCGCTCGCGGCGCCCCCTGCTACCATCGCGCCATGCTTGATCACGAGGAGAAGTTCCTTTTCAAAGAGGAAATCCTCCAGCTCGCCAACGCGCTCAATGACGCCGGCAGCCTCGACAATGTCGAAGACCTGCTGACGGACGTCATCACCAGCCCGCGGTTTGACTCGGAGGTCTTCACCCTCGAGCGGAGTCTGCAGGTGATGCTTGGCGCGCGCCCCGGCACCACGCTCGTTGGCCTCCTCACCGTGGCCCCCGAGGTGTTTGAGGAGGTGGGCGAGGTCCGGATCGTCCCCGAGGTCTATGAGCGCCTCGTGGCCTGGCGGGCCCGTTTCGGCCTTGCCATCGACAACGCCCTCAACTTCCTCAACAACCCCGATGGCATCCAGGGCCACAACTTCGGCACCCAGGTTGCCCACGTGGACGACCGGCGCGTGCTGCAGGGCAGGCTCACGATGGTCCGCTACAACAACGAGCCGCAGTTCTTCATCGCGGACGCCGCCGTGTTTCTGGGGCTGGTCACGGACATCATGGAGCGCCTCGGCCCGCATCTGGAGCCCGACTCCGTGGACGAGGAGCTGCTCACGCGCCTCCGTGAGGCCGTCGCGCTGATTGAGCGCCGGACCGCGCCACGCGGCTGAGCCGCGGCTTGTGCGCCACCTCTATCTCGCCGCCACCGGGCAGAACCGCGGCAAGACCACAGCCTCGCTTGGCCTGATTGACGGCTTCCGCCGGCGCGGCTTCCACCCGGGCTTCATGAAGCCCGTTGGCCAGCGCACGGTCATCGAGGACGGAGTGCCAGCCGACGAGGACGCCGTCCTCATGCGTGCAACCTTTGGCTTGCCGGAGCCGTATGGGGTCATGAGCCCGGTCCACATCCCGCGCGGGTTCACCAAGGCGTACATCGCGGGCGATGTGGTGGAGGACTTGGGGGCCAAGATCCTTGCCGCCCATCGCCAGTTTGCAGATCACGACATCCTGCTCATCGAGGGGACCGGCCATGCGGGCGTGGGCGCGGTGGTGGGGCTGTCAAATGCCGCGGTGGCCGCGATGCTGGGCGCGCCGGCGGTGATCATCTCCGAGGGTGGCATTGGCCGGCCCATCGACGAGATTGTCCTCAACGCCTCGCACTTTGCCGCGCACGGAGTGCCAGTGGCAGGCGCCCTGGTGAACAAGGTGCGCGTGGACGAGCAGCCGGGGATCGAGCGGACGCTGGAGCGCGGTCTTGCCCGCCATGGCATTCCGCTGCTGGGCGTGCTGCCGTACCAGCCGATCCTGTCGAACCCCACACTGGGGATGATTCTGGCGGGTGTTGGCGGGCGGCTGATCCACCCCGGACCGGATCTTGACCGGGTGATCGACGGCGTGGCCGTGGGCGCCATGGAGCCGCATCACATGATGGA
>CAIYHO010000136.1 GCA_903925955.1 uncultured Chloroflexota bacterium
CAGTGTGATCACGGCGTTGGTGTAGCTGAGTCCGGCCACGGCGGGTGTGCGGCGGGCAAGCCAGACACCGCCGGACTGCCGTGCGAGGAGCGCCAGGGCGAGGAGCCCGTCCGGACACTCGGTTGTGAGGGGCAGATCGCCGCCCGGGGACAGCGGGACAACGGCGGGCAGGGCCAGCAGCCCCGGGACAGCGTCAATCACCGCGTCAAGCCTCTGCTGCGCGGCCTGTGCGCCGGGCGGGATCTGGCGTCGCGGAACCCCGGCCAGGACAAGCCAGCCGGCCGGGGTGCGCGGCCGGCCGCCGCTGCGGAACGGGAGCCGTGTCCGCAGGGCTGGGACAAGCTGCCGCGCCCGTGTATCTCCCTCATGCACGATGGCGGTGTTGGGGCGGCACGACATGTTGCCGAGGGGCGCGGGCGCGGCCAGCTCCACGGGGAGTCGTTGGCGCGCGCTCATGCCGCCAGCTCAGCAACGTCAACCGCATCGGCTCTGGCCTCGCGCCGTTGGGCGAGGCGAAGTGTCGTTGTCCGCCACGCCTGCTCGACGGTGACGACGTCCCGTGGCTGCGCAAAACGACGCGCGCCCCACAGGCCCACCAGCAGGTTCTCCAGCATGGCGGACCCGGCGCTAGGCTCCACGATCCGGGCGAGGGCCTTGGTGATCGCCTGCCAGACCAGGTGCCGGGGACCGCTCGTCTGCACGTTCTCGTGGATGGTCTGCGGCGTCACCACCATGGTGTACGCCTCGGCGAGCTGTGCGGCGACGGCGCCAAGAAGGCTGTTTACAGACCCGGTCTCAAACGCGTGCACGGCCAGCGCATGGCGTGCGCCGTCGGGCAGGTCGGCAAACCCGTCTGCAACCACGGTGGCGCGCAGAGCCGGGTCCAGGTTGACCATCTCAAGCGCAAGGCAGGTGCGAGTCAGGACGTCGCCCTCGGACAGGAGCTGCGCCATCGGGTCGTTGGCCGCCGCCTTCGAAAGCTGCACGGCCTCGCGGTGGGCCGCGATGATCTTGTGCTCCTCAACCTTGCCGCCGGACGCTCGCTGCGGCAGGCCAAGACGCAGCGCCATGAGGGCGGCGTCGTCGTGGCTCAGGGTGCGAGCGGCGCGGATCGCCGTGATGGTGCGCACCAGCATCGCCCCGCGTCGCGGCGAGCAGGGGAGCTTGGCGTCGTGGAGCATGCGGAGCGCGTGGCGCACGTAGGGCGCAATGGTTGCGTCGGGATGGGCGATGCCCTCGAGATAGCGGACGCGTGCTGCGGCCACGGCATCGCGGAACGCAGCCATCGCCTGCGGCGTCACCGGGTGCAGGTCTGCCATGAGCAGCCGCTCCTGGTCTTCCGGCTTGAGGCCGCGCCAGTCCGGCATGGGCACGATGAAGGCAAAGCGGTCAGCAAGTGCCGTGTCGAGCACCTCGGCGCCCGCGTACGCATCGTCGATGGCGTCCTGGTCCACCGGGTTCATGGCCGCCCAGCGGTGCCTGAGCGACGTCAGTGCAATGCCCTGGATCCGCCGCTCGTGGACGATGGGGAAGAGCTTGTTCTGCAGGTCCGGCCGGCAGCGGTTGATCTCGTCAAGGAAGACCGCCTCTGCTTCCCAGATGGTTGCGGGCGTCTTGAGCCAGTCGAGGCCGCCCTTGCCGTCCGGGACCGGGTAGCCCACAAGGTCGTCGTAAGAGAGCAGGCTGGCGTTGTAGTGGCGCCAGCGCAGCCCGAGTGCCTCCGCAACACGCGTGAGCAGGAGGCTCTTGCCCGTGCCGTGCGGGCCTACGAGGAGCATGGGCAACTCGGCCGCAACCGCGGCAACCACCACCGGCTCGAGGCTGTCGAAGCCGACAAGCCCCAGGCCGTCCAGCAGCCCCCGCCCCGTTGTTTGCGACCGAGTTGTTCCCATTGCACGCTCTCCCATCCATGCCTGGGTTTCGCACCGTGCTCCCGGCGTGCGGCCGGGTCCGGTTGCGGCGCCTTCAGTGGGCCAGGACCCTCAGGCGACTCTTGATGGGAACCCAAAGCGGGTGTGGAGCGTGCACATGGCGTCACGACACGGCCAGCCGGTTTGGGACCCTATTGCCACATCGGTCACAGCATTGGCACCTGTCCGGCCCAAGGGAGGCCCGGATGGTTGTCGCGCCTTCACAGAGCTGTATCTCTCCGGCGCTCTCGATGTGTGCCGCTCTCGCGACTGCGTGAATCCTAGTCCCTGCGGATTTGCGCGGTCAAGGGGCTGGCGGGGACGCCGTGACAGACAGCTGTCACAGGCGTTTGCGATAGTTGCTCTTGGCGGCCAGACAAGAGAGCAAGGGGGATGTGAATGACAGACGCAGCGCACACGGGACCGGACCGGCTGGTTCACGTCTACTACTCGGAGGACTACGTCCTTTCGGAGTACGGCTTCGATACCACCCGCAAGGCCGCATGGATCGCATCGGACCTAGATGCAGCGCCAATCCCCGGGATCATCCTCCAGACGCCGGACCCTCTGACGGCGGCGCAGCTCACGCAGATGCACGATCCCGCATACGTGGATGCGGTGCGGATTGGGGAGCCGGCGGATCTCGCGGAGTCAAACGGCTTCACCTGGGATCCGGGTTTGTTCCGGATGGTGTGCTCCAGCAACGGCGGCGCAGTTGCCGCGGCCCGGCGGGCGCTGGCCACCAAGGGCGTGGCAGGGTCGCTGTCATCGGGTCTGCACCACGCGCGCAAACGTGGCGGCGCCGGGTTCTGCACGTTCAACGGGCTGGCACTCGCGGCGCGGGCGGCCCTTGATGACGGCGCGCGCAGGATCCTCGTGATTGATCTGGATGCACACTGCGGCGGCGGGACCGCGGAGCTGCTGGGCGGAGATGCGCGAATCGCCTCGGTGGACATCGCGGTGAATGCCTTTGACATCTACGCAACGCCGGCGGGGTTCACGCTGGATCTCGTGCGGGACGCGGATGACTACCTGCCCACGCTGCGGCGCAGGCTTGATGCGCTGGACCCAGCTGCGTTTGACCTGGTGCTCTACAACGCGGGGATGGACCCGTACGAGAAGTGCCAGATCGGCGGGCTGCGGGGGATGACACACGCGGTGCTTGCGGAGCGCGAGGCCACCGTGTTCGCCTGGTGCCAAGCTGTCGGGCTCCCGGTGGCCTTCGTGATGGCGGGCGGCTACACCAACGCTGGATTTGCGGAAGAGGAGCTGGTGGCCCTCCATCGGCTCACGATCAGCGCGGCGGCAACGCACGCCTCGCGGGCATCAGCGTGAGCGAGCGCAAGGTTGTCCTCTGCGATGAGCGGGGGAGAGGGGTCCTCCGGAGCGAGTCCGCGCGGCGCACGGCCGATGGTGGCGTGGTGATCCAGGGCTAAGACCTCGGGTCCGGCGTCGAGGGGGGGGGTTGGCGCGGGCAACACCCAGTGCGAGTGGTGGTTGCACATAGCGCTCGCGGACATGCGCGCCGGAGTGGCAGCCCTTGGGGGCCATGCGGGCGAGGACCTCGCGGACGTGATGGAGCGGTGGACCCGAGTTGGGGAGTAGCCGCCCGTGTCCGCGTGCCCTGCCCGCGTGCCCCCGCCCGTGCCCCCGCCCCCGCCCCTGCCCCTGCCCGCGTGCCCCTGCCCTGCCCGCGTGCCCCTGCCCCTGCCCGCGCCCGCGTATCACCGCTCGTGATAATTGCCAGCGCTTCAGGCGGTCGCGCGACGCTCGGGCGGTACGGCGGGGCGTGTGGACGCACTAACCGCGCGGAATATCACCACTCGTGATGCGGGGGCCCCTGAAAGGCGGGTTTCGCCGGGCGGACCTGTCAGCGGAGGCGTTGGGAGGCGCCGCGGGCACAAACTAGCTGCCAATTATCACGAGCGGTGATGAGGCGACACACGAGGCGGGCCGCAGACGCGGCGGGCCGCAGACGCGGCGACACACGAGGCGGGCCGCAGACGCGGCGGGCCGCAGACGCGGCGGGCCGCAGACGCGGCGACACACGAGGCGGGCCGCAGACGCGGCGACACACGCGGCGGGCCGCAGACGCGGCCAATCCGCAGCGGCCTCTGCCGCGAATGCTGGCTGACGAGTCTGTATCCCCCAGACGCGTCAATGACCCGAGTCAATCCGGAGGCGTCCCACACATGTCATCCCCCGCGGTCCTCGCTGAGGGCCTCGTCAAATCGTATGGAGAGGTCCGCGCGCTTGCGGGCATCAACCTGGAGGTTGCCGAGGGTTCGCTCCTTGGCGTCCTTGGCCCAAACGGCGCCGGCAAGACCACGGCCGTGCGGATCCTCTCAACGCTGCTGCTGCCAGACGCTGGTCACGCGTCGGTGGCGGGCCACGACGTTGTCAAGGACCCCGACGCCGTCCGCGCGTCGATTGGGCTCACCGGCCAGTACGCCGCGGTGGATGAGAACCTCACCGGCCGCGAGAACCTGGAGCTGGTTGGGCGTCTGCTCCACATCGGCCGCAAAGAGGCGCGCATCCGCGCCGACGAACTCCTGGCAGCCTTCGGCCTGACCGATGCCGGTGGCCGGCCCGCCCGCACCTACTCGGGCGGCATGCGCCGACGACTTGACCTTGCGGCGTCGCTCGTTGGCCGCCCGTCCGTGCTGTTCCTTGATGAGCCCACCACGGGGCTTGACCCGGCGTCGCGCATTGCGCTGTGGGAGGTGGTGGAGCAGCTCCGCCGCGATGGCACCACCATCTTGCTCACCACCCAGTACCTCGAAGAGGCGGACCGCCTGGCTGACCGGATCGCCGTGATTGACGGCGGCCGCGTGATTGCCGAGGGCACCTCAACCGAGCTCAAGGACCGCCTTGGCGAGGATGTGGTGGACCTGCGGGTTGCGGATGCCGCCCGGACCGCTGAAGCGGTGGAGATCCTGCGCGATCTCGCCGCCACGACGCCCCGCGCGGAGAACGCCGCTGGTCGCATCTCGCTGCCGGTTCACCACGGCGCGGGGATCCTGGCGGAGGTTGTCCGACGCATCGACAGCGCCGGCATCGAGGTGGCCGAGCTCTCGCTTCACCGCCCAAGTCTTGACGACGTCTTCCTCTCGCTCACTGGCCGCGACACCACGGTCGTTGCCGCCGCCCAGCCCGCCGCGCGCCGCCGCTTTGGCCGCCGCAGCGCCAACCCGGAGACCGCAGCATGACCGCCACCCTCGCCACACGCTCGGCCCGGACGCCGTCCCTCCGGCGGACGCCCGCCTGGATTGTCACGGACTCCGTGACCATCGCCTGGCGGAACATGCTGGCCGTTGTCCGCAACCCGCAGCTGCTCGTGATCGACACGGTCACCCCGGTCATGTTTGTCCTGCTGTTTGCGTTTGTCTTTGGCGGCGCCATCCAGACGCCCGGCATTGACTACGTCACGTTCCTGATGCCCGGGATCTTTGTGCAGACCGTGGTCTTCGGCGGCACCAACACGGCTGTCGGGATTGCGGAGGATCTCCAGAAGGGCGTCATCGACCGCTTCCGGACCCTGCCCATGGCGCCGTCCGCCGTGTTGATCGGCCGCACCTTTGCAGATCTGCTGCGCAACATCTATGTCGTCATCGTGATGACCGTCGTGGGTCTGCTCATCGGGTTCCGGCCAACCGGCACACCGGTGGGCTTCGTGCTGGCCCTCGTGCTGGTAGCCGGGTTTGGCTATGCGATGAGCTGGCTGTCGGCCAACATCGGCCTGCGCGCCAAGACGGCGGCCGCCGCCCAGGGCGCCATCTTCATCCCGGTGTTCCCGCTGACGTTTGCCTCGTCGGCGTTTGTGCCGGTGGAGACGATGCCGTCCTGGCTCAAGCCCATCGCGGAGGCCAACCCGGTCACGCTGGTGGTGAACGCGTCGCGCGGCCTGTTCCTGGGCACCGCGGACACGGGCACGGTGCTTGCTGCCGCGGCGTGGATTGTGGGCATTGTGGCGGTGTTTGCGCCGCTGGCGATCCGCTCCTATCGACGCCGCTAGTCGACGCGGCTAGCTCTCGACCGCGCTAGAGGCGGCGCGCCACCACCTCCACGAGATGGATGTGGTGCGGGTCGCCCAGCGCCATCGTGCCGTCCTCTTCGCGCTCGTTCCAAGACTCAATCTCGAACGCGGCAAGCCAGCCGCGGATCTGGTCCGGTGACGGACACGTATAGGCCGGATCTGCGGCCGCTTCGTCGCGGTCCCCGTACAGCAGCCCGCAGAACCGGCCACCCTTGTTGAGCGCGGAAGCGATCTGCGCGAATGTGCGCGCATAGGCCGCAGGCTCCAGAAACTGGAAGCTGACACTGGCGTTGACAAGGTCGCACGGCGGCAGGATGAAGCTGCCGATATCGGCCACAAGCGTCTGGAGCCTTGGCAGGTCTGACGCCTCGGTGGCGGCCCAGAGGGCATCGACCGCGTCGTGTTCGGTGTCGATGGCCAGCACGCGCCACCCGTTGTGGAGGAGCTCGCGCGCGTCGCGACCGGCGCCGCAGCCCAAATCCACCGCGAGTCGAGGTTCCGCCGTTGCCTCACCCGCAGCGACATCCTCGGCGGCAAACAGCGCGATGGCCTCGGTCACGGTGTGCCACGCCGGGCGATCCACGGTCACCGCGTAGTAGTCGGGCCAGGAGTGCTCGCTCATTGCGCCAATCATGCACCCGCTGCGACCTTGCCCGGCGTACCCTCGAAGTGGGGTTGGCCCCACGTCGCACGTCCCCGCGCAAGACGTGTGGCGACAGTAGGGGCGGCGCCACGCCTTGGCGCCCAAACTGGAGGCGTGGTTCTTGACGAGCCGGAGATTGCCCAGTCCCCGCTGGTGGCCGAGCCTTGGTGGCCCAAACGCCATCACGCTGGCCGCGTGGCTGCTGACGCTGCCCGGCGCCATCGCCACCACCTACACGATCATCCCGGACAACGTCAGGGAGGATCTCTGGATCTGGGCGGTCTTGGGCGGATCGGCGCACGTCCTCACGGGGCTCGTCCTCCTTGCCGGACGCTGGACGGTGCTCCGTCCAGTCGCGGGTCGTTCGCGTCCGTGGGTTGCCGTGGGGGTGATGCTCCTTGCCGGCGGCCTCCGCGGCTTCTACATCGGCGCGGCGTCCATCGCATTGGGCCACAGTCCCGTGGAGCTCCTGCTGCCGCGGACGCTGTTCGCCGCTTGGAGCGTCCTGATCTGGTACTCCATCGGCACCATCGTTGTGGACGCCACCCGGCGCCATCGGGCCCAGATAGCCAGCCTCGAAGAGGCGCTTGCGGTTGGACAGGCACTCGCTGAGGGCTCGGTAATGGCCGTGCGCGAACTCCGGTCTGGCATCGTCACCCGCACGGAGGCGATTGTTGCGGAGCAGCTGGAAAAGGCGGTTGGCTTGGCTGCGGATCCCCAACTTGCCGCAGCACAACTCCACCAGACAGTTGAAGAGGTCATCCGTCCGCTCAGCCACGAGATGAACGAGCAGGCTCTGCGCGAGGATTGGATCCTGTCCGGGATCGAGGGGAGTGCAACCCTGGCCATGGCGCCGATTGGCCTGTACATACGGGGCATCCTGCTGGAGCGGCCGTTCCTGCCCTGGGGGTCGGCGCTCCTGTTGTTTGCGGTTCCGAGTCTGCTGTTCATGTACTGGTTTGGAGCTGCGATGGGGCTCGCGATGCTTGTCCTCACGGCAGCAGCTGCTGGTCTGGTGGTCGCGGCGGGCCGCGCGCTTGTCTGGCCCCGCCTGGCGGGTAGGGGAGTGGCTGTGCACGCTATAGGTGTTGTGGGCGTCTGGACCCTGGCGTCGGTGGGCGCAGGGCTCGTGGTGGAGCTGTTTCCCGGCACATACGCATCCATCTCGTCTGACTCGCCGCGTGCCGTGCTGCTGGTTCTGGAGGGCGGGATGGCGATGACAGTGCTTCTGGGCGTCGCGCTGATGAACTCCGTGCTGGGCCAGTGGCGGCGCACCGAGGTGGCGCTTGCGGAGGCAGTCCGGACCGCTGAATGGTCCGTGGCAAGGCTCCGGCAGATGGCCTGGAGCGAGCAGCGGCACCTAGGCGGTGTTATCCACGGGGACGTGCAGGCGCGAATTGTCTCGCTGGCACTGCAGATCCAGCTGAGCCCGCCCGCAGACACGGCCCAGGCCGTTGAGCGTCTTCGCGCAGAGGTGCACCGCGCCTTGGGCGAGCAGCACGAAACCACCCTGGCGCTTGCCTTGGATCGGATCCGGACTGTCTGGCGGGGCGCGGTAGGCCTGGAGATCGTGGTGGACCCTGACGCAGATGCTGCGCTGGCACGCGATCCCGTTGCGGGCCATGCAACGGCCGAAGTGCTCAGCGAGTCCATCACCAACGCCGTGCGGCACGGTGGCGCCCACCGCATCCGCGTCCGAATCACCATGGTGCGTGACGCGCTGGACCTCCTGGTGGAGGACGATGGGGCATCCGCCCACCCTGATGGCCCGCCCGGCATGGGCAGCCGCCTCCTTGACGCCGCGTGCATGTCGTGGTCACGCAGCGGCAGCACACCCACGTTGCTGCATGCTGTGATCGCCTGCGCCGGCGCCCGCGCACCGACGTTGAGGATGGCCGCATGAATACCCACCTGCCTGAGCTCGACACTGAGCGGCGCCGCATTCTCCTGGTGGAGGACGAGACGATGTCGCGGACGCTCCTGGGCGGCGTGCTGCGGGCTGCAGGCTTTGAGGTGATGGCCTGCTCGTCGGCGCCTGAGGCGGCATTGGCTTTTGAGGCGTTCGACCCTGACGCCATGGTCTGCGACATCGACCTTGGGGCTGGCCCGTCAGGTCTTGACCTTGTCGTGTCCCTCACACGTCAAGCCCCCTATCTCGCCGTGGTGATCGTCTCGAACTACGTGATCACGCCCGACTACCGCAACGACGCGCTGGGCCGTGCGGCCTACCTGCGCAAGCGCGACCTCCATGACACCGCGATCCTCATCAGTACGCTTGAGGAGGTGCTCCGCGACCGCGGCGCCGACTCGGAGGGAGAGACCACCGGCGGCGGCCGGCTCGCCGTGCTTACCGGCACGCAGGTGCAGGTGCTCCGGATGATGGCCGAGGGCCTGAGCAATGAGGAAATCGCGCGCCGTCGCGCGATCACGGTGAAGTCCGTGGAGCATGTGACCACGCGTATCTTCACCGCGCTTGGCCTTGGTCATGACACGGCCATCAATCCGCGTGTTGCGGCGGCCCGGCTCTACATCGCCGAGGCCGGCCTGTCGCCCACGCCCGAAGGCTGACTCACGAGCGGAACGAGACTGGGCCACGGTGGTGGACCCCCGGACTGCCCCGGTGGGGAGTGCCAGCGGGCATGTTGGCTTGTGTCATCCGGCTCACGCCTCGGAATGCGCTGGGGAGGACGATCCGCTCAGTCTCAGGAGGGGACACGACACGCGAAGCGCGGGAGGCGCGGAGCACGTGACGAGCGGATTTGCGGCGACAGGCACCGCGCCGGTCGATGGCGCCCCGGGCTCGGCCGCGCCTGGCGGGATGGCCCGCATTCGCACGGTCTTCGGGATCTTTGTCAACCCGGGAGCCGCGCTTTCGGGTGCGCTCGCCGACGGCTCGCCTGTCTTTGCGCTTGCCGTCTCCGGCACCGCCTTTGGTCTGTTCTTCCTCCAGACCGGGCTTGATCAGGCGCGCACCGGGCAGGCCGCGATCCCGCCGCTCGGGCTGGGTGCCCCGCTGGGTGTCGTCGCGCTTGCTGCGATTGGCGCCGCTTACGGCACCGCCGGCCTCGCCCTGGTTGCGTTGGCAGCCTGGTGCCTGGTCCGCCTGCTGGCAGGCATGCTCAAGCTTGGCCCCACCCCGGGACCGGGAGCAACCGTGCGGGCGTTTGCGCTTGGCTACGCGCCCGCACTGGTCTATGGCCTTGTCGGGATTGTCCTGAGCCTGGCCCTCGGCTGGAACACGGCCATCGCGTTTGGCATCACGGGCGTCTTGTGGGCAATCGGGCCCGCAATCGCCACGCTCCGCACGATGCTGGGCGGGCGCATCTGGCCCGCGGTCCTCCTGGCCACGCTGGTCGGCGGCGCCATGCTCGCCGGCTGGTCGGTCCTTGGGACGTAGGGAGGCGTGGTGAACGGCCAACCAATGCGGACCACCGTCCCGGGCGCTTGGCTGACGGGCGCAGCGGCCTTTGCGGTGTTTGGGCTCCTGACGGGTTGGCGGCTCGCCGACGTTGCTGCGTGGGACGGGATCTGGGCCGTCACGGGTGTCATCCTCGCCGGTGTCGTTGGCGCGGCTTTTGGCGGGATCGCTGGCGCGGTGCTTGGGCTTGCGGCCCGCGTGGCGTCCCGCGGCCTCACGGCGGACACAGGGCGCCAGGCTGCTGGGACCGGAATGTTGATGCTGATCCCCTTTGTCGTGCTGGCCGCCGCGGCTGAGCTTCTGCTGGGCTGGAACGCCTCCGTGGCCTTTGCGTCTGCTGGTCTCATGACGTCGGGCGGCGCAACCGCCGTTGAGGCGCGCCGACAAGGAGCGGGCGGCCTCGGCGTGGCGCTCATCCCTGCCATGGCAGCCGCGCTGCTGGCAACGGGTTGGACAATCGCGGCAGCGCTGGCCGGGTCGGTGAAGCTGTGAGCAGCGCGATGCCGGGCACCGCCGCGCCGGGTCTTCGCACACGTTCCGTCCGCATGGTGGCCGCGCTGGCGCTAGGCGCGATGCTGAGCGCCAGCCTTTGGGCGGGTCTGGCGCTGGCGGAAGGCCCGTATCCGCCGGTCCCGTCGGACGCCGAGCTCAAGGTAATTGTGAACGCGGCGGTGATGGACCTTCTCGGGTGCAAGGTCGTCAATCCGCCGGTATTCAGCAAGTGCGATCAGGTCGTGATCCACAAGATGCATCAGGAGGTCCCGCTAGAGGACTCCGAGCGGCGCAACTGGATCTTCGTCACGTTCCGGGAGACGACCGGGGTGTACTCGGACGGGACAACCACGGTCTACTACTACGCGATGCACACTGGCATCGGCGCGTACATCCCGCCGTACCACTGGTTCCTGGACGCGCAAGCAAAGACGCCGGGGGAGGCGCTTGCCAAGAGCTTCCAGGGCCTGCAGAAGCCGATTGAGGGCTGGGACCTGCGTCCGGTTGACGGCCAGCAGGAGACGCCGGCTCCGGAGCTGCCGCTTTGCAACGCCACGATCACGGTGCCGTCGGGCCTCAAGGCGGACGACACGCTGTCGCCCAGCGCGGACATCACAAGCGTTGACGGAACGGCCGTGCAGGGCGTCATCACCATGGCGTGGGTGATCAACGGGGCCGTGACCCCGTCCATCCCCTGGGACGGGACGTCCGTGGACATCGTCCTGCAATTGAGTTGCCAGGGCCACGCGCAGGAGTTTCCGGCCACGTACGACGGCGCGCTCAAGCAGGGGGCGCCAATCAACCCGACGGCCGCGCCTGAGCCCTCGGGCAGCGATGCGCCCACAGACAGCCAAGAGCCGTCCGACAATCCTGACCCGTCGGCGGGTCCAACCACGTCGGCCGCTCCGATCCCGCCAACGCGTCCGGGCGGCAAGCGACGCGGCACGCCAGGTCTGGGCGGTGTCGGGAATGTCCCGGGGCCAGCGGATCCGCTCCAGGGGCTCATCGGGACCGTGGGTCCGGCGCTGATCGGGATCCTCGGCGGCCTGCTGCTTGGCGCGGGCGGCGCGGGCGGACCAGGCGGCGCCGGCGGACCAGGCGGCGCGGGCGGCCCAGGCGGAGGGGCAGCCCCTGGTTCGCCTGGCGGCACGGGACCGGCGGGCGGGGCTACTCCGGGCGGTACGGGCCCCGGCGGCCCGGGATCTGGCGGAACGGCGGGCGGTGATCCCGCCGCAGCCGCTGCGCGCGACCAGCTCTCCTGGCTGAACAACAGAGCGGAAGCGCTGAAGAACCCGGCGATGGCGGCGCTCATCACCCGTGCGGGAGCGGAGGCCTTTGACGCAAACGGCAACCTTCTTGCCGACAAGTGGACTGCCTTGCGGGGCGAGATCCGCAACGTCGCCGGGCTTAAGCCATCCGCGCTTGATGCCTACTACACGCTGCCGAGCGTGATCCAAGCGCCCGTGGACGGCCTGCAGGCCGGCGTCACCACCATCGGCCAGTTTGTGAGCATGGTGGGCGGCGCGGCCGTCACGGTGGGCAAGGGCGTCGGTGGTTTGGCCTACTCGGGCGGCAAGGGCCTGGTGCAGATCGCTGACGGCCTGCTGAACCCCGTCACCTTCGCGCGCGGCCTCGACAGCTTGCTCAAGGATTTCGCGGTGAAGTCCACCGGCGATCCAAACGCGAACTTCTCGTCCGTTGTCGGCGCCTGGAACCCGTCGCCAAAGGCTGCCGCCCAGAGCGCACAGATTGGCGCTGCTGCCACGCGTCTGGTCGCGGACAAGGCAACCACCTTTGCGAAGGACGTCCTGCCCGTCGATGAGATCGGCTCGTTCTTCAACCCGAACGCAAGCACCGAGGAGCGTCTCTGGGCCCTTCCGGCCGGGGTGCTCAAGGTTGCAATGCTGCTTGTCGGGGGCGAGCTGGGCGTTAGACCCGTGCCCGGCATCTCGCGCAGCACGACGCTCATCCCGTCTGCGGCGCCCGGCTACGCGGCAGGCCAGGCGGCGAAGGCTGCAGCGGCCGAGGCAGCGTCGGCCACAGGTGCCGCCGCTAGCGCCGCCGCCCGACGTGAGGCCGCCGCGATCGCGGTCCAGAAGGTGGAGCAGGCGGCGGCCGATGTGCTGGGGGGCGGCGCAGCCCCCGGCAACCTGAAGGCGGCCGCAAACCTGATCAACAAGAACCCAGAGTTGCGCAACGCCATCGACAACGCGATCCGCGCCGACAACGGCACCGGTGCCATGGGCGTTCTGCGTCAAGAGGGCGCGATGACCGCCGACTCGCACGCCCTTATCACCGCGGGCAAGCTGCAGCACCAGGCGCAGGTGATGAACACCGCCGGCAAGACCATCGTCGCAGACGAGGTGAAAGCACTGCAGGCTGCGGGCCAGCCGATCCCCGGCCGGTTTGTCACGGCGGAGGCCACCGAGGGCAGCCGCACGTTCGCCAGCGGCGCCAGCACGCGGACGGACCTGGACCGGACGTTCTTGGGACTGCAGGGCAACCCGGCCGGAACGGCAGCCGGTCGGGCGCCAACCGCCGTGGAGGCCATCGACCGCGCGGCCAGCCAGCGGGGCTTCACGCCCCAGCAGCTCGACACCAACATCTACACGCCGCCGCCCGGCCAGCTGTCGGACGCGGCGGGCGCCGCGGCCAACTCCAACGCATGGCTCCAGCGCGGCCTCCAGCGCGGCGGCAACTCGGGTTACCACCCGGTCTATACGGCACCAAACGGGGCCGTCACCGTCGGCGACCATGTCGGCGGCGCGGCGGGCAATCAGGCGCTGCCCGTCGCCCAGCAGGTGGCGGCACCGGTCCAGCTCACCCAGTCCCAGGCAGCCGCGTCGGTCGCCACCCAAGTCGAGGGCCTTGGCAAGGCCGTCGCCGCCAACAACGTGAGTGGCGCCGTGAAGTACGCGGCTCGGGCCGTGAAGGACGGGGCTCGCTTCCAGGGGGACTGGAACGCGCTGATGCAGGCGGCTGCGACCAAGGACCCGGCCGCCCAACTCCAGATCCTCAAGGACGCCGGGATCGATGGCGTCTTCGACCTGCAGAGCCGCGTGGTTCCGTGAGCCGCGAACAACCGAGGAGCCCTCGATGACCGATCCGACGTTCGCCGCCGACCGGCGGGAGATCTCCGTCTCGCGACGTGCGCTGACGGCGCTTGGACGGATCCCTGGGATTGCGGGCGGCCCACTGTCGCCGCTTGCGCGTCTTGCACCCGTGCCCGAGGCGACCGAGCTCGCCGACCGCGAGGCGATGGCGGCCATCCTTGACGGGATGACCGGCGCTTGGGCGTGGGCCACGCCCGCGCTGCTCAACCCGTCCCTTGTTGTGGCCCTGCTTGCGGGGGATGGCGACACATCCGTGGTTGGGCAGTACCTGTGGCCGGACCGACGCGGCGCGCGGCCTGGCTTCCAGGTGTTTGTGGGGCGCGAGACGGTGCGCGTCTCCGGGCCGCTGGCGGTGGCGGACGTGGAGTTGGCGTGTTTCAACATGGTGCCGCTGGCGGGCGTTGCGGAGACGGCGGGCGCCCGGATGACGCTTGGCCTCGATGAGTTCTGGGCGATGCTCGCGCTGCTCGACGCGTACCGCATCGCGGTCCTGCGGCGCCGGCTGTCACGGGCAGGCGGCTACCCGGCCGGGGTGAGTGCAGAGGATCTCGTTGCGGCGTGGCGAGCCGGACTGGCGCAGCTGGACCCGGGCTGGGCGGTCTCGCTGTTCGCCCTGTTGCGGCCAGACCTGGTGCCGGCCGATTTTGAAGGCCGTGTGGCGTCTGTGGTGGCGGGCCTCGACGGATCGGGTCTCCTGGTCCTCCTGCCGGGCGAGCCGGGCGACAGCTTGGGCGATGTGTTTGTCTTCGGCGAGGGTCTCGAGGGCCTCTTCGGCTCGGTGATGACCGGGGTTGTCCAGGTTGGACTGGGTGCGGAGCGCCTGGCCGCTGGCAACACGATCGAGTTCACCTCCATCGGCGGCTGGCGGACCGCGGACGGGTTCTGGCTCGCGGATTTGTCGGAGATACCGCCCCGGGGTACGGGCCAGGTCACGCTGGCCCTGATCGGGCCGCACGCGTTTGCCTCGATGGTTGGGGGCGCGCTTGCGGGGCCGGCGGTCGCCGATCTGCCGGAAGCGCTCGCCGCGGTGGATGCGGCAGCCGCGCAGGTTGTGCCGGCGGCACTCGCGGCTGGCCTTCGCTCTGCCCCAACAGGCGGCTGACCCCGGCCGCTCCCGCGCTTCTGGGGCTTGCAGCTAGCGGAAGTCCTTCATCTTCGCGCCCAGCTTCGCCGCGTACGCGAGCATCTCTGCTTCCGTCGCGCTGGCCGCCGTCCGGTCAAGGATCAGGAACTTGTCTGTCCCCAACAGGAAGTAGATCGACACAAGATGGCCGTCCTCGGCGCGGACAACCCAGTTGTCCATGGGGATGGAGGGGTCCGTGGTGGGGCTTCGGCCAAGGGCCAAGAGCCCGGTCTTCTGGTTGGCGACGTTGAGGTAGCTGAGGTTGAGGATCAGGAATGCAACTGCGCCGCCCTGCTCCAGGGTGGAGAAGAAGTAGTCGCACTCGATTGCGCCCGTGCTGTCCGGCGGGGCCACCTTGACAAAGGTCTTGCCGGTCAGCCCTTCCATGAACGTCTTGGTGAACTGGCCGCAGAGGTCCTCCACCAGGTAGTAGTGGCCGTCGGCCGGCCTGCTTGCTTCGCCGGGGAAGCGGACGAAGCCATCGGGGTCCACCGTTGTGCCGTTCGGGTTGACCTGGGCCGTTGCGGAGCTTGTGCCGACCGGTGCGGGCCCCGTCGATCCAGGTGTGGGTGCCGCCCCACCGCCGCATGCACCTGCGAGGATTGCCACAGCAAGCAGCGCCGCCGAGGTTGATTGGCGCTTCCCAAACATTGCCTGCCTCCCGGAACGCTCAGCGGGCACGTCGTGGCGTGACCCGGCGCCTCCCCGGCGCCATCACACGATGGTCGCCGGCATCGTCGCGGTCGAGGGGCGTTGGTCGCAATCACGTCAGGCGAAACGCGGTGTGACAGGCTGCTGTCACATGGGGCAGTGATGCTGTGGGCGTGCCTCAGATTGAAGCTGGCCGTGTGCCAGCCACGCCATTCCGCGTTGTCACATGGAACCTGAACCACTGGCGCCAGCCGCTGCTGCCGGTGGACACGCGCCGGGGCGCCTGGGATCGGCTCGCCACGCCTGTGGCGGAAGGCGGGCTCGGGGCGCAGATCGCGCTGCTGCAGGAGTCCTCGCTGCCCGCGGGATTTGCCCGCGAACGCGCCGTCTTCGGGGAGCTGGCGGGGCACCGGAACTGGGGGTCGGCCGTGGTGGCGCTGGATCCGGCGGTGGCGATTGAGCCCATCGTGTCGGTGCGCAACCCGTGGTCGCGGCGCCGGTTCCGGCTGGATGCTGCGGTGCCCGGCTGTACGGCGGTGGCACGGGTGACCTTGCCGGGTCTGCAGCCGCTCACCGTTGTCTCGGTCTATGGCGTCTTTGACGGCTCTGCGCTCGCCTCCATGCACCGCGTGGTGGCGGACCTGCTGCCGCTGTTTGACTCGCCGGATGGCGCACGCGTGATCCTGGGCGGGGACCTCAACGTCACACAGGCCACCCGTGACCCAAAGCACCGTGCGCGTGCAGATGCGCTGCTGGCGGCCGTCAGCGCGCTTGGCCTTGTTGAGGTCAAGACCGTGGTGGAGACGCCGCCGGAGCCGCCGCATGACTGCCCGTGCCGTGCCGAGGGTGAGGAGGCTGCGTCCTGCACCCATATCGGCACCTGGGGCCGCGCGGAACTGGACCACCTGTACGTGTCGCCAGCCCTTGTGCCGCAGGTTGCTGCGCTCACCGTGGTGCCCCATGTGGTGGAGGCCGGACTCTCGGACCACGTGCCGCTGGTCCTGGACCTGGCGCTGACCGCAGAGCCCACGGCGCACGGCTGGGATGAGGAGGCGTTTGCCGTTGAGGTTGGCAGGCGTCATGGACCCGGCGCACGGGCCGTGGTTGAGGGGCTCGTCAGCTGGGCGGAGCAGAAGGAGCGGGCGCTCGCCGCGACAGCCGGGGTCACCGCCAAGGTCCTCACGCGCTTCCCCATGAACGGCGTCACGGCTGAACCCGAACTGATGCTGCCCGTGGATATCCAGACGGAGCCGCGCGGGAGCCAGCCCACCATCAGCATCCACGCGGACGGCCAGGTGGTTGTGTGGCTGGGCGCGATGCGGCTACCGCCGTTTGACACGGAGCCTGCCCGCCAGGAGCTCCGCCACGCCATCAACGCGATGAGCGGCGTCCATCTTCACCGAAGCCGGGTCAACGGCTGGCCCAGATTTCCCCTGACCCACCTTGAGGACTCCGGCAACCTGCTCAAGCTGGTTGCGGTTCTAGACCGCATTGCAGACGAGACGCACGTGGCGCCGGCGCCCCCGCCGCCGGCGGAGTCTGCAGCGCCGGAGCCCGCTGCTGACGGCTAGGTCCGCAGGTCTTGCGGGCTGCCTGCCAGCTCGTGCATCACCGCAACTGTGCGGGCCAGCTCATCCACGAGTTCCCGGTGGTGGTTCACGTTGGCGCGAAACGCCGTGACCAGGTCCGCGTAGTAGGCAAGCTGCTTGTCCTTGCCCATCTTGAAGATGCCCCATAGGACATCACCGTCTGTGCGGAGGTCCGCCACGATGGCCCGGGCGTTGTGCAGCTTGTCTGACGCAGAGACCAGACACGCTGACCGCGTGGCCGTTGGCAGATGGGCAAGGTACGTGGCCACCCGCTCCTCGCGCGCAGCCTTGTGGCCGTCTGGACCCGGGAGCCCGTTTGTGCAGTCATCCACGATGCTGTAGACGTTGTCGCCAAAGGCCCGCACGGCCGCCTCCGCCTCTGACGTTGGCTTGACGTCCTCCAGCACGTCATGGAGCAGGGCGGCAATTGCCTCGTCTTCCGTAGCGCCGTAGCCCATGGCGATGGAGCAGACGCCAAGCGGGTGCGAGATGTACGCGACGGGGCTGCCAAGGCGCGCAGCCGTGCCCTTGCGCGCCTGGCGGGCATGGAGTGTGGTGGCAACGAGCAAAGCGTTTGCGAAGCGCTCTGTGTTGAGAATGGGGTTCTCGAGATTGGGCATTGAGCCTCCTGTCCGGGCTTGAGCGCGATGCAAGCGCGTCGCGCACCGTGATTGTTCCCGCCCGCTGTGCCATCTCTGGTGTCACAACTCGCATCCCGGTTGGCGTGGTACGGTCCTGACACGCCGGGTCTCTATGGACCGAGGTCCTATGGGCCAACGGCGTCGGCGGTGGGGCGCTGTCTACGTCGAATAGCCCATCGGTTCAGCCCGGCGGTGTACGGAGGGTGACGCAGTGTCGTCCCGTTACCGCCCCCTGGTAACGCCGCTTGCCCTGATCGCCGCAGCGATCTTGGTCTATATGGAGAACCCGTGGTTCTTCCCCGCCCAGGGAAGCACCGAGGGCACCATCGCCGCGATCGCCTTCTGGGTGCTCGCGATCGGCGTGGTGTTCCTGATGTTCGGGGATCGCACCACAACCGACGCCACCGTGGTGGAGGTTGAGGGTCCCGCGTTCACGCGGTACCTGTTCAGCAACACGCGCGCTGGCCTCTTCTGGCTACCCATCCGGATCTTCCTCGGGTTTGAGTGGCTTGTCGCAGGCTGGCACAAGCTTGTGGGTCACGGCTGGACCGACGGCGGCGCCGCGGTGCTGGGCTACTGGCAGCATGCGGTTTCGATCCCCGAGAAGGGGACCGCGCCCATCACGTTTGACTGGTACCGCACGTTCCTGCAGCTGCTGATCGACAACGGCGCACAGGGCTGGTTCGCCTGGCTGATCGTGCTGGGCGAACTGCTCGTTGGCATCGCGCTGCTGGCCGGTGCGCTCGCGGGCTTCGCCGCGTTTGCGGGCATCGTCATGAACATGAGCTACCTGCTGGCCGGCTCCACGTCGGTCAACCCCATCATGTTCGCCCTTGCCATCGGCCTGATCCTGGGCTGGCGGGTTGCGGGCTACTACGGCCTCGACCGCTACCTGATGCCCAAGCTGGGCGTCCCGTGGAAGGCCAAGGTGGTTGCCGCGAGCAAGTCCTGACACAAGGCTCGTGGTGACGCCGGGCCGCGGGCGTGAGCCTGTGGCCCGGGCGCCGTCCTTGGGCGCGCGACAGGCCGTACCCTCGGCGTATGACCCAGTCGCGCATCCGCGAGGGCGACCTCCTGTGGGAGCCGTCCGCCGCCGCCCGTGAAGCGTCGCGGCTCCACGCCTTCCTGAGCCACGTCCAGCGCACGCGGGGCATCAGCCTCGCGGACTATGCCGCCGCGTGGCGCTGGTCCACCGAGGACCTTGAGGGGTTCTGGGGCTCGGTTGCCGAATTCTTTGAGGTGCCCTTCCGGACACCGCCCCGCCGGATCCTCGCCGATGCGTCTATGCCGGGTGCCCGATGGTTTGACGGCGCTACCGGCAACTACGTTGACGCCGTGCTGGCGCGCCGGAATGACAGCCGCCCCGCCCTGCTGGCCTGCGCCGAGCAGCGCCCACTGCACGCGATCTCGTGGGCAGAGCTTGTGGCGCATGTTGGAGCCGTGGCCGCCGGTCTGCGGGCGCTGGGCGTGGACAAGGGCGACTGCGTGGCGGCAATCCTGCCCAACATCCCCGAAGCGGTCATCGGCTTCCTCGCCACGGTCAGCATCGGGGCCATCTGGACAAGCTGTGCGCCGGAGTTTGGCACCCAGAGCGTGGTGGATCGCCTTGTGCAGGTTGCGCCCACGGTCTTGATTGCCGTGGACGGCTATCGATACGGTGGTCGCGACTTCGATCGCCGGGCGGTGGTTGAGGAGATCCGCGGTGCGTTGCCCACCGTCCGGACCACCGTCCTGCTGCGTGATCTCGATCCCGATGCGGAGTTGGCGGGCGATGCGTGGACCACCTGGGCCAGCCTTCTCGCAACGCCCGTTGGCGCAGGAGGACTGGCCCCCGAGGCTGTTCCCTTTGACCATCCGCTCTGGATCCTCTTCTCGTCTGGCACAACCGGGCTGCCCAAGCCCATCGTCCACAGTCACGGCGGCGTGGTTTTGGAGCACGTCAAGGAGCTTGGCCTGCAGCTTGACGTGCGTCCTGGCGATCGGCTGCTCTGGCCCACCACCACCGGCTGGATGATGTGGAACTTCGTGGTGGGCGCGCTTCTTGTGGGGGCAACCCCTGTCCTGTATGACGGCAATCCGGCCTATCCGTCAATGGACACGCTCTGGCGGATGGCGGAGGAAGCGGAGCTGACCCATCTGGGCATGAGCGCCGCGTTCACCATGTTGTGCCGGAAGGCGGACGTGCGGCCCCGGGAGCAGTTCGCCATGGCCAGCCTGCGGTGCGTGAGCGTCACGGGATCACCGCTGCCGGTTGAGGGCTTCGAGTGGTTCTACCAGGCGGTGGGCGGCGACGTCTGGCTGGCGCCCATCAGCGGCGGGACCGACCTTGTCACGGCGTTTGTGGGCGGCTCCCCAATGCTGCCAGTGCGCGCGGGCGAGATGCAGTGCTGCTCTCTGGGTGCCCGAGTTGCGGCGTTTGACCCAGCGGGCAATCCATTGCCCGCCGGCGAGACGGGCGATCTGGTGATCACCGCGCCCATGCCATCGATGCCGATTTGCTTCTGGAACGACGCCGACGGACGACGGCTCCGCGAGTCCTACTTCGAGCACTTCGAGGGCGTGTGGCGCCACGGCGACTGGATCCGGTTCACACCGTCCGGCGGCGCGGTCATCGAGGGCCGCTCCGATTCCACGCTCAACCGCAATGGCGTCCGCTTTGGGACAAGCGAGTTGTATGGCGTGGTGGACGGGTTCCCCGAGATTGCTGACTCGCTGGTGATTGGGCTGGAGGAGCCGGGCGGTCTGTACTGGATGCCGCTGTTTGTGGCACTCGCTCCTGGGGTGGTTCTGGACGCTGCGCTTGACGCCAGGATCCGGCTGGCAATTCGCACACGCCTCTCGCCGCGCCACGTCCCCGACGAGATCATCGCCGTCCCGCGCATCCCCCGCACGCTCACCGGCAAGAAGATGGAGGTACCGGTGAAGCGCCTCTTCCTGGGGTATCCAATCGACGCTGTGGCCGCCGCCGGTGCCATTGGGGACCCGGAGGCGCTGCCCGCGTTTGCACGGCTTGCGGCGGCGCGGCGGGCCCGGATTGACGGGTAGCTGTGCCCGTCTGTAGGCATCTGCCGTCACGCAGATCATGCGGCGGCCCGCCGACAGCGTGACCTCGAGCCCTGACGGAGGCGCTGCGTGGGGAGTGTCATAGGAGGGCTTGCGCCGCGATGTCCGCCGCGCACCGTAGGAGACTTTCGCCTCATGACCGCTCGAACCCGCCCCCTTCTCGGGGCCATGCTCATCGTGGTCCTTGCTGTCGCCGCCTGCGGCAGCAGCACACCATCCCCGGCCATCCCCGACATCACGGGCGTTTGGACGGGCACCAGCAGCTACGCCGACGTGGACGGCACCGTGAAGGGTTCGCCCGAGACGTTCACGGTCACCAAGCAGGATGGCGCCAAGGTCTGGGCCACCGTTGAGTACGCCAACTCGGACGGCTCCGCGGTCAAGGAGATTGTCGTTGGCTCGTTTATGGACGGCGGCAAGGGCTTCATCTTCACCGAGCGCGGCTCGATCTGGCAGGGCGTGGTCAACGGCACCACGATGAGCGTCGTTGTGGCGTGGATGGGCGACCCCAGCCACGGCGCCTTTGAGATGACCCTGACCAAGAAGTAGGGGAGACCCGAGCCGGTTGGGGCACGCCTGCGGTTGCGCCCCAACTGGCCTTGAACTCCGCGCCGGGGGGAGTGGCGCGCACTATTGATATCCGCTCGCGCCGGATCTTGATGCTATACCGCAGCCATGGTGTTACGGTGTAGCTGCGGGTAAGCACGCGTCGCGACAGGAACGCGGCGATCCCCGCTGCGTGAGGCACTGGGTGAGGAGTGCGACAGCGCCGCTTGCCGCCCGTGCGTCCGATCTGGCGCTGTTGGTCTTTGAGCTGGACACGCAGGCATACGCGCTGCCGATCCGCCAGGTTCGGCGGGCATTGCGCGCCGTGGCAATCGCACCGCTTCCCGGGGCCCCAGCGATCGTGTTGGGGATCGTGGATCTCGCCGGGACGGTCATGCCGGTCATCGACATGCGGCGTCGCCTGGGCCACCAGCCGCGGCGGCTGCGTCTTTCCGATCACATCATCTACGCCCACACGAGGCGTCGGCCCGTCGCGCTTCTTGTGGACAAGACCACTGGCGTGATCGATGCCCCTCCGGAGGCCGTCGTTCCCGCCGACGGCGTCCTCCCCGGGCTTGTGTTGGTTGAAGGCGCCGTCAAGCTCCCGGGCGGCCTCATCCTGATCCACGACCTGGACCGCCTGCTGTCGCTGGAGGAGGACGCCGCGATTGGCCAGGCCATGGAGTTGGCCGCGGCCCTTCCCGCCTCGGCGGTTCGACGTACGCGATCGCGCCCTGCCCGAAGGGACCGCGCGTGACTGGCACCGCGGATCCGGGCCTGATGCAACGCCTCAGCGCGCGTGTTGAAGAGCGGATGGGCTTGAACTTCACCCAGGACCGCTGGCCTGACTTGGAGCGGGGAGTCTTGAAGGCCGGAGCGCAGCTTCGCGTGGCGGATCCGGGTATGGCGGATCCGGCTCGGTGTCTTGCAAGGTTTGCCGGCGGAGCGTGGACCGGAGCTGAGTTCGAAGCGCTGGCGGCACACCTCACAATCGGCGAGACGTACTTCCAGCGCGAACCAGCCTCCTTTGAGGTGCTGGAGCAGGTCATCCTGCCGCCCCTGATCGCGGGGAGGGCGGGTGAGGGCCGAAACCTCCGGCTCTGGAGCGCGGGTTGCTGCACGGGCGAGGAGGCGTACAGCCTCGCGATCAGCTGCCGCCGAGTTGTGCCGGACATCGAGTCATGGAATGTGTCTGTCCTGGGGACGGATATCAACAAGGCGTTCCTGGCCAAGGCGCAAACCGCGGTGTACACGCCGTGGTCGTTCCGTGAACAGGCTGCCTGGCTGCAGTCGCGCTACTTCCAGACGGCGGGCGGCGACAGGCTGGAGGTCATCTCTACGGTCAGAGCGATGGTGGAATTCGCCGTTCTCAACCTTGCGGAGGACACGTGGCCGTCGCTGGCGACGCATACCAACGCCATGGACATCGTGTTCTGCCGCAACGTGCTTATGTACTTCACCCCGGAGTACCAGCAGCGGGTTGTGGATGCGCTCTACAGATCGCTCGCCGACAACGGGTGTCTGGTTGTGAGCCCCGCAGAGGCGAACGCAGAGATGTTCCGCATGTTCCGGACGGAACAGCACGCATCGGTCACCGTCTATCGCAAGGTCTCAGGTGACCCGTCGGACGCACTCCCTGTTGGCCTCGCCTTGGCCGGCGTTGCCTCCTGGTCACCACCTGCAGCACCGGCTCCCGCTGCCATTCGCGTGACGAAGGCGCCGGGTGCGCCAAGACCTGCGGCGCCGGTCCGGGTCTTGCCTGCTCGCGAGGCGCAGTCGCTCGAAGGTGTGCGGGCGCTCGCGGATCGAGGTCATCTGGACGAGGCGCTCAAGGCCAGTCTTGGCCTGCTCGATCTGGATCGCTGCCAGGCGGAGGCGCACTTCCTGCAGGCAACCATCTGCCACGAGCTTGGCCTTGTGCGCGAGGAGACCCTTGCCCTCAATCGTGCGCTGTATCTGGAGCCGGACTTTGTGGCGGCGCACCACGCCCTGGGTGCGCTCCATGCTCGGCTCGGCAACAAGGCCAGGGCGCATCACCACTTCGGGATTGCGCTTGGGCTCCTCAACGCCATGGAGCCCGACACGCCTGTGCCGGGGTGTGATGGCATGACCGCCGCCCGGTTCGCCGAGTTGATCTGGGTGGGCCGTCGTGTCTGACCCGATGCGATCCCAAGCGGGCGATCCCGGCGGCGACGCAGAGGTGCAGCGCATCCTGGATGCGCGCGCTCGGAAAGCCGCACGTCCTGAGGCCGCGGGCGAGCCGGAGGATGTGCTCGAGGTGCTCTGCTTCTCGCTGGGTGGAGAGCGGTACGCGGTGGAGACGCGCTACGTGGGGGAGGTTCGCCATCTGGCGCGGCTCACCTTGTTGCCCGGCGCCCCGGCATTCCTCTCCGGCGTGATGAGCCTGCGTGGCCGGGTCCTCGCCGTGATTGACCTTGGCACGTTCTTTGGTCTTCCAGAGCCCAGCGGCGCTGACTCCCACGTGGTGATTGTGCTTCGGGACCGCGGCTCGGAGTTTGGCCTGCTCGCACAGGCGGTGGACGGCGTGCTGGCCGTGCCGGTCTCCACGCTTGGAGGCGGTGGCCCCATCGTCCACGGGCACGGGGAGCGGTTCTTCAAGGGGTTCACCGTGGCCATGCTGGCGGTGCTCGACGGGGCACAGCTGCTTGCCGATGACGCACTCAAAGTTGGCAGACAGATACCGCGCTAACGGTTGGCGGGGCTGAGGAGGCAGGATATGGGCTGGTTTGAGAGTCTTGGGATCCGGGCGAAGATCGTGCTGGGGTATGGGGTCCTGCTCCTTCTGCTCGGCGGGGTGTCTGCTGCATCCGGCGTGGGCCTGGTCTCGCTGGAGAGATCCCAGCAGGGTGTCGTGGATGGCAAGTTTGACCCGTCCGTGGAACTGCTCGGCGCCCGCAGCAACCTCAACCATCTGCGCGCCGACGTCCTCGAGGTCTTGCTCGCACCCAATGCGCCCGGAACGCCTGCCCTGATTGCGGAGATCACCCAGAAGCAGGTTGACTTCGACCTCAAGGTTGGAGCCGCCAAGACCGCCCTGCAGGGGGCTGGCGATCCCGCAGATGTCGCGTTGCTGGCCCAGCTGGACCCGATCTGGGTTGCCTACAAGACCACGCTGGCAGAGGAACTCAGGCTGGTGGACCAGGGTCGTGTGGCAGACGCGATGGCATTGGGACAGGGCGCCCAGGCGGACCGGCTCAACACCCTGCGGGACACGCTTGCGCAACTGGTGTCCACCCTGCGCGGTGATGCGACAACGGGGTTGGCGGATGCGAAGGCACAGGTGGGCACCACGCTGTCCGAACTGGGCCTGATGATGGCTGGCGCCCTGCTCCTCGCCGCCCTGCTCATCTGGCTGCTAAACCGCACGATTGCTGCCCCGGTTACCCGTACCGCGAAGGCCCTGCAGGCGATGAGCCACGGTGATCTCGGAGCGCGTCTGGATCTGCATCGGACCGACGAGATCGGCGTGCTGGCGTCGTCGATGGATCAACTTGCGGACACCATCCACGCGATGGTTGGGGAGGCTGATCGCCTCACGCGCGCGGCCGCCGAGGGCCGCATCGCCGTCCGTGGCGATGAGGCCAGGTTCGAGGGGGCGTACCGCACGATCGTCAAGGGAGTCAACGACACGCTGGACGCCGTCGTCGATCCGCTCAAGGTTGCCGCCCGCCATGTGGACAGGATTGCGCGCGGCGAGATCCCGCGGCCTATTACCGCCGAGTATCGAGGCGACTTTGACTTGTTGCGCTCGAGCCTCAACACGATGACCGACAACCTGCGCGGCCTCAACGGAGACCTCCAAAGCGGACTCAGCGTGCTTGCCGCGTCCTCGACGGAGATCCTGGTCACGGTGTCACAGGTGGCCGCCGGGGCTGCCGAGACGGCCACGGCTATCAGCCAAACATCGACAACCGCTGAGCAGGTGAGGCAGACCGCGCAACTCACGGCAAACAAGGCGAGGGGCGTGCAGGAGGTTGCCGCACGCACCGAGACAGTGGGTGACGCGGGCCGCCGAGCGGTGGCCGAGACGCTCGAGGGCATGCGCCACATCTCTGACCAGATGGCCGGGATCGCCGACGCGGTTGTGCGGCTGTCTGAGCAAGGGCAGGCGATCGGGGAGATCATCGCCACCGTCAATGACCTGGCCGAAGAGTCCAACATGCTGGCCGTCAACGCAGCAATCGAGGCGACGCGGGCGGGCGAGTTTGGCAAGGGCTTCGCGGTGGTGGCCCAGGAGGTCAAGAGCCTCGCCGAGCAGTCACGCCAGGCCACAACCCAGGTCCGGACAATCCTCTCCGAGGTCCAGAAGGCCACAAGCGCGGCAGTCATGGCGACCGAGCAAGGCTCGAAGGCGGTTGCGCTCGGTGTCAAGCAGGCGGTCGATGCGGGCGAATCGATCCGCGCGTTGGTTGGCAGCGTCAGCGAGGCGTCGCAGGCCGCGGTCCAGATCGCCGCGTCGAGCGATCAGCAGCTGGCCGGCATGGAGCAGATCTCTGCTGCGCTCAACAGCATCCGGCAGGCCACAACCCAGAACATGGCGGGCTCCCGCCAGCTCGAGACATCGGCGCGGAGCCTCCAGGAGCTTGGCGCGCGCCTCAAGGACCTCGTGGACAAGCAGCGAGTTGAGTGAAGCCAAGGAGTGAAGCCACGATGACCAGTCCAAGACGTGAGATCTGAGGGATCCGCAATCCCCAATGGATGACCGACGGGCGCAGTTTCTAACGCGGCTGGTCGAGACATTCCGTGTCGAGGCTGTCGAGCACATCGAGGCCATGACAGCGGGCCTGGTTGCGCTTGAGCGCGACGAGGACGTGGATCGCGCTGCGGTGATTGAGCGCGTGTTCCGGGACGCGCACTCGCTCAAGGGCGCGGCGCGCGCGGTCAGCTTCAGCCGGGCCGAGATGCTCTGCGCCGAGCTGGAGGCCGTCTTCTCGGCCGTCAAGCGGGACGTGCTGGCGCTCACGCCGGAGGTGCTTGACTCGGCGCACGCGGGGCTTGTCGCGCTCGAAGCGGCGTGCGCCGATCCCCGCGCCGTCCCCACCGTGCTGCAGGTTGAGCGGGAGGAGGCCGCCCTGCGCGTGATCCGGCAGCTGACCGCCAACGACGCGCCGCCTGTACCCAAGGCTCGGCCCAAGATCTCGCTGCCAAGACCCGCGGCGCCCGCGGCCCCGCCCGTGGTCCCGCCTGTGGTCCCGCCGGCGGATGCCGGTCCAGAACACACTGCTGCTCCTCCCGCGACGTCGGGCGCTGAGTCAGTTCGGGTCCCGATCACCAAGCTGATGGTGCTGATGCAGGAGGCGGAACTGCTCATTGGCGCCAGGATCAACGCGGCCACCCGCGCCGAAGCGTTGCGGCATCTCAGCAGGGAGGTGTCTGCGCGCAACCGGCTCCGCGCACGGCACGCGAGATCGGGCGTCTTGACTGGCGTTGGGCCCGGTGTAGCCGGTGCAGCCCGGGATGCTGAGGCTGCAAGCGAGCGTTCACTGGATCAGGCGCTCCGCGATCTCGCGCGAACCGCGCAACAGGACGCGGTATCGCTGGCCGCCATTGCGGACCGGCTGCTCGACAATGCCAAGAACACCCTGATGCTGCCGTGCTCACACCTGCTTGGAGGGCTGGCGGGCACCGTCCGCGAGACCGCACGGGCGCAAGGCAAGGACGCCGATCTTCGCGTGAGCGGCGAGGATATTGAGATTGACCGCCGCGTGCTTGACGAGCTCAAGAGCCCGCTGATCCACCTCTTGCGCAACAGCGTGGACCACGGCGTTGAGATGCCGGCAACGCGCCGCGCGCTTGGGAAACCCGCTCGAGCAACAATCACGGTTGGTGTTCGACAGCTGGGCCGAAACCAGGTTGAGATCTCGGTGGCGGACGACGGGGCGGGGATTGACGTGCCAAGCGTGGTGGACGCTGCTCTCAAGATGGGCATCTTGAGCTCCGCGGACGCAGCTGACCTGACCGATGCTGATGCCGCGGCGCTGATCTATCACTCAGGCCTCTCAACCAGCCCCATCGTGACGGATTTGTCCGGCAGGGGCTTGGGCATGGCCATCGTGCGCGAGAAGGTGGAGAACCTTGGCGGCAGCGTGAGTGTCGCCTCGGTTCGCGGTGCCGGCAGCGCGTTCAGCATCGTCGTGCCGCTCACGATCGCCACGTTTCGCGGGGTGCATGTGGAGGCGGCCGGGCACGAGTTTGTGCTGCCAAGCGCAAACGTGGTTCGCGTGTTCAGGATGCGCCCTGACGACATCACCAGCGTTGAAGGACGCCCAACCGTTGTTTCGGACGCCCACCCCGTGGCGCTCGTTCGCTTGCGGGACGTCCTTGGTCTGCCCGATGGAACTGCCCGTGCGGCCCAGAAGGCCCAACCCGTCCTTGTGCTACGAGCGTCGGACCGCACACTGGCAGTCATCGTGGATGATGTGACCGCCGAGCGCGAGGTCCTCTTCAAGCACCTCGGCCCTCAATTGCGGAGCGTCCCGCCGTTCACGGGCGCGACGGTCTCAGCCAGCGGCGCCGTCATTCCCATCTTGGGTGCGGCAGACCTGATCGCGATTGCCGCCCAGGGATCGTCCTCAGCGGCCCGCTGGACGAGCACGCCGGTCCGGCGACCACGAGCCCTGGTCGTGGACGATTCGATCACATCGCGGACACTCCTCAAGGGCATCCTTGAGGCGGCCGGACTTGCAGTGACCACGTCTGTGGACGGCGCCGACGCCCTCGCAATGCTTGGCGCATACGAGTTCGACATTGTCGTCTCGGATGTTGATATGCCGCAGATGACGGGTCTTGACTTGACGGCGGCGATCCGCGCTGACCAGAGGATCGCGGATATGCCCGTGGTGCTTGTCACGTCGCTTGCCACGCGCCAGGATCGCGAGCGCGGCGTAGACGTCGGCGCCAACGCCTATGTCGTCAAGAGCGAGTTTGACTCCGACAATCTGATTGACATCGTCCGGCGGTTCGTGTGACACCGCGCTCAGGCACTCCGGCGATCAACGTCCTTGTGGTTGAGGACTCCCGAGTGGTCCGCGACCATCTCGTCTACGCCCTGGAGCTGGATCCGCGGCTCCGCGTGATGGGCACCGCCGGCGACGGCGAAGAGGCCCTTGCCATGGTGGCTGAACACAGACCAGACGTGATCCTGATGGATGTGATCCTGCCCGGTATTGACGGGTTTGAGACAACCCGGCGGATCATGGCCTCCACGCCCGTGCCGATTGTCGTCTGTACCGCGAGCACGTCGTTTGACGAGGTTGGCACAGCCATGCGGGCGCTGGAGGCCGGCGCGCTCATGGCGCTTCGCAAGCCCACGGGCCTAGCGGATCTGCGCTCGGACGCTGATTGCGCCGCCCTCGTGGACGCTGTCAGGCTGATGTCCGAAGTCCGCGTTGTGAAGCGCTGGAGACGGGTTGGCAACGCGACGGCTGCCTCGCCGTCGCTGGCGCCCGCTCATGGGTTGACTGGCGCTGAAGCACGCGACGTCGCCGTGGTGGCCATCGGCGCCTCAACCGGCGGTCCGCCGGCGCTCGCCACCATCCTTGGCGGGCTGCCCGCGGACTTCCCCGTGCCCATTCTGATCGTCCAGCACATCGCGGAGGGGTTCACGAAAGGCTTCGCCGAGTGGCTTGGCGAAGCGTCAGGCCGGCCGGTCCACGTCGCCCGTGGGGGTGTGATTCCGCGGCCGGGCCACGTCTATGTCGCGCCCGATGACGCGCACCTGCGAGTTGGGCCGCGCGGGGAGTTGCAGGTGCTGCATGACGCTGCGCAGAATGGCTGCAGGCCGTCCGTGGGCGTGCTGTTCCGCTCCATCGCCGAGCGCTACGGCCGCAGATCAATTGGCATTCTTCTTACGGGCATGGGTCGTGATGGTGCCGATGAGCTCCGGCTGATGGCTGATGACGAAGCCCTCACGATTGCGCAGGACCGGTCGAGCTGTGTCGTGTTTGGGATGCCGGGTGAGGCGATCAGACTCGGCGCCGCCACGCATGTGCTGCCGCCGCGCGCAATTGCAGACCTGCTTGTGACCGTCACGCGTTCCACGAGCACGGCGCCATGAAGGACGGCGCAGCCGCCTTTGGTTCAGGCATGGAACCCGCCCCGCAGCCCATCATGGCGGCGCCTCACACTCGCGTGCTGGTGGTGGAGGACAGCCCGACACAGCGGGAGGGCCTGCGGTTTCTCCTCGAGGACGCCGGCAACGTGGTGGTCACGGCCTCTGATGGCGGCGAGGCGCTCGCGGTCCTTGCTGAGCAGCCGGTGGATCTGGTCATCTCGGACATCGTCATGCCGGGGCTGGACGGGTACGGCCTCTGCACAGCGCTGCGGCTCGATGAACGGTTCCGCGACTTGCCGGTCATCCTGTTGACAGCACTGGCTGATCCGCTCGACGTGCTGCGCGGCCTTGAGGCAGGCGCCGACAACTTCGTGCGCAAGCCGTTCCGGGACGAGGACCTCCTTGCGCGTGTTGGCAGCGTGCTGGCGACGGCCAAGCAGCGAAAGATCGCAGCCGCCCTTGACGCCGGGGTGATTGTTCGCCTTCGGGGGGTGGATCACTACCTAAGCCAGGAGCGCCTCCAGTTCCTTGACGTGCTGCTGTCCACCTTTGACAGCGGACTCGAGGTGCTGCCGTACGCACCCACCAAGTCCGGTGTTGGCATCCGTGTCCTGGTTGTCGAGGACAGCCCGACGGAGCTTGCGCGACTTCAGTTTGCGCTTGAGGACATCGGCTCTGAGGTGATTGTGGCCGCCCACGGCGCGGAGGCGCTGGCGATGGCCCGGGCGGGCGGGATCGACATGGTGGTCTCGGACGTGGTGATGCCAGCCATGGACGGCTATGCCCTATGCCGCGCGATTAGGGCGGATCCCGGCCTGCGGGATCTCCCGGTTGTGCTCCTGACGGCGATGAACGATCCGAACGATGCGATCGACGCGCTCGAATCCGGTGCGACGAACTTCATTCGCAAGCCCATCAGCGATGAACACCTCTCCGTCCGCGTGCGGAGCCTGTTTGCAGGCTACATCGGCCGCTCGCGCGGCCCCTTGGCGCAGGCGATCAACCTTGAGTACGACGGGCGCCAGTTCTCCATCACCGCCGACCGCATGCAGATGCTTGACCTGTTGGTCTCAAGCTACGACTACACGATCCGCCAGAACGTGGAGTTGGCGCGCGCCCATGACGATATGCGGCGGATCAATGAGGATCTCGAGGCGCGGGTCGCCTCGCGCACCAAGGCATTGACGGAGGAGATTGAGGAGCGCAACCGGGCTGATGCGCGGCGGGATGAAGCAGAGGCGCAGTTGCGTGCTGCCCAGTCACTTGAGGCTATCGGCGCGCTCGCCGGGGGGATCGCCCACGACTTCAACAACCTGCTCTCGGTGATCATCGGCTACACCGGCATGACGCTTGACGCGGTGCCTGAGACCAACCCGATGCGGGAGGATCTCCTGCAGGTGCAACAGGCAGCGCAGCGTGCGGCGGAGCTGACCGGTCAACTCCTGGCGTTCAGCCGCAAGCAAGTCCTCCAGCCGGTCCTGCTTGACCTCAATGCGTCGGCGCGTGCGGTTGCCGCCATGCTGCGGCGGATCATCGGTGAAGACATCGTGATCCACGAGCGTCTCGCTCCAGATGTGGGTCTCGTGCTTGCCGATCCCGCGCAGATCGAGCAGGTCATCCTCAATGTCGCGGTCAACGCCCGGGACGCGATGCCAACTGGCGGCACGCTGACAATTGAGACCGCCAACGTGGATCTGGCCACGGAGTTTGCTGGTCGGGCAATGAGCGTTGCGCCTGGGCCGTACGTCATGCTTGCTATCTCGGACACGGGCGGCGGGATGGATGCAGCCACAATTGACCGGGTGTTTGAACCGTTCTTCACCACCAAGCCCAAGGGCAGGGGTACGGGTCTGGGGTTGTCATCGGTCCACGGCATCATCCGTCAGAGCGGGGGCGAAATTGGCCTGTACAGCGAGCTTGGTCAAGGGACGACGTTCAAGTTCTACCTTCCCCGCGAAACGCCTGTCGCTCCCGTTGCTCCCGCCCCTCCCGCTGCCAAGCCCTCCGAGGACCTGCGGGCGTCATCGACGGGCACGACCGGCACGGAGACGATCCTCCTCGTGGAGGATGAGGATGCCGTGCGCAACTTCTGCGCACGCATCCTGCGTGCCGCGGGTTACACGGTCCTAACGGCGTCGGGCGCACCCAGCGCTCTGGCGCTCTGCAAGGCTCATCCGTCCCCGATCAACCTGCTCCTGACCGACGTCGTGATGCCGCTCGTCAGCGGCCCCCAGCTCGCGGGCCAGGTCGCCAAACTCCTGCCAGGAACGCGGATCCTGTTCATGTCCGGCTACACGGACAACGCGATGGCCCAACACGGGCTGCCGCAGCCAGCGCAGGCCTTTATCAGCAAGCCCTTTACCCGGGCGCAGCTCTTGGCAAAGGTCCGCCAGGTGCTTGACGGGTAGTGCGCGCCGCCGGTCGTGCGCCGCGCTCCGCGCCGCCTAGCCCTTCGCCTGAACCTTCGCCCACGTGTCCTTGAGCGTCATGGTGCGGTTGAACACCGGGCGCGCCGTGGTTGTATCGCGGTCCGCGCAGAAGTAGCCCAGCCGCTCAAACTGCACGGTCTCGCCCGCGGCTAGCCCGGCAAGGTCCGGTTCCACCAGCGCGCCGGTCAAGATCGTCTCGGACGCCGGATTGATGGACTCAAACAGGTCGCGCCCGTCGGACCCGGGGAACGGGTCCGTGAACAGGTGGTCGTACAGGCGGACCTCGGCCGGAACAGCGTGCGCCGCAGAGAGCCAGTGCAGCGTGGCCTTTGGCCGGCGCCCATCGGGCGAGTCACCGCCGCGCGTGGCCGGGTCGTAGGTTGCGCGGAGTTCGGTCACACGGCCCTCAGCGTCCTTCACCACACCGGTACAGGTGATGAAGAACGCGTTGCGCAGCCGGACCTCACGCCCGGGCGACAGGCGGAAGAACTTGGGCGCCGGCTCCTCCATAAAGTCATCGCGCTCAATCCAGAGCTCGCGCCCAAACTCCACTTCGCGGGTGCCCGCGGCCGGGTCCTCGGGGTTGTTGACCACGGTCATCATGTCGGTCTGCCCCGCGGGGTAGTTCTCAATGACAACCTTCATCGGGTCCAGCACGCCAAACCGGCGTTGTGACGTCCGGTTGAGCACGCCGCGGACGGCGTACTCCAGCTGGCCAAACTCCACAACGGCATCCGCCTTGGCCACGCCGATCATCGCGGCAAAGTCCCGCAGGCCCTCGGCCGGGTAGCCGCGGCGGCGAGCGCCCGAGATGGTGGGCATCCGCGGATCGTCCCAGCCGCGCACGTGGCCCTCGTTGACGAGGCGCAGCAGCACGCGCTTGGAGAGCACGGTGTGCGTGAGGTTGAGCCGGGCAAACTCGTACTGGTGCGGTGTGGACGGGACCGGCAGGTTCTCAATCAGCCAGTCATAGAGCGGCCGGTGGACCTCAAACTCCAGCGTGCAGATGGAGTGCGTGATGCCCTCAATCGCATCGGACTGGCCGTGGGCAAAGTCATACGTGGGGTAGACGCACCAGGCGTCGCCCGTCCGCGGGTGCGTTGCGTGCACGATGCGGTAGATGACTGGGTCGCGCAGGTTGATGTTGGGCGCGGCCATGTCGATGCGGGCGCGCACCACGCGGGCGCCGTTGGGAAACTCGCCGGCGCGCATGCGCGCAAACAGGTCAAGGCTCTCTGCCACCAGCCGGTCCCGCCAAGGCGAGTTGCGCCCGGGCTCGGTGAGCGTGCCGCGGTATTCGCGGATCCCGTCCGCAGTGAGATCGTCCACATAGGCGAGCCCCTGCTCGATGAGCGTGACGGCCCAGGCGAAGAGCTGCTCAAAATAGTCCGACGCGTAGTAGAGGTGTTCGCCCCAGTCAAAGCCCAGCCAGCGCACATCGGCTTCGATCGCGTCGATGTACTCCTGCTCCTCCTTGACGGGGTTTGTGTCGTCAAAGCGGAGGTGGCAGCGGCCGCCAAACTCGGCAGCGATGCCAAAGTTGAGGCAGATGGACTTGGCGTGGCCAATGTGGAGATAGCCGTTGGGCTCCGGCGGAAAGCGCGTGACCACTGTCTTGGCGCGGCCGGCGCGCACGTCTGCGGCAACGATGTCGCGGATGAAGTCACTCCGCGCGGGGGCGGGAGTTGGTTCGCTGGTCACAGCCGGCGCCTCCGTCAACGCAATGGGGAGGAGACGCAGCGCGGCGGTGCACCACACACCCCTAGGGGAGTTGGCTGGCGCGCTAGGATTCGAACCTAGAACCCCCTGATCCAGAATCAGGTGCCATACCGTTAGGCCACGCGCCAGCGACCGTCGCGCATTCTACCGGATGCCGCGTTTACTGGGCGACCCGCGGTCAGTTGGGCTCCAGAACCGGGAAGCCCTCGCGGCTGGCGGCCAGCGCCAGACGTGCGTCCAATGTCACGAATGTCAGCGATCTGGGCTCGCCGTCCGCGGCAACGATGGCCGCGGCAAGCTGGAAGGCATCCGCCCCTCGAAGGGGGTGGGTTCGCAGCAGCCGTATGGCGACGTCCCGGAGGCGATCGCCCGGATCAATCTCGAACCAGTTGCACCCCAGAACCTCAAGGCGATCACGTGCTCTCGATTGGGCATCGGGCGCGAGCCGTCCCTCGCGCTCCAACCGGGCGATGGCAGACGCACATTCGACAGGCGCAGCCCACCAGACCACGAGGCTGTCGTCTGCCGCTAGCGTTGCCTCGATTGCGTGGCTGCGCGGTTGATCCACCAGTAGCGGCACGATGGCGGAGGTGTCCCAGAACCTCACCAGCCGGACTCCCGCTCTTCGATGACCATCGCCACCACGTCCACTTCGGCCAGCAGTTTCGCGGGCGGCGTGTCCAGGAGCTCTCGGATTGACCGGCCGCCCTTGGGCCTCCGAACGATTCCGCCGCGCTCCAGTTTGGCGAGGCGCTCCTCAGGCTCCATGAGCCTCGTCGCAGGTTCCAGGACGGCCACTGGGATCCCCCGATCCGTGATGACGATGGACTCCCCGGCGCGCACGCGGTCAATGAGCGCGGACAGGCCGTTCTTGGCTTCGGTTATGGTGGCGCTCTTCATCTGGCTAGAATAGCCATCTGGAGATGTGCGTCAAATCGCCTACCGTCCTCCTGGAGGACGGTAGGCGAACGCGTTCCTGTCTAGCGTCCTCCCAGGGGACGGTAGGGGATTTGACGGTGCCGGTTCGTGCGTGGGGCGCATGGCAGACGGGCGGGACAACGCGTCGGCAGTTGGTTACCGTCCTCCAGGAGGACGAGAGACGGAAAGGCTGGGCCGCCGGAAAGGCTGGGCCGCCGCGACTCAATACCCGGAGCGTGCCAACCCGTCTGCCAATGCCTCGGCCAGGAAGCCGGTGAGCTGGTCCCACTCGATGAGGAATGCGTCGTGGCCCTTGGAGGACGCCAGTTCGCGGTACACGGCGTCCACCCCGACGCTCGCCGCGGCATCCACCAGCGCCCGGACCTGGGCCGGACCAAAGAGGATGTCGCCCTCGATGCCGATGCCGGTGACGCCGGTCCCGGTGCCCTCCAGCACGCTGAAGGCGACGCCGATGCCACCTCGCCCACGGCCCACGTCGTGGCCGTCCATGACGCGCACAAGCGTCCGATACGTGTCCGGGTCAAACCGCCCCAGGATCTTGCCGCCCTGGTAGTCCAAGTACGAGGCCACGGAGAATCGGCCATCCGCCTCCAGTTGGCGCCCGAAGCGGCCATCAAAGTCCGCCTCGGAGCGATACGTGGTCATGGCGAGCTGGCGGGCCAGCGCAAGACCGCGCTCGCCCAACGCATCCAGCAGCTCAAGCTGGATGTGGTTCCAGGCCAGCGCCATGGCGCCCATCGCCGCCGGAGCGCCAAGGACTGCCAGGTGGCCCACCGCAAGCGGCCGCGCCAAGGCAACCTCCTGCGCCACCATTCCGCCCAGCGAGCCGCCTGCGACAAGCACAAACCGCTCAATGCCCAGATGGTCGGCAAGCGCCCACAGCGCAACCGCCTCGTCGCGCGGCGTGGGCTGCGGGAACGCTGCGCCATACGGCGCACCGGTGGCCGGATCCACGGACAGGGGCCCGGTGGAGCCGTATCGGCCGCCCAGCAGGTTGGCGCACAGAACGCCGAAGCGGTCTGTGTCCAGCGCCCGGCCCGGCCCGATGACCGGTTCCCACCAGTCGCCCGCGGCGTCCGCGGAGCCGGTGAGCGCGTGGATGACCATGATCTGTGGAGCGTCCGGGCCTGGCCCGTCATGGCGGTATGCCAGGGTGACGCTGATGGTGGCGCCGTTCTCGAGGGTGATGGCCCCAAGGTTGGCAGACAGAACCTGACCGGTGCCCAGGGGCAGCCGGCCAGGGTGAGAAGCGGGGGACGCGTGGTGCGTCGTGGGCAGGGGCTCGCCCGCCGGCGCAATGCCAGCAGCGGCGAGTCCCTCGATGCCCGCGGCGTCGGTGGGGATGTCGAAGTCGGAACCCGCGGGGCCAAAGCCCCCCGGGTCGCCTGTGGCGTCCGACGACATCGTCGTGCTCAGGAGGCTGCGGCTGCGAGCGCCTGGTCAAGGTCGGCCAGGATGTCATCGACGTGCTCGATGCCGATCGAGAGCCGGATCAGGTCCTCGGTGACGCCCGTGGTGACCTGCTCGTCAGCCGTGAGCTGCTGGTGCGTGGTGGAGGCCGGGTGGATGATCAGGCTCTTCGCGTCGCCCACGTTGGCCAGCAGGCTGAACAGCTTGACGTTGTCGATCAGCTTGCGGCCGGCGTCCACGCCGCCCTTGATGCCAAAGGTGATCATCCCGCCGAAGCCGCCCTTGAGGGTGCGCTTGGCCACATCGTGCGACGGGTGGGAGGCGAGGCCCGGGTAGTTCACCCACGCCACATCGGGGCGCGCCTGCAGCCAGGTGGCCACCGCAAGAGCGTTTGCGCTGTGGCGCTCGATGCGCAGCGGCAGGGTCTCGAGACCCTGGATCAGCTGCCAGGCGTTGAACGGGGACAGCGCGGCGCCAAGGTCGCGCAGACCCACGACGCGGAGCTTGAGGATGAACGCCAGCGGGCCAAACGCGCCGGTGTACGACACGCCGTGGTAGCTGGGATCCGGTGCCACGAAGTCATCGTGGAAGCGGGGGCTGGCCGCCCAGTCAAACTTGCCGGAGTCAACCACGACGCCGCCGATGACCGTGCCGTGGCCGCCGATCCACTTGGTGGCCGAGTGGATGACGATGTCGGCGCCCTGCTCGAAGGGGTGCGCGAGCAGCGGGGCAAACGTGTTGTCCACGATGACCGGGACGCCTGCCGCATGGGCAACGTCCGCGATGGCGCGGATGTCCGCCACGTCCAGACGCGGGTTGCCGATGGTCTCCAGATACACCGCACGCGTGTTCTCGTCGATGGCGGCGGCATAGTTGGCAGCGCTCGAGCCGTCCACGAACTTCGTGGTGATGCCCAGCTTTGGCAGCGTGTAGTGGAACAGGTTGTAGGTGCCGCCGTAGAGGCTGGTGCTGGAGACGATGTTCTGGCCGCTCCGTGCGAGGTTCAGGATCGCCAGCGTCTCGGCCGCCTGACCGGATGCAAGGCCCAGGGCTGCAACGCCGCCCTCAAGCGCGGCAACCCGCTGCTCAAACACGTCGGTGGTGGGGTTCATGATCCGCGTGTAGATGTTGCCGAACTCCTGCAGCCCGAAGAGGCGTGCAGCGTGCGCGGCGTCGTCAAAGACGTAGGAGGTTGTGGCGTAGATCGGGACGGCGCGCGCCTTGGTGGTGGGGTCGGGCACCTGGCCGGCGTGGAGGGCCTGCGTTTCAGGGCGCAGGTTGCCAAGGCCGTTGGGGTCGAAGCTGCTCATGTTGGATGTTCTCCGTCGTGTCCGTGTTGGGGGGAGCGGGCTGTCTGGCGTTCGTCGAGGGGCCCTAGAGGGTCTATCTCGGCGGCTACCCGTCGTTTGCGCCGGAGAACAAAAGAACCGCGAACCTCATTGGTTCGCGGCCCCGGGACCTCGGTACCGAGATCCCCGCTGTCACTCGCTGGCTGTCAGCGCGCGGAGAACCCGGCACCCGTCTCCGAACGACGGGGCCGCCCACGCATGCACATCAGCCAGGAAACAGTTGTGTGAGTCATCAGGCTGGGGATGGTGGGGGAGACGGGCCCTATTCGTCAAGCGACCCGCCTCGCCGCAACCAAAACGCAATCGAAGCCGGGGCGTGGCAGGTGCGGCTCGCCCGCCCGCACGTCCGCCCGCCCGGAATTCACCGGTGACTCAGGGCGAGGGTTTGGGTGCAGGGCTCGATGCCCGAACCGGCGCTTTGGGGCGTGAGCCGTGCACGTGGCAACGCCCCCTGAGTCTGCAGTGACTTCGGGGGTGCCGCGCCGAGGCATTGCGGGGCCGGCGTTGCGCTCGCGGCAGCCCGCGCGCTCATCGATGAAAAGTTCATGATCCCGCTCTTCACAGAGGCGGGACTATGAAGGTTCGGCGCGTTCTTCATGATCCCGCGCACGAGATGCACGGGACCATGAAGTCTTCATCGGGAGGCGCGTCAGGTGCCGCGCGGCGTCAGGTGCCGCGCGGCGTCAGGTGCCGCGCGGCGTCAGGTGCTGGTTACGGGGCCGGTGTGACCGCTGGGCCCTGGCCGAAGCCGTTGCCCATCATGCCGCCGCGACCGCCCATGCCCTGGCCGCCCCTCATGCCGCCGCCGTTGGCGCCCGGTGCACCGTTGGCACCGCCCATCATCGTCCGCATCCAGCCGCGCCCAAGGGTCTGCAGCTCGGCCAGCGTGATCTTGCCGTCGGCCATCAGCGCGGAGAGTGTCCGCAGCGGGCTGTCGCCCGGGAGCTGGTCAATCTCGGCCTGAGTGATCTCGCCGTCTGCAAGGAACCCGCGGATCTGCGCCATCTCGGCCTGCCGCTTGGCGCGCTGCGATGTCAGCGCGTCAACGATGGCCGTCTTCTGCCCTGATGTGATGGTCCCCTTGGTGACGAGTTCGTCGAGGACGTTGGTGAGGCCGGGGCCGACGGCTGGCTTCGCGCTTGCGGCGGGCGCCGGCGTGGGGGTGGCCTGATCAACGGCGGGAACCGCCGGTGCGTTGGGTGCCGCCGGGGTTGCAGTGGCGGCAAAGACTGCGCCCGCGCCGCCCACGAGGAGCAGGCCTGCGAGCGGGATGACCAGAGCGGTTCTACTGAGCTTCACGATGAGCCTCCGCGTACGGATGTGAGGGACGCGCCCGGTGGCGCTTGGTGTGCCCCCATCCTCGGAGCGGTGGCTCAAGGCTGGCCGGGTGTGGCCTGTGAAGCGGCTGTGAGGATTGGCAGCTCGATGCCAAAGGTGGCGCCGCCACCCGGCGTGGCCTCGTGCCAGAGGCGCCCACCATGGGCGGCAACGATAGACGTGGCGATCGACAGCCCAAGACCTGAGCCGCCCTTGCGGTCGCCCTCACGAGCGCGGCCGGCGTCGGCTCGGTAGAAGCGGTCAAAGACCTGGGCCGCGTGCTCGGGCGGGATCCCCGGGCCATGGTCGATGACGCGCAGCTCAGCCGTGTCGCCGGTGCGCGAAACAAGCAATTCCGCAAGCGTCCGGGCTGGCGTATGCGCCCGGACGTTGGCTAGGAGGTTGCCAATCACCTGGCGCAGCCGGTCGTCGTCGCCTGCCACGGTCACGCCGGGCTCAATCGCCGCCACCAGCGGCCGCGCGGGATCCACGGCGCGGTGATCCGCCGCCGCGTCCTCGCAGATGCGAGACAGGTTCACGGGATCGCGGCGCAAGGGTCGGCCCTGGTCCAGCCGGGCCAGCAACAGCAGGTCGTCCACCAGCGTGCCCATGCGCCGGCTCTCCGTCCCGATACGGTCCATGGCCGTGTCCAGTGCGGGCTTGTCCGCCAGCCCGCCGGCCCGATACAGCTCGGCGTAGCCGCGGATGGATGTCACGGGCGTCCTCAGCTCGTGCGAGGCGTCCGCCACAAAGCGACGAAGCCGGTCCTCGCTTGCAGCCGTTGCGGCCAGGGCCGCCTCCTGCCGCGTGAACGCCCCCTCCACCTGGTCCAGCATCGCGTCAAATGCCGCGCCCATGCGGCCCACCTCGGTGTCGTCGTGGGCAACGCCCGTACGGTGCGAGAGGTCGCCGCCTGCGATGCGCTCAGCTGCCGCGGCGATGCGCTCAATGGGCAGGAGCCCGGCGCGCAGGACCAGCCAGGCAACAAGAAGCAGCGCCGCAATTGTCAGCCCGCCCACGAAGAACAGGGTGCGGACCAGCGCTCCGACTGCGTCGTCAACGCCTGTCAGCGGCGATGCGATTGCGAGGATCCCGCCGCCCATCCGCGCTTGGACAATCAGGACGTGGTACCGCACCGTGCCATCAGCGGAGGCCAACTCGACGATGGCTCCAAGCGCGCTTGGCGGGACGCCGCCGCTCCAGTTGGGCAACGTGGGCAGGGGATCCGGGCTGTCCGCATAGCCCGATGGCGTTGCGCTCACCACCCGGCCGTTGGCGCCAAGGCGCAGAACCGCCAGACGCCGCCCCGCGGCGTCTGTGGCAGATGCGGCGTTCATCATCCCGGCTATCGCCATGGGCCTCGCAGCCACCGCCTGTAGTTCGCGGTCAACGGCGTCCAGCTGGCTGGCCCGCGTCAGCCCCACCAGCGCCACGCCTGCCACCACCAGCGCGACGGCCAAGATGGCGCCCAGCGAGAGGACCAGGCGTGCTCGCAGGCTCATGTCGAACGCGGCCTAGGCGCCCGAGCCCGCGGGCCCATCGGCGCGGAGCACGTAGCCAAACCCGCGAACCGTCCGGAGCAGGCGTGGCTCGACATCGTCCAGCTTGCGCCGCAGGTAGCTGACGTAGGTTTCGACGACGTTGTCCTCGCCGTTGAAGTCGTACTGCCAGACGTGGTCGAGGATCTGCTGCTTGGACAGGACGCGCTCGGGGTTTAGCAGGAAGTAGCGCAGCAGCCGGAACTCGGTGGGGGAGAGCTCCACCTCGCGGCCGGCGCGCCAGACCTGGTGGCGGTCCTCGTCCATCTCAAGGTCGCGATAGCGCAGCCTTGGCGCAGGCGCGTCCAGACCGGTCCCAGCGCGAGCCCGCCGGAGCAGCGCGCCAATGCGCAGCGTGAGCTCCTCAAGCGAGAAGGGCTTGGTCACGTAGTCATCGCCTCCGCGCACAAAGCCGGTCACGCGGTCGTCTTCGGAGTCGCGGGCGCTCAGGAAGATCACGGGGACGAAGTCGTGCGCGGCTCGGAGCCGCCGACACACTTCAAAGCCGTCGATGTCAGGGAGCATGACGTCCAGGACCACGAGGTTTGGCGCAGTCGAAGCCGCCGCGTCCAGGGCGGCAAACCCCGTGGCCGCCACGGTCACCTGATAGCCCATGTAGCGCAGCGCGGTGGAGAGGAACTCGGTGATGGCGGGCTCGTCGTCCACCACGAGGATCCGTGGCGCGGGCTGATCGTTCTGCACGTTCTGCACGTGTTCATCATCGCGCGCCAACGCTGAGAGGTTGCTGTGAGTTGGCCGTGAATACCGTGACGGTTGGGCCCCGGGAGCGGGTGGCCGCCGCCTATGATCCCCGCATGCCTGAGTTGCCCGCCACGTTCCGCGCCTACGTCGTTGACAAGCCGCAGGGCGGCACCTTCAGCCGCGGTCTCCGCGATGTCAGCACCGCCGATCTGCCGCCGGGCGACGTCACCATCCGCGTGGCGTGGTCGGGCGTCAACTTCAAGGACGGGCTGGCGGCCCGCGAGGACGGACGCGTTGCGCGGTCGTACCCCTTGATCCCCGGGATTGACCTGGCGGGCACCGTGGTGGCATCGGAGGATCCGGCGTTTGCGGTTGGCGCGGCCGTGCTGGCCAACGGCTATGACATCGGCGTTGCCCGCCACGGCGGGTACGGCGAGCTGGCGAGGCTGCCCTCGGGCTGGGTTGTGCCAATGCCTGCGGGGATGACCGCGCGCGACGCGATGGCTATCGGCACGGCGGGGTTTACCGCGGCCATGAGCGTGGCGGCGCTGGAGAACCACGGGCTGCGCGCGGGCGACGGGCCGGTGCTGGTGACGGGGGCGTCCGGCGGCGTGGGCTCGATGGCGGTGGCGATGCTGGCGGCGCGCGGCCACGAGGTCTGGGCGGCCACAGGCAAGACCTCGGAGGCTGACCGGCTGGCGCGGCTTGGTGCGGCTGGGTTCCTCACGCGCGAAGACGTCACGGGCCCTGGGCGGCCGCTGGACTCTGCGCGCTGGGCGGGCGCCGTTGACACCGTTGGCGCGGCCACGCTGCCCTACGTGCTGCGGACGCTGCGCATCGGGGCGGCCGTGGCGTCGTCGGGGAACGCGTCCGGCGTGGAGCTGGTGACGACGGTGCTCCCGTTCATCCTTCGCGGCGTGGCGCTGCTGGGGATGGACTCGGGGAACATGGCCATCGAGCCGCGGCGCGTCCTGTGGGGCAGGCTTGCGGGCGACCTTTCGCCGCGCGCGATGCTGGACGATGCCGAGTCGCTCACCGAAGCTTCGCTCGACACGCTGGAGCCGGCGCTCAACGCCATCCACGCGGGTGAGGCGCGCGGCCGCTGGGTGGTTCGCGTCACGGGCTGATCCGCTACCCGGCGCCGGCGCGCGATGCCACCCTGACCCACGTCAGACTCAGGACGGGCGGTCACGTGCGGGGCTCGTCCCGCGCAACACGGGTTTCAGCCTCGAACCCAGCGTGAACACCCCGCGGCTGACCCAGGGCTGGGTCAAGAACGGTCAGAGCTGCGAGCGAGACCCGCACCCCGCACGGCGAGGTTGTTCGGGTCGGCTTGGCGGCGCGCGACCTGGGGCCACGCGCCGCTCACACCGGGAGGTCCTAGTGGGCCCTGATCACCTTGACCGTGGTGGTTGCCCACGACCGGCCAAAGACCTCGAGGTAGCTGCCAGCCGGCGCCGCCACGGATCTCGCGTTCCCGGTGCCGGCCGCAATCACCGCAAGGCTGGCGTCGTACAGCTTCCAGGCGCCCCGGCCCCTGATCACGAGTGTCGAGCTGACCGCAATGGAGCGCCACTCCGCGTAGCCCTCCTTGCCAATCCGCACTGTGCTGACGCCGGACGAGAGCGCCGGGACAGATGCAATTGGCCGAGCCACGGCACTCCCGGTGCGCAGCCACTCCTCAGACCCTCGCCTGAAGAAGGTCACGTCCGCGAGGTCGCGGCCCTGCGCCGTCGGAATGACGAGGAACATCGCGCCAAGCGTGGTGCTTGTACTCGGGTCCACCACGGTGAGCGCGTTGCCGCCGCCGTTGCCGTCCAGCCCCACATACCCCGGCAGATTGGGGATGGCAGCAATGCTGACCGTGGGCGGCATGCCCCAGTTTGTGGACGTGGCGACATCGGTCACGACGAGCCAAGTCTTGCCAAGGCGTGCTTGCCACGCCGCCGCAAGAGGCTTGCCGGGAAGCACCCGCTCTCCGAGCAGGATGTCGGTGCGGTAATGGCCGTATCCGGCGCGCTGCCGGAGGTCCAGATACTGGCGGCCCCAGGCTGTCACCACGCGGAACGAAGTGCCCTTTGCGTCCGTGGCCCAGAACGCGCCATCTGAGCGGAGCGTGAAGGCTGCCGGGTTCACCGCCCAGGCGTTCCCGTTGAGAGGCGAGAAGCTCAGCGCTCCAGCCCCGTCGGCCGTCACGCGGAAGGTGCCGCCCCCAGCGCCGTAGATCCCGACAATGGCTGCCAGTTGGGCAGACGTCGGGGTCTCCGTTGGCAGGGTGGTGGCCTCCAGAACTGCCGGCATCTGTGCCAGCACGCCCTGGTCAACAAGGGCATGGAGCAGGATCCGCTCGGCGAGGTCCTCCTCCGGGCCGGAGTTGAGCGTGTAGCCGGCCCCCTCCACGATGACAGCAAGCTGCTGGTCGGGCGCGAGCAGGAAGGCGGCGTGGTAGGCGGCCGTGTCGCCGCCCTTCATCCAGCCGGTGATGC
>CAIYHO010000137.1 GCA_903925955.1 uncultured Chloroflexota bacterium
CACGCCGCGCCCCCTGCTGAGTCAGGCGTGGGTCACGGTGCAGCGGACTCCGCGGCCCGGCGACGGCGACGCGCCCGGCGACCTTCGCCGCGTCCCGCGCCCCGGCGCCCGCGCCCCGGCGCACTCCCCCGCGGCTTGACCCAGCTGTGGGTCAGGAGCGGGACCCTCGTGCACGATCCGCGCCCTAAATCGCCATTCCGGCATGCCGATCGTGCACGCCGCGCCCCCTGCTGAGTCAGGCGTGGGTCACGGTGCAGCGGACTCCGCGGCCCGACCCGTTCGCCAGCAGAGCCGGGATGCCGTACGGTTGGTTGCCGTGAGCCCCACACTCCGCCGGCCCGCCCAGCCCGGCACCGTCAAGAGCAGCCAGGATCCGGCGCCTCAGTCCGTATCGGCAGGCGATGCCGCACGTCTTGCGCAGCTCGCCGTCCTCCACGACCTGGCGCAACTGGTGACGCAGTCCCGCGATTGGGATGAGCTCATGCGCACCGTCGTGGACCGCACAACCGCAGCCATGGGCGTCCGCGTCTGTTCGCTCTACCTGTTTGACCGCGATGGCCAGCATCTGACGCTCGCCGCCACCAACGGCCTTGATGTGGAGCAGGTGGGCAAGGTTCGCATCGACCTTGGCAAGGGTCTGACTGGGCTTGCCGCCTCAACACGGTTGCCAATCTCGTCGCGCGACGTGACCGCGGATGAGCGGTTCACCTGGCTCCCGCAGCTGGACCTGCGCGGCCTGCACGCAATGCTGGCAATGCCGCTGGTCTGGAACGACGCCCTCGTTGGCGTGCTCAACGTCCAGGACGGACCGGTCCGCGACTTCACCCCGTCAGAGGTTGAGCTCCTGGCCACCATCGCGGCGCTCCTCGGCGGCATCGTGGAGAAGGGCCGCATGCAGATGGAGGCCGAGGCGCAGCTTGACCGGCTTTCCCACCTGGACGCGGCACGGGCGGAGCTGTTGGCCGTGGTCACGCATGAATTGCGGACACCGCTGGCCGTGGTTCGGGCGTATGTGGATCTGCTGGCCGATGCCGCGTTGAAGGGCGCGGGCGCCAGCCCCGAAGCCCCGGCCCACATCGCCAACTGGCGTGACGCGGCCACAGACCAGGTGGCCCGGCTCGACCGCCTGGTGGACAGCATTCTCGCGAGCGTCCGGGGCGAGGGGCTAACTGGTCTGCAGCGCGAGCCGTTTGACGTTGCTGCATCAGTGGGCGCAACCGTAGGCACGCTTGCAATGCTCCTGCGCACGCGGGCGGTTCGCTGGAACCCGCCGCAGCGCGAGTTCGCAGCGCTTGGGGACGAGGCTCGCTTCCGACAGGTGCTGGAGCAGCTGCTCGATAACGAGGCCAAGTACGCGCCACCGGACTTCGCCGTGTCGATTGGCGTGTGGCCCGTGGGCGGCGAGGTGCAGGTCTACATCACCGATGACGGCCCGGGCGTCCCCATCGCAGACTGGGAAGCCGTGTTCCAGCCGTATGTGCGCGTGGACCGTGCCCGGTCGCGTGGCTCAGGTATCGGGCTGTTTGCGGCTCGCCGGCTGATGGAGGCCATGGGTGGGCGCGTGTGGATTGAGAAGAACGGATACGGCGGGTCGCGCTTCATGATCGCCCTGCCCGCCGTCCAGCCATAGCCAACTGCCGAGCCGGAGGGAACGATGCCCAGCTGGGACGGAAACTCGGGCGGGGTTGACTGGACCCTGACCCTAGAGCGCGATGTGCTGCTGCCGTCGCGGCTGGTCAACGGCACGGTCCGCGTGGTGGCCCAGCACGCGGTCGAGGCACGCGCCCTGCTGGTCAGGCTGCGCGGGGTTGAGCACTGGGTCTATGAGACCACCACCACCGATGGGCGCGGCCACACCACCACCACGCGCCACACCGGGTCACACGACCTGCCCTCGGAGCCCGTCATGGTGGCGGGCGCCGTGAGCCTCGCCCCGGGCGAGAGCCGTGAGTTCCCCTTCCAGCTCCCCACCCCGCAGCTTGGCCCGCCCACAATCCTGGCCGAGATGGTCCGCGTTGATTGGTCCGTTGAGGCGAAGCTGGACCGAGAAGGCGGGTTCGACTCGTCCATCGAGGTGCCGGTCATGGTGGCGCAGCCGATCGCCCTGCTGCGAGCCGGCGTGGTCCGCGTGGAGCAGTTCGCGCTCTACCCGTCCGCGGATGCGGCAGACGGCAAGTTGGCTGGGTCCATCGCGCTCGATCCTCTGCCGCTTGTGGCTGGCGCCCCGTTCACCGGGACCATCTCGTTTGCGCCCAGCAGCGCGGTCACGGTGCGATCCATCCGGGCCGAGGTGCGCGTCCACGCCAAGGCCACGGTGAGCGGCGGGCTGTCCGAGGTCATCACCGCCTGGTCCGCGCAGCTTGCGGGCGAGGGCACCATCAGCGGCGCAACGGTCTACCCCATCACCGGCACGCTGCCCATCACCACCCCGCCCACGGCCGAGACGCCGCACGGCAAGGTCTGGTCAGAACTTGTCCTGGTGCTGGACGTGGCGTGGGCGCAGGATCCACACCTGCGCCGCGACATCACCATCGCCTCCACCGGCGAGCTGTAGGTGGCAGGTCACGAGACCCGCGCGCGCCAACAGGGCCGCAGCGTTCTGGAGGTCCTTGGCGCGGCGGTGCTGTTTGGCACGACGGGCACCACAGCGTCGCTTGCGCCGGCCGCCGCAGGCTCCATCGCCATCGGCTCGGCACGCCTGGTCGTCGGCGGCGTGGGCCTGTTCGCGGCGCTGCCGCTGCTCGGGGGGAGCCGGCGTTCCGCGATAGCGCTCTGGCGCACGCGGTGGGGCCTCACCGCCGGCGTGATGACGGCTCTGTACCAGTTGGCCTTCTTTGCCGGTGTCGCGCGCGCCGGTGTCGCGCTGGCCACGCTGCTCACCATCGGGTCTGGCCCCGTCCTCGTGGGGCTCATCTCGTGGGTGCTCCTGCGCGAGCGGCCGGCGATGCTGTGGTGGGTGTCGACGGCTGTGTGCCTCGCCGGTCTGGCACTGCTGACGCTGCACGGCAGCACCGAGACCGGAGCAGACGCCAGCGGCCCACTGTTTGCGCTGGCGTCTGGCCTTGGGTACGCCATCTACACCGTGGCGGCAAAGCATCTGATGAACCAGGGCATCCATGCGCCTGAGGTCATGGCGTCAGCATTCAGTCTGGGCGGGCTGATCTTGCTGCCTGTGCTCCTCCTTGCGGGGGCCACGTGGATGGCGTCCGTGGAGGGGCTTGCCGTGGCGCTCTGGCTTGGGCTGGCAACCACCACCGTTGCGTACGTCCTGTTTGGCCGCGGGCTGCGGGTTCTCCCCACCGGACCCGTGGCAACGCTGGTGCTGGCGGAACCCCTTGTGGCGACGATGCTTGGGGTGTTGCTTCTGGGTGAGCGCCTTGACGCCACCGCGTGGGCCGGTGCCGCGCTTGTGGCAGCGGGGCTTGGCCTGCAGGGCGTGGTGTCGGTGCGATCTCGCAGCGATGACGAACCCAACGTCGTGGAGGCCGTCCTGGCCTGATGGCGCGAAATGGCGCGTGGCGGCTGGGCGGGTGGCGGCGCGTGGCGGCTGGGCAGGTGGTCAGTTCATCACCGCTCGTGATAAACGCCCGCATGTTGCGGTGACCTGAGCGCCAGCAGCCTCCTTCCGTGCCCGGTGATCACATGTGGTGATATTCGGGCCGTCATTCGGGCTCGCGTGCGCCGCGGCGAGCTGCCGATGTCGCCGCCGAGCCAATCCCGTGGCCGATTATCACGAGCGGTGATGAACCGGATCGAACCGAACCGGATCGAACCGAACCGGACCGAACCGAACCGAACCGGATCGGACCGAACCGAACCGGATCGGACCGGCCCGGACCGCGTCAGCTCCAGAGCGGCCCGTACGGGTGCTCGCCGTCGAGGCGTCGCCCTTCGACGACGCGCGCAAACGAGAACGGCGTGATGTCCACGGTGATGGGGCGGCCGTCGAGGATCCACTCGGCCATTGACGCCCCGATGGCGGGCGCCGTCTTGAAGCCCGTCCCAGAGAAGCCGCACGCCAGCCACAGACCGTCCGGACCCGGTACACCCACGGGCCCCAGGATCGCGCGCTGATCGGGCGTGATGCCGTCCTGGCCGCCGTGCGATGTGCGGACGTCGCCCAGCGTCATCCACGGGACGCGGCGGCAGAGCCGCTCCACCGCCACCTCCACAAAGCCCGGGTCGCCCACGTCCACCGGCAGGTCCGGCGAGCCGCCAAGCACGTTGTGCGTCTCCAGGCCCACAAGCAGCAGGTCGCGCCCCTCCGGCCGGAAGTACACGGCACCTGGCCGGTCCAGCACCACGGGGATAGATGAGGGGTGCGTCAGCGGCAGACCGAAGTACGCCGTGTCGTGACGCCACGGTTCAACGGGGACTGCCACGCCCGCTGTTGCCGCAAGTACGGCAGACCAAGCGCCCGCCGCCACGACCACCACCGGCGCGGCGATATCGCCGGCGTCTGTCGCAAGCCCCGTGACGCACCCGCCAGCCGTCCGGATGGCAGTGGCCCGGACGCCGGCGGACAGCGTCGCGCCAAGATGCACAGCCGCCGCGATGAACCCGGCCGCCGTCCCCGACGGATCCGCGTAGCCCGACAGCGGCTCGTACGCCCCGCACACGATCCCGTCGAGCACGATCCCCGGCACCAGTTGGGCGATCTCGGCCGGCGACACCACGCCAGTGCGGATCCCAAGCGCCACCTGCGCGTGGACGTTGGCGCGCAAAGCGGCCGCGTCATGCACATCGGCCAGCTGCAAGAAGCCCGTCTGGACAAAGCCCGGATCGCCCGCGCCCACGTGCTCGCCCCAGGACGTGAAGTACGGGAACGAGGCCCACGCAAGCGCCGACTCAACCGCGAGGTCGTAGTGCATGCGTACAAACCCGGACGACCGGCCTGTGGCGCCCGCGGCAATCGCCGAGCGCTCAACAACGGCCACCCGGACACCGCGCTTGGCCAAGTGAAACGTCAGCGAGGCGCCCTGGACGCCAGCGCCCACGACAACGACGTCGGCCGTGGCGGGGACGCTTGTCCTCACCCGGCCACCACCGCCGCGGCTGCCTCGCGCGCTCGAAGCCGAGCGTATCCGGGCTTCACCAGCTCGTTGATGAGCCGGAGCCGCTCGTCAAATGAGACAAACGATGACTTGAGCGCATTGATCGTGAGCCACTCCATCTCGCCAAGGCCGATGCCAAAGGCAGCGTCGAGCGCCGCGAACTCAGACGACATCGAGACGCCGCTCATCAACCGGTTGTCCGTGTTGACCGTGACGCGGAAGCGGAGCCGCCGAAGCAGGTCGATCGGGTGCTCGGCAATGGACGCGCAGGCGCCGGTGTGCACGTTGGATGTGGGGCAGAGCTCCAGCGGCACCCGCCGGTCGCGGACAAACGCGGCGAGCCGGCCAAGGACAACAGACCCGTCCGGGCGAACAGTGATGTCGTCGATGATCCGCACGCCGTGGCCCAGCCGCTCGGCGCCGCACAGCTGGAGCGCCTCCCAGATGGACGGCAACCCGAAGGATTCGCCCGCGTGGATGGTTGTGTGGAAGTTCTCGCGGTGGATGTGCTCAAACGCGTCCAAGTGGCGCGTGGGCCGGTGACCAGCCTCGGGGCCCGCGATGTCGAAGCCAACGACGCCCTTGTCGCGCCATCTGACCGCAAGTTCGGCGATCTCGCGGGAGCGGGCCGCCTGGCGCATGGCCGTCACAAGCGAGCGGGCGACGATGGGGTGGCCGGCTGCCGCGGCGCGCCGCTCGCCCTCCGCAAACCCCTCGAGGATCGCCTCGGTCGCCTCGTCAAGCGTCAGGCCCTGCTCCACGCAGAGCTCGGGCGCCATGCGGATCTCGGCGTACACCACGCCATCGGCGGCAAGGTCCTCCACGCACTCGGCGGCCACGCGGATGATGGCGTCGCGGTGCTGCATGACGCCGCAGGTGTGGGCGAAGGTCTCGAGGTACAGCTCAAGTGATTTGCGGTCGGCCCCGCGCCGGATCCAGGCCGCCAGATCGTCCGCGTCTTGCGTGGGCAAGCCCTTGTAGCCAAACTCCCGTGCCAAGTCGATGATCGTGGCCGGTCGAAGACCGCCGTCCAGATGGTCGTGAAGCAGCGCCTTGGGCGCCTCGCGGATCGTGTCGAGCGTGAGCATGCGGGTACCTCCGTCGTGCGTCCGATGCTATCGCCCAAGACGGGACTTCGGGCTCCACAACAGCCACGCCTCAGCGTATGCACTGGAGCACGGCGGCGCGTGCTGGACAGCCGACAGGCGAGATAGCCCCCGAAGACGTGCTTCCGGGTCTGCCGATGGAGGGGAATGCCGACTACGGTGTGAGGGCACCATCATGTGACAGCCAAAGAGGTCGATAGCGCGTGACACAAGGCGGCCGAAGGCCCCTGGGTATCCCGGCAGTCCGCTCAATGCGAGGCTTCGTTGCCCGCCAGCAGCGCGACTGGAAAGTGACGGTTGTCCGCACATCGCTCGACCGCCTCGCCTACCAGATGGTCTTTCCCTACCTGTCGCTGTACATCATCGCCCTCGGCGCGACCGCCACCCAGCTGGGGCTGGTGACAAGCGCCGGAATGCTGACGGCAGGTATCGCCGGCCCGGCCATCGGCTGGCTCATCGACCGCCACGGTCCGCGCAGGTTCTACCTCATGGGCATCGCGCTCCTGGGGATCTCGTACCTAACCTACGCCCTCGCGCAGAGCTGGGAGATCACCGCCATGGCGATGATGGCCTATTGGCTCGGCTACTCCATCAGCGGCCACAGCTGCGCAACCATCTGCGGGAACTGCCTGGCCAACCGCGACAGGGCAACGGGTATGACCATCTGCGAGACAGCCGCCGCGGGTCTGCTTGGGATCGTCGGGCCGATTGTCGGGGCGCTGATCGTCGCCTCGTCCGGAACCATTGACGCAGCCTCAATTCGGCCGCTGTTCCTGCTGGCCGGCGTCATCACGGTTGGAACCTTCGCGGTGATCTACACGCAGCTCTCGCCCCAGCGCTGGGGGGTGCGCGGGTCAGGACGGGCGGTGCTCCGTGATCTGGGCGCCGTCATGCGCGGGGGACGGCACCTGCGCCGCTGGCTTGTCATCTCAGCGATTGGCCAACTCCCCGTGGGCATGGTGTTCGCGTTCTCCCAGGTCTACGCGCACGAGGTGAAGGGGGCTGACGCGGTGGTGCTCGGGGGCATGGCTGCCGCCGGGGCCATCGGCTCCATCACGATGGCTATCCCGCTCGGCAGGCTAGCCGACCGAGTTGGCCGCAAGCGGATCCTGTATCTGGCAATCCCGCTCTTCAGCCTGTCGTGCCTGGTGCTCGTCTGGGCGCCCGGGCCGCTGGCCCTGCTCGCCGCCGGCGCCCTCCAGTCCTTCTACTACGTCAGCGGCCCAATCGCCGCCGCGATGGAGCGAGAGTTGGTTCCCGCAGCCCACATGGGCCGGTGGATCGGGATTGGCAGAGTCGCGAAGATGCTGGTGGGCGCAGTGCTCGTGGTCGTGGCTGGCGCGATCTGGGATCGGGTTGGACCCGAGTGGGTGTTCCTCACCTTCGTCATGATCGATCTGGGCATCCGCATGCCGCTGCTCATCTCGATGCCGGAGACGCTGCACCTCCGCTTCCCCCCAACGCCGATCCAACTGACCAACTGATCCCGCCCCGCTTGCGAACAAGGGAACCGCGCTAGGCGATGTCGAGACGCTCCTTCGCGGCGGCCAGTGCCGAGGCAACACGCGCAGGCGCCGTCCCGCCAATGACGTCAGCAGACGCGAGCGAACCCTCGAGTGTGGCCGCCGCACGCAGCGCCGCCGCAACCCCCCGCTCGTGCGCCAGTTGGCGGGCGACCGGGTCATCAGAACCGTCAAGCGCGGCGCGGAACGCCTCGTCGGGGAGCGCTGCAAGCGTCCGGATGCCCTCAGCCTCCGCACCGCCCACAAGCCCACCGACGATGTGGTGCGCTGCCCGGAACGGGACGCCCCGACGGACAAGCGCGTCGGCGAGCGCGGTGGCCGTGGTGTAGCCCTCGTCGGCCGCCGTCCGCATCCGGGTCCGGTCGATGATCAGGGTCTCGATGAGGCCAGCCATGACGTCAAGCGACGTCTCCAGCGTCCGCAAGGACGCGAAGAACGCGGGCTTGTCTTCCTGAAGATCACGCTGGTACGCCAGCGGCAGACCCTTGATGAGCGTCAGCATCCCGGCCAGCGCGCCGATGACGCCTGCGGACCGCCCACGAACAAGCTCCGCGGGATCCGGGTTCTTCTTGTTGGGCATCATCGACGAGCCCGTGGAGAACGCGTCCGCAACCCGCACATAGCCAAACCGCGGGTTGGACCACCACGTGATCTCCTCCGCCAGCCGCGAGAGGTGGACCATCGCCAGCGCCGCGGCACTCAGGACTTCCACAACAAAGTCGCGGTCCGAGGTGGCGTCCATTGAATTGGCCGTCACACCGGCAAAGCCAAGCTCGGCCGCTGTGATCTCGCGGTCCAGCGGGTAGCCCGCTCCGGCCAGGGCGCCCGCGCCAAGGGGCGACAGGTTGAGCCGGACGCGCGCATCGGCCAGGCGGCCCCGGTCGCGCTCCAGCATCTCGACATAGGCAAGCAGGTGGTGCGCCAGCAGCACGGGCTGTGCCGGCTGGATGTGCGTGGTGCCAGGCAGGACGGCATCGCCCTCGCGCTCCGCCAGGTCCACGAGCGCCCGCTCAAGGCCAACCAGCGCCTCGTCCAGGTGCCCAATCCGCCGCCGAGTCCACAGACGCAGGTCCGTTGCAACCTGGTCATTGCGCGAGCGCCCCGTGTGGAGCTTCCCGCCAACCGCGCCAACCCGCTCGGTCAGCATGGTCTCGAGGTTCATGTGGACGTCTTCGAGCGCCGGGTCCCACACCACGGACCCCGCCACGACGTCCTCGCGCAGACTCACCAGCCCAATCTCGAGCTGCTCAGCCTCCTCGTTTGTCACGAGGCCGGCGCGCGCCAGCCCACGCACGTGCGCGATGGAGCCCGCGATGTCGTCGAGCGCGAGCTCCGCGTCAACCTCGATGGAGCGGGTGAAATCCGCCATCCGCGCGTCCGGACCATCGCCGAACCGACCGCCCCAAAGCCGCATGTCATCTCCCGTTTGTGGTGGGATGGCCATCGTACCGGGCGGCGGTGCGCTGCCGGGCGGCGGGGCCCCTGTCGCCGCATCACCGCTCGTGATAATTGGCAACTGTTTCGAGGGCGCAGCCGGCCGCGGACGGGGCTACAGGCCGCAATGAGCGCGTTGTGGCGCCGGATATCACCGCTTGTGGTCGCGTGGCGCACGCGGGACGGCGCACGGACGCGTCGCGGGGCACAGCGCCGGCCGGAGTCCATAGATGCGGCGGATTATCACGAGCGGTGATGAAGCACCCGCCGTGGGGCACACGCGCAGCCTCCCCGCCGGAGCCCGCGGGGCCTGCCGGAGCCGCTTGGGCCTCAGTCCGGCGAGGCGTCCCGTAGTCGCTCGGCCGCCTCTTCGGGCGTCAGGTCCCGCTGCGGCTCTGAGAGCAGCTCATACCCAACCATGAACTTGCGGATGCTTGCGTGCAGGAGTGGCGGGTAGAAGTGCGCGTGGAGCTGCCAGGTGCCGTCGTCGTCACGGGGGCCAAACGGGGCCTGGTGCCAGCCCATGGAGAACGGAAAGGGCTTGCGGAACAGGGCGTCATAGCGGCGGTTGAGATCCCGCAGGGCACCGGCTAGGCCATCGCGCTCGTCTGGACTAAGGCCAGCAAGCCGGGAGACTGGCCGCAACGGCACCAACAGGGCCTCAAACGGCCACGATGCCCAAAACGGCACGAGCGCCAGCCAGCCGTCGGCATCGCGGATCACCCGCGGCCCGCCGCGCTCGGCGGCGGCGTACGCGACGAGCAGCCGCTGACCGGCCTCTGCCGCATAACGGCGCTGCTCCCCCAGCTCCAGACTGGCCTCAACGGGGAGGGCGTCGCCAGACCAGATCTGGCCGTGCGGGTGCGGGTTGGATGCACCCATCGCCGCGCCGCGGTTCTCAAAGACCTGGACCCAGCGGAACTGCCCGCCCAGCGCGGTGGTCTGCTCTGCCCACACGTCGATGACGCGGCGGATCCCCGCGACGTCCATCCCGGCAAGCGTCAGGTTGTGGCGCGGCGAGAAGCAGACGACGCGGCAGGTGCCACGCGTGCCCTCGGCCCTAAACAAGCCGCTCCCGACCTGAGCGGCCGACGTCGTTGGGCGCAGGGCGGCGAAGTCATTGGTGAAGACAAACGTGTCCGCGTAGACCGGGTTTTGGTCGCCAGTGACGCGCGTGTTGCCAGGGCACAGATAGCAGCCCGGATCGTGCGACGGACGCTCTTCGGGCGGCTCTGGCTCCTCTGCGCCAAGCCAGGGGCGCTTCGTCCGGCCGGCTGAGACCAGCACCCACTCGCCAGTGAGCGCATTGCGGCGGCGATGCGGTTCCGCGTCCAGCGCGGCAAGTTCGCCGTCGTCCGGTCGGGGGTCAGCGGCCACTGCTGCCCTCCGCGTTGAACCCCCGCGCTGTCCGCGAGAACTCAATTGGCGCATCCACCTCGTCTGCGGCCGCAAGGGCCAGCACGACCTCCGGGATCGCCCCTTGGAGCACTCCGAGCGCAGTGGGCGAAATGGCCGCGTCCGTAACAAGCACGTCCGCCTCGTCAAGCCTGGCAATCGTCGCGATGCCGATGACGCCCCACTTGGTGCGGTCCGCCAAGACAATGAGCCGGCGGCCCGCCTCGATGAGCGCGCGGTCCGTGTCCGCCTCCATCAGGTTGGGGCAGGTGAAGCCCGCCTTGGCGTCCATCCCGTGCACGCCCATGAAGACGAGGTCAAGGTGCACGGATCGCAGCTGGGCGATGGCGAACGGCCCAACCAGCGCCTCCGACGGGGTGCGGATGCCGCCCGTGAGGATCACGGTCTGGTCGCGGCGACCGTTGAGGTTGAGCACATCCGCCACCCTGACGGAGTTGGTCACCACCGTGAGGCCCGAGACGTCTGCCAGCCGCCCTGCAAGCGCAAACGTGGTGGAGCCCGCCGAGATGGCGATGGCCATGCCGGGCTGGACCATGGCCGCAGCCTCGTCTGCAATGGCGGCCTTCTCGCCCTGCTGCATCGCGGACTTGGTGGCGAACGCCGGCTCATAGCTTGCGAGGCGCGACGGGACCGTGGCGCCGCCGTGGACCTTCTCAAGGAGCCCTGCGGTCTGCAGGATCTCCAGATCGCGGCGCACCGTCATGTCGGAGACTTCCAACTCGCGCACGAGATCGGCCACGCGGACCGCTCCAACCTGCCGGACACGCTCGAGAATCAGCGCCTGACGCTGCCGAGCGAGCATCTGTCGTCCCTTCCTGGCTCCCGCGCCGGCGACGGACGGACCACGCGTGGCGTGCGTGCGGGCGTCGGCGGCCACCATGATGGCGCGGTTCGAAGGAAAAAGTCAACGAAGTCACACACAAATCACCGTTTGATCGCGGGTGAGTCTCTTGACATTGCGCTACCGGCTCGCAACAATCGCCATCGGTGATCCGCACGCGCAGACTGCACGCGCCTGCATCACAGAGGAGGAACTTCATGGCTGATCTTGGCCAGCGTCTTTCGCGCCGCACAGTGCTGAAGAGCGGCGCAGCCGTCGCCGCCCTTGGCGGCGTCTCTGCGTTCATTGCGGCTTGCGGCGGCAGCACCAGCACCCCCGCCCCGACGGCCGCGCCGACCGCCGCCCCAACCGCGGGGCCAACCGCGGCGCCGACACCTGTCGCTGCCGTCACGTTTGGTTCCAACTACTCGGACGACGTCCCCAAGAAGGCCATGCAGGCCGTCGTGGACGCGTTCACCAAGAAGACCGGCATCCCGGTCACGGTGAACACCGTCGAGCACGGCAAGTTCCAGGACTCCATCAACGCGTATCTCCAGGGCACCCCTGACGACACGTACACCTGGTTTGCCGGCTACCGCATGCGGTTCTTCGCCGCACAGGGCCTTGCCACGGACATCAGCGATGTCTGGAGCACCATCGGCGCCAGCTACACCGATGCCTTCAAGACGGCATCCACCGGCGACGACGGCAAGCAGTACTTCGTCCCGTTCTACAACTACCCATGGGTTGTCATCTACCGCAAGAGCGTGTTCGCCGCGAAGGGCTACACGGTCCCGGCCACCATCGCGGACTTCACCGCGCTGGGCGACAAGATGAAGAAGGACGGGCTCATCCCGCTTGCCTTCGGTGACAAGGACGGCTGGCCCGCCATGGGCACGTTCGACATCATCAACATGCGGATGAACGGCTACGACTTCCATATCGGCCTCATGGCCGGCAAGGAGAAGTGGACCGATCCCAAGGTCAAGGCAGTCTTCCAGAAGTGGGCGGATCTGCTCCCCTACTTCGACCCGCAGCCGCTGGGCAAGACCTGGCAGGATGCTGCCAAGGACATGATCGACAGCAAGGCCGGGATGTACTTCCTGGGCACGTTCGCCGGCGAGCAGGCCACGGACAAGACGGTCCACGACGACCTGGACTTCTTCCCCTTCCCGTCGTTTGGCACCGCCTTCGACGCCGAGAAGGCAATCGACGCCCCCATCGACGGCTTCATGGTCTCCGCCAAGGCGAAGAACGTGGACGGCGCCAAGGCGTTCGCGGAGTTCCTTGCCTCGGGTGAGGCACAGCTCGTCTTCCTTGCCTCGAGCCCCAACAACGTGGCCGCGGCGAAGGGTGTCGACACCGCCAGCTACTCCCCGTTCCAGAAGAAGATGGCCGAGATCATCGGCGGCGCCGGCAAGATCGCGCAGTTCCTCGACCGCGACACCAACCCGGCGTTTGCAGGCGCAAACGGCATGCAGGGCTTCCTCCAGACGTTCCTGGGCAACCCCACGGGGGACCTCGACAAGTTCCTGTCGGGTATCCAGGCCTTCTACGACACCCTGTAACCCGGCGCGCGGTCTAACCCCGCACCAATGAGCGAGTTTGCGGTGACGCAGCCCGTCTCCAGCACCGCCCCGTCGGCATCAGCCGGCGGGGCGGTGCTGCCCACCACGCCCGCCAAGAAGCGGCGACGACGCAAATTCAGCGTTCTCACCCGGCGGGATCGCCTGACCCTCGTGTTCATGGTGGGCGTCCCGGCGTTCATCCACATCTTCCTCATCTGGGTCCCGACCGTCGCGTCGATCATCCTGTCGTTCACCAAGTGGAACGGCGTCGGCGGGATAGAGAAGATCCAGTGGATTGGCCTCAGGAACTACGAAGTCCTGAAGGACATCTACCAGCCGTTCTGGCCGGCTGTCCAGCACAACTTCATCTGGCTGGGCACATTCCTGTTCATCGCCACCCCCTTGGGGATGCTGATCGCGGTGATCCTGGACCGCAACCTCCGCGGATCCCGGATCTACCAGAGCGTCCTCTACATGCCGGTCGTGCTGTCGCTCGCCATCGTGGGCTTCATCTGGCAGCTGATCTATGCGCCCGGATCCGGTTTCATCAACAACTTCCTTGACGTCGTCACCGGCAGCACCAAGTGGACGACACCAGGCACCGCCATCGACTGGCTTGGCAACCACGACCTCAACCTGTGGGCCGTGCTTGTTGCGGCAAGCTGGCGGCACGTGGGCTACATCATGGTGCTGTACCTGGCGGGTCTGAAGAGCGTGGACAACACGCTGCGGGAGGCGGCCGCCATCGATGGCGCCAATGCCCGCCAGACCTTCTTCCGGGTGATCTTCCCTGTGCTCGCGCCCATCAACGTTGTGATCCTGGTGGTCACCGTGATTGAGTCGCTGCGAGCCTTCGACATCGTGTACGTCATCAACAAAGGCCTCAACGGCCTCGAGCTGCTGTCGGTGCTCATCACCACAAACCTGCTCGGCGAGGCAAGCCTCATTGGCTTTGGCTCCTCGATTGCGGTGGTCCTGCTGCTGATCTCCATCGGCCCGATCATCTTCTACCTCTACCGGACGATGCGGGAGCAGCCCGAATGACCGCGAACGCAACGCCTGTGGCCCGCGCCGCTGCACCCGTGGCCAGCCCGGAGAAGAAGAAGCAGAGCCGCCACCTCGGCACCCACTTCTTCCTGACGGTCATCTGCATCACCTGGCTGTTCCCGCTGGTCTGGGCCGTCTACACGGCGTTCCGGCCGTACAGCGAGACCGGCGCCAACCCGCGCGGCTACTTCTCGGTGGGTGGCGCCTACAACTTCGACAACTTCCTCAAGGCGTGGAAGGACGCGGAGCTGTTCCAGCACTTCCTCGACACGCTGATCGTGGCCATCCCGGCCATCATCCTCATCCTGTTCTTCGCCTCGATGATCGCCTTTGCGGTGAGCCGCTACAGCTTCCGGTTCAACATCGCGCTGCTCATGCTGTTCACCGCCGGCAACCTGCTCCCCCAGCAGGTGGTCATCACGCCGCTGTATCGGATGTACCTGGCATTGCCCATGGTCAGCCCCATCTCGGACAACGGCATGTGGTACGACCAGTTCTTTGGGCTGATCATGATCCACCTCGCCTTCCAGCTTGGGTTCTGCACGTTTGTCCTGTCCAACTACTTCAAGCAGGTCCCGCGCGAGATCAACGAGGCGGCAGTCGTCGATGGCGCAAGCGTCTGGCGGACGTACTGGTCCGTGCTCCTGCCGCTTGCCCGGCCGGCCTTGGCGGCGCTGGCAACCCTGGAGTTCACCTGGATCTACAACGACTTCTTCTGGGGGATCCTCCTCCTGACCAAGGGCTGGAAGTTCCCGGTCACCTCGGCGCTCAACAACCTGTCAGGCCAGTTCTTCACGGACTACAACCTGCTTGCGGCCGGGTCGCTCATCGTGGCCCTGCCAACGCTCATCGTGTATCTGGTGCTCCAGAAGCAGTTCGTCGCGGGCCTCACCCTCGGTTCAACCAAGGGGTAGCTGCGCCGGGCGTACTGTTTGGGAGCCACGCGCACGGGCCTGCTGGCACTCGCCGTTTGAGACGCGCCAGCGGTCCAGGAGGACCCGCATGACCCCCGCACCCTGGGCCGATCCGGAGTTGACCGCGCGCGGCCGCCTGCCGATGCACGCCGTGCCCCACGATGACAGGGTGTCGCTGGACGGTGTCTGGGCGTTCCAGCTGCTGCACACCCCCGCGGACGCGCTGGCGGTCACGATTGGTGGGGACGCGTGGCGCGACATCGATGTCCCGGGCTGCTGGACCATGCAGGACACCTGGGACAAGCCGCACTACACCAACGTGCAGATGCCGTTCCCCCACCGGCCGCCCGAGGTGCCGGCGGAGAACCCCACGGGCGTCTACGAGCGCACGTTCACGGTGCCTGCGGGCTGGACCGGGCGGCGCGTTGTGCTTCATGTGGGCGCCGCCGAGAGCGTGCTGATCGTGGCGCTCAACGGGGCGGAGATTGGGGTGAGCAAGGACTCGCACCTCGCTGCGGAGTTTGACCTCACGCGGCACCTGCGCGACGGCGCAAACACGCTGCGCCTCACGGTGGTCAAGTGGTCTGACGCATCCTTTATCGAGGACCAGGACCAGTGGTGGCACGGGGGCATCACCCGCTCCGTGTACCTGTACGCGACGGGGCCGGTGTATCTCGCGGACTTGGTGATCGATACCGGCCTTGCGGCCAACAACAGCACCGGCACCCTGTCGATCGAGGCCGGGCTTGGCTGGACGGGCACGCTGGCTGCGGGCTGGACGGTTGAGGCTGAGGTCACCGGGCTTGGCGAGCGCCTGGCCGCCGTGGTGCCCAACGCCGCGCCGCCCGATGGCGGACCCGGCGCCTTTGCTGTGGCCGGCCCGCCGCGCCGTGGCGTTCTGGACCTGCGCAGCCTCGCCGCCGCCCACGCCTTCGCCAACGCCGAGGACGCCGCCGCCTGGGCCGAGGCGGAGCCCGTGGTGCGCGCGCCGCGACGCGGCCGGGTGCGTCTGGAGGCAAGCTACCCCGACATCACGCCCTGGTCCGCCGAGGTGCCCGCCCTGCACACGCTGACGGTGACCCTGCGCGACCCTTCCGGCGCGATCACCGAGCAGGTCACCCGCCGCATCGGCTTCCGCCGCGTGGAGGTCAAGGGCCGCGAGCTGCTGATCAACGGCCGCGCCCTGCTCATCCGCGGCGTCAACCGCCACGACTTCGACCCGCAGACCGGCCGCGTCGTGAGCGCTGCCAACATGCGCGCAGACGTCATCGCCATGAAGCGCTTTGGCTTCAACGCGGTCCGCACCTCGCACTACCCCAACGACCCCGCGTTCCTTGACGCGTGCGACGAGCTAGGGCTGTACGTCTGGGACGAGGCCAACATCGAGAGCCACGCCTGGTACGACGACGTCTGCAATGACCCGCGGTATCGGGCGGTCTTTGTGGACCGGGTGGCGCGGATGATCGAGCGTGATCGGCACCATGCGTCCGTCGTTATCTGGTCGCTTGGCAACGAGTCCGGCTATGGCCCCAACCATGACGCCGCCGCCGGCTGGGCCCGCCGTGCCGACCCGAGTCGCCCGCTCCACTACGAGGGCGCCATCGCGCTGGACTGGGACAGCCCGCAGACCGCCAGCGACCTTGTCTGTCCCATGTACCCGCCCATCTCGGCCATCGTGGCCCACGCCACTTCTGGCAAGCAGCGGCTGCCGCTGATCATGTGCGAGTTCACCCACGCCATGGGCAACTCCAACGGCACGCTGGCCGAGTACTGGGACGCCATCGAGAGCACGCCCGGGCTCCAGGGCGGGTTCATCTGGGAGTGGCGCGACCACGGTCTGGATCAGCGCCTGCCCGACGGCACGGTCCGCCACGCGTACGGCGGCGACTTCGGCGACGTGCCCAACGACGGCACCTTTGTCTGCGACGGGATGACGTTCCCGGACCGCGCGCCAAAGCCGGGCCTGTGGGAGCACCGCCATCTGGCGTCGCCCGTGCGCCTGGTGTCCGGGGCAGCCGATGCACGCGCCGGGCGCGTGACGCTGGAGAACCGCGGCGACTTCCGCTCGCTCGACTGGCTGCGCGCCACCTGGGCCCTCGAGGCCGACGGGTTTGCGGTGGCCGAGGGCGAGCTTCCGCTGCCTGAGGTGGCTCCGGACGAGCGGGCTGAGGTGACCCTGCCGGGGTTTGCCCTGCCGGTCTCGGATGGCCGCGAGCAGATCCTCACCCTGCGCTTCGCCCTGGCTGAGGCCACGGAGTGGGCGCCGGCGTGCTTCGAGGTGGCTTGGGCGCAGCTCCTCTTGGCGCAGGGGCGGCCTGCTGACCTCGGGGACTGGAGCGGCGCCGTACCGCTGGACGCGGAAGGCAACCTCGCGCTCAAGGAGTTTGCCGCTCCCCCGTCGCTGGCCCTCTGGCGTGCGCCCACCGATAACGACCGCATCGGCGGCATGGGCGACCGCTGGGCTGGCTGGGGTCTGGGGTCCCTGATCCGGCGGCTCGTGGCCATCGAGGAGGCGGACGAGGCCACCACCGTGCGCGCCGTGTGGACCACCGCCGCGGGCATCGAGATCCCGCACACGCAGGTGCTGGCGGCCGATGCCATGGGGCGCATCCGCGTCACCGAGACCGTGGAGATCCCGGTCGTGCTGGACGATCTGCCGCGGGTGGGCACACTGCTGACGCTTACGCCCGGCCACGACTCACTGCTGTACTACGGCACAGGACCCCACGAGACATACCCGGACCGCGCGCGCGGCGGACAGGTTGGCCGCTGGATGTCGTCCGTCGCGGATCAGCTCACGCCCTATGTTCGGCCGCAGGAGAACGGCGGCCACGCAGACGTCCGCTGGCTGGCGCTCCACAGCACCGTGACCGGCGGCCTGACGATCTCGCTGGACCAGCCTCGGCAGGTCAGCGTCCTGCACGTCACCGCCACAGATCTGGACGCCGCCACGCACGACGTTGAGGTGCGCCCGCGCGCCGAGACGTTTGTCACCATCGACAGCGTCCACCGCGGCGTGGGCAGCGCCAGCTGCGGGCCCGATACCCTCGCCGCATACCTCGTCCCGACCGGCACACACAGCTGGACGTGGACGCTTGAGCCGCTGGAGACGGACACGCCATGACGATCACCTGGAGCGCCGAAACCCACGAGTGGCATCTGGCCAACGGCCGGACCAGCTGGGTCCTGCGCGTCCTGGAGAACGGCTGGATTGGCCTGCTCCACGCTGGGGCGCCGATGGCCGTTGGGCCGTCGTATCGGCATCTCGGCCCCGCCGATTTCGCAGGGTTCGACAACCGCGTGGGCGAGCCTGTGGGGTTTGCCGTGCCGGTGCCCGGTGTCGGCGACTTCCGCGTCCCGGCGCTGGTCGTGGAGAACCCGGACGGGTCCACCGTCCTGGACCTGCAGTACCGCAGCCACCGCATCGTCGCCGGCAAGCCCGCCCAGCCGGCACTGACGCCCGCCACCTACTGCGATGATGCGGCCGAGGCCGACACGCTGGAGATCACGCTGATCGACGCCCTCACCGGCGTCACGGTGGTTCTGGGCTTCACGCTGTTCGCGGGCGCCACCGTCGTCGCGCGCAACATGCAGATCGTCAACGGCGGCGCCGAGCGCGTCGTCGTCCGCGGCGCCTTTGGCACGCTGGACCTGCCGGACGCGGACTGGACGCTTGTCACGCTGTCCGGCACGTGGGCGCGGGAGCGCGCGGTCTACGAGCGGGCGCTGGTGCCGGGTCGGCAGGGCGTGGGCAGCCTGCGCGGCGGCTCGGGCGCGGAGCACAACCCGTTCATCGCGCTTCGCCGGGCGGCCACCACGGAGGACGCGTGCGAGGCGTGGGGCGCGGCCCTGGTCTACTCGGGCAACTTCCTCGCCGAAGCGGACGTGGACGCGTTCCACACCACGCGGCTGCGCCTTGGCATCCACCCAGACGGCTTCGCCTGGCCGCTGGACCCCGGCGCCGCGTTCACCGTCCCCGAGACGCTGTTTGCGTGGAGCGGCGAGGGCCTCGGCGGCGTGTCTGACGCCCTCCACGGGATCATGCGCGACCGGCTCGCCCGCGGCCCGTGGCGCAACAAGGCGCGCCCCGTGCTCCTCAACAACTGGGAGGGCACGTACTTCAACTTCAACCACGAGCGCATCGTGGAGATGGCGCGCGCCGCCAAGGACATGGGCATCGAGCTCTTCGTCCTTGACGACGGCTGGTTTGGCCGCCGCGACGATGATCACCGCTCGCTTGGCGACTGGGTCATCGACCGCCGCAAGCTCCCCGCGGGCGTGGACGGGCTGGCGCGCGAGGTCAAGGCGCTGGGGCTCCTCTTTGGGCTGTGGATTGAGCCAGAGATGGTCAACCCAGACTCGGACCTGTTCCGGGCGCACCCGGACTGGGCCATCGGCATCCCCGGGCGCAAGCGCACCGAGAGCCGCCAGCAGCTGGTGCTGGATATGGGCCGGCCGGAGGTTGTGGACTACCTGGCCGATTCGATTGGCGAGGTCATCGCCTCAGCTCCTATCGACTACATCAAGTGGGACTGGAACCGCTTCATCACGGAGCCGTTCTCGCTGGTCCTGCCGGCGGATCGACAGGGCGAGTTCTTCCACCGCTACAACACCGGCATGTACGAGCTGTACGAGCGGCTGACGACGCGGTTCCCGTCGATCCTGTTTGAGTCCTGCGCCAGCGGCGGCGCCCGCTTCGACGCCGGGATGCTGTTCTGGGCGCCACAGGCCTGGACCTCTGACGACACCGATGCCGTGGAGCGGCTGCGGATCCAGTGGGGCACTTCATTGGGGTACCCGGTGTCCTCCATGGGCGCGCATGTGTCTGCGGTGCCAAACCACCAGACCGGGCGGCTGACGCCCATCGACTTCCGCGCGGCGGTGGCCATGTTTGGCGTGTTTGGCTACGAGCTTGACCCCACGGCGATGCCTGCCTCTGACCGGGAGGCCGTGCGCGCGCAGGTGTCCTTCTACGTGGAGCGGCGCGAGGTTCTGCAGTACGGGAGGTTCCTGCGGCTGCGCTCCCCGTTTGCGGGCGACGGCAACGAGACGGCCTGGATGTCGCTGGCCCCCGACGGGTCACGCGCCGTGGCGGCCCACTACCGCGTCCTCCAGCACCCGATGCGCTCCCGGGACCGGCTCCGCCTCCGCGGGCTGGACGCCGCCGCCCGCTACCGCGTCACCGTCTGGCGCTCGTTTGACGCCCCGGCGGGCTCGTTTGAGCGCGGCGGCGACGACCTGATGTCCGTGGGCCTGTCGATTGAGCCTCCCGAACCCATGCCCGGCGGCATCCCCAACGACGGCGTCCGCTTCCTAGGCTCCGACTTCAACTTCCGGCTGTACGACGTGGTGCGGCTCTAGCGTTCCGGCGCTTCGGCCGGCGCCGTTTCCGGCGAATAGTCTCCACACAACTGTTTGTCACGCCGAAACCGGCGTTTATGCGCGGGGCGACTGCCTGACAGCAATTGAGGCCACATCCGGCCGGATCGGGGCGGTTTCACACCGCGCCCGCCGTCAAGCATGCTCCCCGAGACTAAACGCCAGTTTCGGGCGGGGTGAGATCGCTCAGGCGGGCGCGGTGCCTCCATCGGCAGGCATCGCAGGCTCAGTGGCCGGCGCCGAGGCCGCCGGCGCAGCGGCCGACGTCGCCGCCGGAGCCGACGAGTTCGCCGCGAGTCCCGCTTCGGCAGCCGCCAGGATCTTCGCCCGCAGCGCGTCAACGGACGCGTTGGCCTCGGACGAGGAGCCGGACACGCTGGACCCGGTGAGCTTCTCCGTGGCGAGCAGCGTCATCAGCAGGCCAAACGCGTTTGCCGAGCCGCCGCCGGAGCCGCCCTCGCCGCCACCGCCCATCTCCACGACGGTCTGCGGCACGATGGGGATCTGCCCGTTCTCCACGGCCGTGGAGAAGCGCTCCATCACGGACTGCGTCAGGACAAAGCCCGGGCCGCCGTACGCTTGGACGTTCTGGTCAACCGCGATGGCCTTGCCGATGCCGATCTGCGCCTCGCGGACGGACTCAGCCTCGGCCAGGAAGCGGATCTGGTCTGCGTTTGCGCGCGCCAGGGTTCGGATCTTCTCGCCGTCTTGGACAGCACGGGCGGCATCGGCCTTGCCCACGTTCTCCTGGATGGAGATGTTGATGCTCGACTGGGTCAGGGCTGTCTGCTGGACGGCCGTCGCCTCGGACTCCTTGAGTTCGCGCTGCTTGTCGGCGGCGACACGCTGGGCGTCGTAGGTGAGCAGCTGCTCGCGGGCGATCTGGCGGTCGCGGAGCTGGGTGAGGATGTTCTCGATGCGCGTGTCGTCAGGGGCGCCGCGCGGCGTGCCGATGAGGACTTCCTCTAGCTCCAGGTTGTAGGCCAGGAACTTGGCCTTCATGTCATCGGACGAGTTGGCCTGGATCTCGGAGCGCGACTGGATCAGCTCGATCAGGGTCTTCTGCTGGCCGATGTTCTTGAAGTACGCGCCAACCATCGGATCGAGCGTCTGGTTGACCAGCAGCTTCACGTCGCCAAACCGCTGGATCACCAGCGGCGCCTTGCGGTAGTCGATGTGGATGACCACCGAGAGCGGCAGGTATGGCTCGAACGCGTCCTTGGTGATGAGGCCAATCTCGGCGAGGTTCTCGTCAAAATGGTGGGCGCCGGCCTCGCCGCTGATCCACTTGAGGATGATGTTGGTGGTGGGCACCTGGACCACGGCGCCGGCGTACGTGTTAAAGGCGTACTTGCCGGGCATCAGCGGGTCCTTCCAGACGCCGCGATGGCCGTTGGCGACAAGCTCACCATGCGTGTACGTATCGCCGGAGAGATCCTCGCCCTTAGGCCCAACGTAGCTGATGACCACGCCCGCCCAACCGACAGGGATGATGGTCTTGAGGATGGGCTCAACCGTGGCGAAGAAGCGGTTGATGAAGTACGTGCCCTCGGTGAGCACCTGGAGCTGACGCCCGCGATAGCCGCCCGCGAGGAGGAACTTCGTGGGGTCCTGGAAGTTGTTGTGGAAGTTGGGCGCGGCGGCCTGATCGCCCACGTTGGGGGCGATGATGTCGCCCGTGGGCAGCGACGGGCCGTCGTGGACGGTCACGATGCCGCAGAGGTCGTCCTTGTCACGGATGACGATGGGCGTGAAGCCGCCAACCTGGCGCAGGTGCTCGCCCATCGAGTCCACGGTCTTGGCCTCGGATGGGTCCCTCATGCGGTGGTAGAACGCGCCCTGCTCTGTGAGCACCACGAACTGGGCGAGGTTAAAGGCATAGGTGCCTTCGCGGAGGATGGCGCGCTGCGGGCCCTTCTGGCCGCCTCCGCCAAGGAACGCGCGGGTGTCCTGGAAGTTGGCGCACTCGACAACCTCGGCCAGCGTCTGGTCGGGTCGGAGCGCGAGGCCGTCACGGGCGAAGATGTAGCCAATCTGGCCCTGCGGGATGGTCACCAGCGGGTAGCGGTGGACCCGGTACAGCAGCGGACTCCGAAAGTGGACGCCTGCACGCAGCACATCGGGCTGGTAGCCCGCCTCGCCGTTGAGCGCGATGATCTGGTTCTTCAGCGAGCCGCGGCGTGACCACCACTTCTCCACGACGCCCATCTGGCTTGAGCCGATGATCTGGACGCCGACGATCCAGAAGACGAGCCAGGCGACGGCGAGGATGACAACCAGCACCACCACGGGTGCGATGACGCCGTTGAGGTCGATTGGGTCCATGTTCCCTCCCCACACACGTTGCGGACGCTATCTGCAGGGCAAGTGTGCGCCTTTCCGCACACCCGTGCGAATGCCAGACGCGCAGGCCGCCAAGACGTGACAGCGCCACCGTGGCGGAGCGGCGAGCGCCCGCGCTAGGCGATGCGGCGAGCCCCCGCGGACGCCGCTACCTCGAAGACGCGCGGTGTAAGACCGGTGCGCGCCGGGTAATCGCGCAAGACCGCCTCGCGCAGGGCCGGGACCGCGTCGCGGTGGACCAAGTTGATGGTGCAGCCCCCAAATCCGGCACCGGTGAGGCGGGCGCCGATGACGCCGGGCGTGGCCCGCGCAATCTCAACCAGCGTGTCCAGCTCTGGCGAGCTGACGTCGTACAGGTCGCGCAGGGATGCATGCGAGGCATAGAAGAGGCGGCCCACCTCGGCGAGATCGCCGGCCTCAAAGGCCGCGATGGCGTCCAGCACGCGCTGGTCCTCCTCAACCACGTGCGTGGCCCGGCGGACGGCGAGGGGCGAAAGCCGGTCCCGGACGGCGTGCAGCATCGCGGGCGTCACAGCGCGCAGCGCAGTCACGCCGGGCTCCAGCCCGGCGATCGCCTCCACGGCAGCATCGCACTGGGACCGGCGCTCGTTGTAGGCCGATGCCTCCAGCCGCCGCGGCGACCCGGAGTGGCAGGCCACCAGGGCGAGATCGTCGCCCACAAGCTGGATCGCGCGGTGGTCAAGGCTTCGGCAGTCCAGCAGGAGCGCCCGGCCGGGTTCGCCAAAGATGGACGCAAACTGATCCATGATCCCGTTGTTGAGCCCGATGTAGCCGTTCTCGCCGCGCTTGACCAGATGCACAAGCCGCATTGGGTCAACCGCGGGAGCCTGCCCGCCCGAGAGCGCCCAAGCGCCGACAACCTCCAGCGCGGCCGATGACGACAGGCCCGCGCCCTGCGGCAGGTCTGACGCCAGGACGCCGCGGAAGCCTCTCATTGGCAGCCCCGCCTCGCCAAACGCAAACGCCATGCCGGCCACATAGTCAATCCATGTATGCCGCCGTTCGCCGGGCGCCGCAGCCACAAACGTCTGCGTGTCGCCGTTCTCGGCCAGCGTCAGGCTGACAATGCCGTCATCGGTGGGCGCCAACGCAATGGCAATGCCCAGGTCAATGGCCACGGGGAGCACGTAGCCCTCGTTGTAGTCCGTGTGCTCACCAATCAGGTTGACGCGCCCCGGGGCGTGCACCACGCGGATGTCGGCCGAGCGCTCGCGCACCTCGGGGTGGAGATCGAGGAGCTTGGCGGTCAGCGCGTCGGGATTGCGGGCAAGGTCAACGTGCTCGGTGTGCTCAGGCATGGCGAAAGCCTACCCAACTCCCCCGTGGCGCGTGGCGGTTTGGGGCCTCAGACCACCTCGCGGCGGATCGTGAGCGACGCGACCCAGGCAAACAGCACGGCCACCAGCGCCAGCACAAAGAGGTCGCCCTGGAGAGCACCCGAGGCGAGATCCGCTCCGCCGATAAACACCTGGCGCAGCGCGTCCACGGCATAGCCCAGCGGCATCACGGCCACCAGCGGCCTGACCACCGCTGGGAGCGTCTCCACCGGGAACAGCACGCCCGACAGCAGGAACTGCGGCACCAGCACCACGGGGATGAACTGGATGACCTGCAGTTCCGTGCGGGCAAACGTGGACAGGAAGATGCCCAGACTCACCGCGCCAAGCCCTAGCAGCACCACAACGAGGAAGGCGATGAGCGGGCTGCCCGCCACAGGGATACCCAAACCGATGGCGAACTCCGGGATAGGGCCCAGCGCCGGCACGTGGATGGCGCCCAGCGCCCACGTCAGGACAACGGCTACCTGGATGGTGGCGAAGAGGGCGAAGCCGATGGCGTAGCCGGTCACCACTTCGCTCCGCGTGACCGGTGTCGCCATGAGGCGCTCCAGCGTGCCGCCGGTGCGTTCGCGAAGGAAGCTGATGCCCGTGAGCAGGTAGACGAAGAAGTAGAGGAAGAACGCCACGATGGCGGGCGCGAAGGGCACCATCGGGTCCGTGCTGGGCGTGCCGTAGACGGTCTCGTGCGCGATGGTGGGCGCGCGGGCGCCAGCCGCCGCAACGGCCGCACCAACGAGCACCCTCTGCACGGCACCGATCTGGGCGCCCTCGGCCGATGGGTTCAGCCCGTTGGTGACAAGCGTGATGGTCCCGCCCGCAAGGTTTGGCGGCAGCAGGATGGCCACCCAGCCCGGGTTGTGGGCCACATTGACTCGGGCGGTGGCCTCGTCGAACTGCACAGTCTTGATGCCGCCCCGCTCAAGGGCACCCTCGATGGCCGCGACCACCGGGCCAGGCGTGTCTGCGCTGGCCACGAGGACGGCCGTCACGTCGGGCGTCTCCGCCTCGCGGAGGATGAAGGTCAGCAGGCCCGTCACGACGATGGGCGCGATAAACAGCAGCGCCAGTGACGGCCGGTCGCGGCGGACCTCGGCGACAACACGGCGAACGATGGCCCGGAGGCGGCGCAGGTTCACGCGGCCACCGCGCCAACGCCTGCGAAATGCAGGAATGCCGCTTCAAGGTCCTTTGTCCCGGCCTGCTCACGGAGCGTGGCGCCACTGCCGCGGGCGATCACCTTGCCTGCACGCATGAACAGCAGCTCGTCACAGCGGTCCGCCTCGTCCATCACGTGGCTGGAGACGACGATGGTGGTGCCGGCGTCCGCGAGTTTGCGGAAGTGTGCCCAGAACTGGACGCGCAGGAGCGGATCCACGCCAACGGTGGGCTCGTCGAGGAACAGCACCTCGGGCTGGTGCACAAGCGCACAGGCGAGCGAGAGGCGCCGCCGCTGTCCGCCCGAGAGCGTTGCGGCGATGGTCTTCTCGCGGTCAGCCAGGTCAACCAGCGCAAGCGCCTCGCGGACGCGCGCCATGTCCTCAATGCCGTAGGCCGCGGCAAAGAACTGCACGTTCTCCCCCGCCGTGAGCGCGGGGTAAATCCCGTCGGCCTGCGTCATGTAGCCAATCCGCGCAAGGTTTGGCCGGTTTGGCATCGCCACACCAAGCACCTCGGCCTGGCCTGATGTGGGTCTGGTCATACCGGTGAGCAGCCGGATCAGCGTGGTCTTGCCGGATCCGTTGGGACCCAGAAGGCCGTAGATGCGGCCGGGCGCCAAGTCGAAGGTCAGCCCGTCAACGGCCGCCACAACCCCAAAGTGCTTGACCAGTGCAACCGCGCGGATTGCGGCGTCCACGGGGTCCTCCATCGCCCACTGGCGGCCTCAGTTCGCCAATGAACCGTCGCCAATGAACCAATGCTAACGCGTCACGACGCTGCCACCCGGACAACCGCGGCACCCCACGCGCGTCCCGATGGGGACTTCATCAGCCTGCGCTTCTGGCGCGCCAGATCATGAAGTTGGGGCCCGATCTCCATCATCCCGCCCGCGTGATGCACCAGACCATGAAGCCTTCATCGAGAGGCGCGTCAGATGCCGCAGCGCGGAAACCGCAGTCTTGGCCTAAGACCATGGGCCAAGACCGGTATGCTGCCGCGATGCAGCGATCCGCAACCACCTGGGTCTGGCTCCCCTTCATCGCCCTGGGCTTCTTGTGGGGCACCAGCTACCTCTGGATCAAGATTGGCGTCGAGACGCTGCCCCCTCTCACGCTCATCGGCGGGCGTCTGACAATGGGTTTCATCTTCCTCGCGATTGTTGTGGCAGTGGCGCGCCAGGAGCTGCCCCGCAGTCGCCGCCAGTACGGCCACCTGCTGGTCATGAGCGTGATCAACATCGTGATCCCATTCACCCTGATCACCGTGGGCGAGCAGTCCATCGACTCCGCCCTCGCCTCCATCCTCAATGCGGGCGTGCCCCTTGGCGTCATCATCCTGACGCCGATGTTCCTGCCCGAGGAGGGGCTGACAGCTGCCAAGCTCGTTGGGCTCGCCGTGGGCTTTGCTGGCGTCATGTGGCTGGTGGCGCCGGGGCTCACGTCAGGCCTTGGGAACAACCTGCCAGGCGAGCTGATGATGCTGGGCTCCACCATCAGCTATGCGGCGGGCAACATCTACGCTCGGCGCAACGTGCGGGGGCTGCGGCCGATGATCCCGGCGTTGTTCCAGGTGGGCTTTGCGGCAGCCATCATCGTGCCGCTGGCGCTGATCATCGACCAGCCGTTCAGCCGCGTACACGCCGCCCCAGAGGCCTTTGTCGCCATCGCCTGGCTGGGCCTCCTTGGCTCGGGTGCGGCGTACCTCTGCTACTTCACAATCCTGTCGCACTGGGGCGCAACACGGACATCAACCGTGTCGTACCTGCTGCCGGTCGTGGGGATTGCGGCGGGCGCACTCGTCATGGGCGACCCAATCACGCCCGGCCGCATTGGCGGCACGGTGTTGATCGTGGCGGGTATCGCTATCGTCTCGTCTGGCTCAGCCCTGCGGCGGCTCTGGGACCGCCGCCAGCCGGCTCCCGCTCGCTAGCTCGGGCGCGGCTCACCCGGTGAGTCATGGCGCGCACGCGAACGCAGTTTGGCTCACCCCGTGGGTCAGGGGAGGCTGGACGGGCTCCCGGGACCCCTCGCCGGGGCGCAGATGACCCACCCGGTGAGCTCCTGCGCCGGAAGACTCACCCGGTGAGCCGCGAGGCCAGCTGCTACAGCCGAGGCGCAAGCGGTGGGGCTGCGGCGCACCGAATTGGGCACCGCAGCCAACGACCGGATGATCAGCCGAAGCGGGCGCGCAGGCGCGGCAGAATCAGTTCGCCGTAACGCTTGATCGCGGTCTCCTGGTCCTTGCCCGGGAAGTGGAAGACCAGGTGGTTGAACCCGTATGCGAGATACGGCGCAATCTGCTCGATGTGCTCGTCCGGGTCTGCGGACACAAGCCAGCGGCGGTGTGCCACAGGCTCGGCCAGCTTTGCGGCCTCTTCCATCTCAAGCGCGTCGTGGATGCCCATCTTCTGCTCGCCGGTGAGCGCGAGGGCCGCCCAGATCTTCGTGTCCTCCATCGCCTGCGCGTGGTCGGTGTCGAAGGAGACCTTCATCTCGATCATCTTGTCGATGCCGGCCGCGTCGCGGCCAGCCTTCTCAGCACCCTCGACCAGCCCGGGCAGCAGGGTGTCCACGTAGAGCTCGGCGCCCTTGCCGCTGGTGCAGATGAAGCCGTCCGCGATCCGCCCGGCAAGTCTTGCCGCTGCGGGCCCGGACGCGGCGATGTAGACCGGGACGGGCTCCTCGGGGCGGTCGTAGATGGTGGCGTTGGCGGTGCGGTAGTAGTCGCCCTCAATGGTGAGCCGCTCGCCGCGCCAGAGCTGCTGGATGAGGCTCACGGACTCCCTAAGGCGCGCGAAGCGCTCAGCCTGCTCAGGCCACGCGACGCCAACCGGGACCTCGTTGAGGCTCTCACCGGTGCCCACGCCCAGGATCACGCGACCGGGCGCAAGGCAGCCCAGCGTGGCAAACGCCTGCGCCACGATGGCCGGGTTGTAGCGGAACGACGGGGTCAGGACGCTGGTGCCCAGCACGACGCGCTTGGTGGCCTGCGATGCCGCGCCAAGCCAGACGAGCGCGTTGGGGGCGTGGCCGTCCGTGTGGCGCCAAGGCTGGAAGTGGTCGCTGGTCCAAACGGAGTCGAAGCCCGCGTCCTCTGCCGCCACCGCAAGGTTCAGCAGACGCTGCGGCGGGAACTGCTCAGCGGAGGCCTTGTAGCCAAGTTTTAGGGCGGGCATCGGGGCTCCTTGCGGGATCTTGAGGGGTCTCGGGCCATGTCCGGCTGCGTGGGCCCGTGTCGGGGCCGTGTCGGGGCGGCCGATTATCGCACTCAGCCCCCGATCGCGAGCAGCAAAACCCCCGCGAGCACCATGAGGGACCCTGCCAATCGCAGACCGATCTCACGCCGTCCAACCGCCTCGCCCAGCCGGATCACACCCCATGTGGACGTCAGCAGCATGGCCGATTCCCGCAGCGGACTCACGACTGCAAGCGGCGTGACCGAGAGCGCGGCAAGCATAAGGAGGTAGGCGCCCACGGTCAGGAGCCCACCCGCGATCGCCCGCCTGAGGTCCAGCGCCGTTGCCGTAGGCGCAAACGCTCCGCCTGCAACCCTCGGCCGCAGCCAGTTCACGCCCAGCAGGCCGGCCGCACAGACAGGCCACAAGACCGCCGCATAGAGCCACGGCTCAGTCAGGCGGACGCCGATCCGGTCGATGGTGGAGTACATGGCGATGGTCAGGCCAGTGAGGAGCGCGAAACCCGCCGCCGACCGTGACGCCGCATGGCTGCCCCGCAGGAGCCGCCAGGGTCGCTGGACGGTGAGGAGTCCGGCGAGCAGCAGCGCAACACCCGCGGCTGCCAGCGGCGCGAGACGCTCCCCCAGCAGGAGCACGCCAACGGCCACCAGCAGGAGGGGCGCACTCCCGCGGGCGAGCGGGGCCACCACCGAGAGGTCCCCGCGTCGGTACGCGGCCGCGAGGAAGATGAAATAGGCAATCTCGACGCAGCCCGAGACGAAGCCCAGCAGCAGCGCCTCCGTCGGCACAGGCGGGGCGCCAGTGATCACCCATGCCACAAGGGCGCCCGGCACCAGCACTGCGGACGCAGCCACCATGCCAACGGTCGCCGTGCGCAGCGGGTCGCCGGCACCCTTGAGCAGGATGTTCCAGCTGGCGTGGAGGACCGCCGACACGGCGATGAACGCGAGGGCGAGAGGGCTCACACGGGGAGTCTATCGGCCGGGTGGGTTCAGCCCGCCGTGGCTCGGCGTTGACTCACCGGGCGGGTCATCGCGCGCAGATGCTCACCGGGTGGGTCATCCAGGGCTCGGCTGACCGCGGACTGGCACTCTCCAGCACGGCCTGCCCCACCAGGTGAGCAACTCGTGCTCGTGTGCGCGCCATGACTCACCGGGTGAGCCGCAGTGCGCAGGCCAGCCGCAGCCAAGCGGCACGCCGCGCGCCTAGCGCTCGATATCGCGCCGGCTTGCGCCCCACGCGCCCAGCGCAATGCCGCCCACCGCAATCACGAGGGACGCAACAACGCCCGTCATGTCCCACTGGCCAATCATCGGCTTGCCCACATGGTTGGTCAGCGCAAGTTGCGTCACCCAGTTGGGCCAGTTGAGCGCAGGTCCAAACATGCCGATCAGGTACGTGGCAATCACCACGACGGCCGTGACCTCGGCCGCCAGCGACGTGCGCCAGAGGCAGCCCACCGCAAAGCCCACGCCAACCATCGCGGCCGCGAACAGGCCAAGCGAGGCTGAACCCAGCACCGCGTCGCCCGCCCCGCTGCCGCCGGACGCCGCCCCGAGGACAATCCCAAGCGCAAACAGCACGGTCATGATCACCACCGAGACCAGCGCCGCGATCCCGCCGGCAACCACCCATCGGGCGCGCGTGACGGTTCCGGAGATGACGGCCTCAAGCCGGCCGTCGGTCTCGTCCGACGCCCATTTCGACACAAAGGTGGCAGCCGCAAGACCCACAAAGATGTAGAAGAGCTCGGCGTAGAGCTGCATCCAGCCCCCGGCGTTAGAAAAGTCGTACCCCTTGAAGATCTGGCTAAAGATCTGGGTGAGGTTCTGCTCCCCGGTGAGCTGGGTGGTGAACGAGCCCACAAGCGAGGCCAGCAGCGCGCTCCACAGCGCAATCCCCAGACCCCAGGCGATGGCCCGGGGCAGCTGATCGCCAATCGCGCGGCTGATGGGACCGCGGACGCCAAGCAGGTCCTGCGGCAGGCCGGGCAGCGAGAGGCCCATCGTCACGCCCATGTCGCGGCGCACAAACAGCTCCACGCCCACAACCAGCAGCACCACGCCAAGGACACCCGTGAGGATCACGCCGGGCCACGCGTAGAGACCCACCAGCGGGATCATCTCGGCGGTCCAGTGGAACGGGCTGAGCGTGACGAGGGGGCCACCGATGCTTAGGCCGCTTGCCGCCCAGAGCAGCATCATCACGATGGCGGACACGCCTGCTGCACCGCCCTTGCCCAGCAGCGGGGCCAGCGCAAACGCCAGACCGCCAAAGAACATGGCGAAGCAGCCCACAAGGATCGCAAAGGCGAAGGCCCCGGCAAGCGGGATCTGGTCGCCAAGTGCGGCGTTGCCAAACGTGTTGGAGCTTGCGGTGATCGCGAGGGCCAACAGCACCTGGGTGATCCAGAGCAGCGTGAGGTGCGCGCCAAGCTTCTCCAGCGCGATCCGGCGCTTGCCGTACGGCGTGGAGCCCACGAAGTCCAGGCTGCCCTTGGCCGCCTCGCCCGCCAGCGTGCCGGTGAGCGCAAGGATGGACCAGGCCGCCGTCCCCAGGAAGAACATGGCGCCGTACTTCCAGGTCATGTAGCCGCCCAGCGTGCCGAGCTTGGCGCCCATGAGCGTGGCGTTGCCAAACAGGTTGACCATCGCGGCGGGCATGGCGCTGACCAGCTTGTCCACGGCAACGCGATCAGCAGGCGTCTTGAACACGGACCCGATGGCCGTGCCCATCACCATCGCAAGCCCGGCAAAGATGCCAACGGCGATGAGGAACGAGAACCGCGAATCGCGAATGGTCTTGCCGTAGATGCTGCCGAAGCCGTAGATGCGGCTGAACGGCTTGGCAAGGGTCTGCGTGCTAGCGGCCATCGCTCACCGTCCCGGCCTCCGCCGCAGCGGCGTTCCCGTACTGCGCGAGGAACGTCTCCTCAAGACTGGGCTCACGCGAGACAAAGTCCAGCAGCTCAAACTGCGCCGCTGCACGGACGACTGGCGTGATGGGCCCGGCAACCCGCATGCGCATCACGTGATCGGCCGCAACAAGCTCGCTCACGCCCGGCAGGTTGATAAACGCGTCGGCGGGCACCGCACCCGCAAACCGCAACTCCACCTGGTGGTGCGCCAGGTCCCGCAGGCCATCGACGGTGTCCAGCTTCACGATGCGACCGTCGCGGATGATCGCCACGCGGTCGCAGCTCTTCTCCACCTCGGACAGGATGTGGCTGGAGAGGAACACGGTGGAGCCGGCCTGCACCGTCTCGCGCAGCGTCATGAAGAAGGTCTGCTGGACAAGCGGGTCAAGACCGCTGGTGGGCTCGTCAAGGATCAGCAGCTCGGGCTTGTGCTGGAGGGCGATGATCACGCCCACCTTCTGCTTGTTGCCCTTGCTGTACTGCTTGAACCGCTTCTTCGTGTCCAGATCAAACCGCTCGATGAGCGACGCCTGGTACGCCTTGTCCACGCCGCCGCGCAGGTTGGCAAAGTACTCAAGCGTCTGGCCGCCGGTGAGCCGGTCATAGAGGGCAAACTCGCCCGGCACATAGCCGATGCGCTTGTGGATGGACACGGGGTCCGCGGAGCTTTCGATCCCGAACACCATGGCCGTGCCGCGGGTGGGCCGGATCAGGTCCAGCATCGTGCGGATGGTGGTGGTCTTGCCTGCGCCGTTTGGCCCAAGGAAGCCAAACACCTCGCCCTGGTTGACCTGCAGATCCACATCGATGATGCCGCGGCTCTTGCCGTAGGTCTTGGTGAGCTTTGCAAGCTCGATGACGGCGGTCATGGGCACTCCTCTTTCAGCTGAACCATGTCTGCAGGCCAGATCGGTCGATGAACGTGAAGGAACCAGGTTTGAGGCCGAGGATCCGCTCCACGGCCTGGTCGTAGGCCGCCATGCGGCGCTCCACCTGGTCGAGCGTGATGCGCCCGTCGAGGGCGTCGAGGACCATGACGCGCAGCGCATCGGCGGAACCTGTGAGCAGGGCGATCAGGACCGAGGCGGTGTCGGCCGGGCTGTCGGTTGTGAAGTCGCCTTCAGCCGCGCCCTGGGCGACGATGGCCTCGAGCATCGGGGTCATGGCAGCCATGCCAGCGGTGTTCGCGCGAAAGCGGACGAGGTCGTTGCCGGGGGCCAGCCAGGAGCGGATGAGCGCCAGCAGCAGGTCGCTGCGCTGGGCCTTCCAGGCGCCTGCCGTTGCGAACACGGCGCGCAGCTTGTCCACGGCGCGCATGGTCGGGTCTGCGGCGATGGGCGCCAGTACCGGCGCGATGGCCGTGGTCATGCGCTCGATGACGGCCTCGAGGATGGCCTCTTTGCTGCGGAAGTAGTGGTAGATGGCGCCGCGCGAACAGCCCAGCTCGTTCTGGACGTCCTGAACGCTCACCCCGTCATACCCGCGGGTGCGGATGAGCCGCTCCGCCACGTCAAGGATCTCGTCGCGGCGGACTGCGTGCGCGGTGGCGTTCAGCGTGCGGGCCATGGGCTGTCCGGGTGCCTACGTATTCTCCGACCGACTGTCGGTCGGATTATACGCCGCGGTGTGTCGCCGGTGCAGGTCGCCTAGGCCGTAATACTCACCGGGGTGGTGTTAACGGGTGTGCGGAGGCGCTTGACGCCCTCGGCGTGCGTGAAACGCGGTCTGGCGAGCCCGCGATGGGCCGTAGCACTCACGCGGGTGGTATTACGGAATTGCGGCACGCCCCAACGTCAGGCCCCGAGCCTAGACCCCGCGGCTACACCCCGATGGGGTGCCAGACGGTCTTCATCTCCAGGAACGCGGCGATCCACTCCGGGCGCTCGGCGGCGCGGTCGTCCAGCCAGTCAAACTTGGCATCGGCGACGCCGCGCGGGCGGCGGGCGACGCGCTTGACCGAGTCCGCGGCGGCCTGCTCGGCGGCGAGGCGCAGCTCGTCGGGGATCCC
>CAIYHO010000138.1 GCA_903925955.1 uncultured Chloroflexota bacterium
CAACAACCCTGTCGGTCCGGGCCTCATCTACCTCTCGGGCCTGTTTGGCGTGGGCTTCACGATGCTGTGGGTGGTGGGGATGATCAACAGCATCAACTTCATCGACGGCCTTGACGGCCTCTCGTCCGGCATCGCGCTGATTGCCGCCGTGACGCTGGGGCTGATCTCGTTCACCACGGCTGTGGCGGCGCCTGTGGTGGGTGTGCTGTGCTTTGTGCTCGCCGGCTCGCTGCTGGGGTTCCTGCGCTGGAACTTCCACCCGGCCTCGATCTTCATCGGTACCAGCGGTGTGGTCTTTGTGGGCTACACGCTGGCCGTGCTGTCAATTCTGGGGACGGCGAAGGTGGCCGTGGCGCTGCTGGTCCTGGGCGTCCCCATCATCGACACGTTTTGGATCATCGTCCGGCGCCTTGCCACCAAGCGCTCGCCGTTCACGCCTGACCGCGGGCACATCCACCACCGGCTGCTGGACCTGGGGCTCTCACACAGCCAGACCGTGCTGGTGATCTACGGGATCTGCATCGTGCTGGCGGCGCTGACCTTCGTGCTCTCGGGCACGGGCCAGGTCTACGCGTTCCTTGGTCTTGGCGTGGCGTTTGGGGTGGGGCTGTTCCTGCTGACGCGCTTTGAGAGCAGCGATGCACTGGAGTCAGACTCGTACGAGGACCAGCCCAAGGGCTGATCGCGGCGGACCCCGTACCCCGGGGGCCGGATCGCCCTCAGCGTCAGAGGAGGTCGCGGTACTCGGCGACGCGCTTGAGGACCGCGCCGAAGGTTGGGAGGCCGCTCCCGTCGCCGGGAACGAGCCGCAGCGAGAGGCCGTAACTCGCCTCAAGCCATGCCCGCAAGTCCCCATCGCGAGGGGGAGCAAAGGCAGCCGTCATGGCGAAGCCGCCGCCCGGGCGAGGCGCGAAGCCGTGGTACTGCTCGGAGCTGATTCGCTCCACCTCCGCAAGGATGCGGTCGAAAGCGTCACGGTCGGCCAGGGCTGCGAGCGTCGGTGCGTGGCCGAGCAGCCGGAAGACGTCGTAGTAGTGCCGGCCGAAGCGCGCCTGGTCGGCACCTTCGCGGCCCGGGGTCCAGGCCTCGACCGTGCTGTGGACGGCCGCGAGCTTCTCAATCAAGGTTCGGCGCGGTTCGAGGACGCGCAATCTGAATGGGACGAGGTCGTCGTACCCTTCGCTGGCCACCGCCTGCCACCGGGCAATGATCGGGGCGACCTCGACCATCTCGGATGGCTCATGCCCTTCGCCGACGCGGGTCTCGAGCAGCACCGCGTCGGCCGTGATGGGCAGGCCCTTCGCCCGGTTGGGGACAGCGGGGTACCGAATCCAGTCGCCCCGACTTGCGCGGATCCCGCGACCCGGCTCCCGCATCGGCTCCCACGGGAGGGCGAGGGTTCCGGCCACCGTCTCGGTGACCGCCTGCAGACGACGCTCGACCGATGCGGCACTTTGGCCGGCCTTGCGGACGAGCAGGATGTCCACATCTTCGGAGAAGCGGTCGATGATCCTGTACCCCTTTGACAGGCTCGTGCCGCCCTTGAGCAGCACGCCCGCGCCCTGTGTGGCCGCGAGCACGCGGAGCACCTGGGTCACCCAGTAGTCCTTCTCCACAAATGCGGCGTGCTCGCCAAGGTCGCGGGCAGCCCGGGCGAGGGCCGTCGCGAAGTCCGGGTCGCTCCGCAGCAGCCGCATCAGGCGGGGACCACTGCGAGGGCCGCCTCGCGTGCGGCACGGCTGCGGGCACCCTCAACCCGGGCTGCGTCGTCGTCGCAGCCCGCGCGCGTGAGGAGCCAGCGGAGACGCTCGCGCACCCGGACCGGCTCCGTCCGCGACGCGGCGGCCAGTCGATCGGTGCGCATGCGCCCAAGCACGCCCAACAGGCACTTGGCAGCCGCCGCGGCGTCAAGCTCCGCGTAGCGGTCCCAGCCGTCGAGCGCCTCGAGCAGCGTGACCTCATCGGCGGTGAGGCGCGCCTCGCGTCGACCAGTTCGTCCCGAGCGGTTGACCAGGCGGATCCCGTGGAGGCCTGTGGGGGGACGGCGCGAGACCGCGACGACCGGCACTGGGGCCACCTGCGTGGAGAGGCCGAGCAGGTTGGCGGCATACCATTCGGCCCCGCCGACGACCTCTCGCGCGCCGAGGACCTCGCGGACAGCTGCGATGGGAGACGGAAGCGTCATGCCGAAGCGCGTCCTCCGGCCTCGCCAGTAGACGCCGCGCCGGACGCGCTCCAGTTCGCCTTCTGCGACGAGGCGCAGGAGGACCATCTCCACTGCCTTGGAACCGTCCTCGAAGTCCTCGTTGCGCCAGAAGCGCTCTTTCGAGTGAGCGATGCGCCAGCGGACTGTGTGAGCGATAGAGTCCCGGTCAGCCACTCGTGCCATGTTGCTGTCTCGTTACGAGAAAACCACTAACCAATCGAAGTTAGTCTGTTTGATCGAACCTGTAGAGTCAAGCCCACGATGGTCCAGCGCAGACGTTGAGGCCAGCCAGCGGACCAAGCAGGCGTTCCTGGGTCTTGGCGTGGCGTTTGGGGTGGGGCTGTTCCTGCTGACGCGCTTTGAGAGCAGCGATGCACTGGAGTCAGACTCGTACGAGGACCAGCCCAAGGGCTGACCGCGGCGCACCCCGTACCCCGGGGGCCGGATCGCGCTGACGTTGGGCTTCCGGCACGGTGGTAGCATCCGGCTTGCCTGCTTGCCTGCGCGAGCAACTGGGCCCTACGAGGAAACATGCAGCACATCCTGCCGTTCACCGTGATCGGCATTCTCCTTCTCGCCGCGGTGGTGTCGCTTGCGACCCTCGCGCGGACCCGGCAGACGCGCCGCAAGATGGCGCCGCTGCCGCGGCTGAACGCTGCGTCCATCGCGTCGCGCATCGGCGCCTCGCTCGACGGGCTGCCGCAGGACGATCCCGAAGAGGCTGCCGAGGCCGAGCAGGCCCGCCGCGAAGAGGCCGCTGCCGCTGGTCGCCGCTCTCGCCGTCTGGCGGCCACCGCGTTCCTTGCCATCCTCCTCGCGGTTGCCGTTGGCGTTGGGGACGCGGCGCTGCCTGGGCTGCTCCCCCCGGAGCCCACGCCTGAGCCCACGCTGGCCCCGACGCCCGAGCTCACGCCGTCCCCCTCGCCCTCAACAGCCCCAACCGCGTCGCCCACAGTGCAGCCCACGGCCACGCCTGAGATCACCCCATCGCCCACCCCGTCACCCACGCCAACACCGGTGATCACGCCCAAGCCCACGCCAAAGCCGACCCCAAAGCCAACGGCGGCGCCGGCCAAGCCGCACGCGGAGCTATCGAAGGTTGGGTGCAACGGCCACAAGATCATTCTCGTCAGCGACGGGACCACGGGTGCAACCACATATCGGTTCTCCGTGGGCTCCCTTGTGCTCGATCCCAACGTGCACAACACCGCCGTTCAGTGGGACTATCTCGTTAACGGCTACAACCACGGCGACCAGGTCAACGTCACGCTCAAGGTGACTGGCCCCGGCGGCACGAACAGCACCACCAAGAAGTTCACACTCACCTGCGGCCCCTGAACATGGCTGCGCAGAGGCTTCCCGGAACCCGCTCAGACCCGTCCGGAGCCCCGGAACCCTCTGCTATCATCGAGGCCGGAGAGATGGGTCGCCCATGAAAACAGGTCTCGGCGGCTAGCTAGCGCTGTTCTCCGAGATTGGGATGC
>CAIYHO010000139.1 GCA_903925955.1 uncultured Chloroflexota bacterium
GTGAGAGGGCCATCGGATTGATCTCCTCGTCGTGAACCTTGGTCGGAACACGCTGAGGATCACACCGGTGGCCCCTGACTGTCCGGCTCAGCCGGCGCCAGGAGCCTCGCTCAAATCACACCACTCGGGGGGACACGCCTGAGACGCCCGGGGGGCCGGGACGCCCGCGGCTCTGGGGTCCGGCCGGCGAGAACCCGCGACACGGCAAAGCGCCCCGGCAGCGGGACGACCGCCGGAGCGCTTGGAAGTTCGCGATGCCCGCCGCGGCGGGCGATGCTCAGCTTGCGGCGGCCGCGACGACCTCGGCGGCCGCGGGGGCAGCCTCTTCAACCGCGAGGTCGATCTCAAGCTTGATGTCCTTGCCAACGAGCCAGCCGCCGGTCTCGAGGGCGACGTTCCAGGTCAGGCCAAACTCCTCGCGGTTGAGCTTGCCCGTGGCGTGGAAGCCGGCGCGGCGGGCGCCTGCCATCGAGGTGAAGAAGCCGAGGGACTCAACCTCGAAGGTAAAGGCCTTGGTGACGTCCTTGACGGTGAGGTTGCCGCTGACCTGGTAGTCATCGCCACCCTTGTGCGTCACGCCGGTCGCCACGAAGGTGATGTCCGGGTACGTGTCCGCATCGAAGAAGTCGCCTGAGCGCAGGTGGCCGTCGCGCTGCTCAACGCCGGTGTTCAGGGAGGCCGCCTTGACGGTGAACGAGCCGCGCGACGCGGTGGGGTTCTCAGGATCCAGCTCAAGGGAGCCTGCGACCGTGGCGAACTTGCCGCGAACGGAGGTCACCATCATGTGCTTGGCGGCGAAGATGACGTCCGTGTGGGTGGTGTCGAGGTTCCAGGTAGTGGTTGCCATGGTGCGAGCGCCTCCGGTGACGGCCGTTGCCGTCGTGGTATTGTTGACGGCGCAACGATATAGCACGATGGTTGCACCGTCAACTACTTTCCGCAGGGGGAAAGGCGTCTCATGAGCAGTGTCGTCGAAACCGGGCAACAAGCCAGGCCAACATCGCCTGTGGCCGAACTTGCCACCGACGAGATGGCGGCGTGGCGGGCATTCCTTCACGCCCACGCGCGCCTGGTGCGCCGATTGGACGACGAGCTGCAGGCTGCCACGGGGCTGTCACTGGCGGAGTACGACGCGCTGGTGCAGCTTGTCGGAGCCCCGGACCGCCGTCTGCGCATGAGTGTGCTGGCGGAGCGGGTGGTCCTGTCGCGCAGCGGCATCACGCGGCTGGTTGACCGCCTAGTCGCCGGCGGCATGGTTGAGCGCACGGCGTGCACCAGCGACGCCCGCGGCGCCGAGGCTGCGCTCACCCCGATTGGCGTGGATGCCCTCCGCGCTGCAACCGGCACACACCTTGGCGGTGTCCGCCGCTACTTCCTCAACACAACCACGGCCGGAGAGCAGACGGTGATCGCCCAAGCGCTTGACCGTGTGTCGGAGGGACTTGGCCGTACGCAGCCAACGGCCGACCTGTGCGCAGGCCCAAAGGGCTGACGGCCTGCGCATGGTTCACGCGGCCCGCCCACATGGCCGCGTCTACGCGGGCACAAGCGGGTTTGCGTATCCCGCCTGGGCGCCGCGGTTCTACCCAGCAGGCTTGCGCGCACCCGAACTGCTCCCCTACTACGCGTCACGCCTCACCGCGTGCGAGCTCTCCACCACGTACTACGCCCGCCCCACGACGGAGCGTGTCGAGGCGTGGTCGGGTGCTGTGCCGCCGTCCTTCCGCTTCATCGTCAAAGCACAGCGCGGGGCCGCCGTCCGGGCCTTGGCATCGGATCCGCTCGGCGGGACAGGCAGGCTGACGGAGCATCTGGAGGGATTTGGGGAACGGCTTGGCGGGGTCCTCTTCCGCATTCCAGAGGGCACCAGGCGCCGTGACGAACGGCTGAGCGCGCTGCTCGCCGCCTGGCCGCGGACAGTCCCGCTTGTGCTGGAAGCCCAAGAGCCCGCGTGGCATGTCGATGAGACGTTTGCCGCGCTCAGGGCCGCGGGCGCCGTGCTCTGCACCACGGACAGCGACAAGGACGTGGGTCTGCCCGATATCCGGCGCACCGGGCCTTTCCTGTACCTGCGGCTGCGCCGGGCGATGTACGACGACGCGGCTCTGGACGCCTGGGCGGCACGGCTGGTGCCGTTCATCGAAGACGGGATGGATGCCTACGTGATGTTCCGCCACGACGAGGACGGCGCAACGGCGCTCCAGGCCGAGGCGTTTGCGGCCCGCGTTGACCGGGCGCTAACCGGGTCCTGACGCTAACCGGGTCCTGACGCGCGGCTGACGCAGACCGTGTTGCGGTTCAGCCCGCGGTTACAGCAGGAGTGACGTCTGCACCGCGCGGCGCCATCGGCCGCAGATAGGCGCCCAGCACGCAACCGGTGTACGCCAGCCACGCAACGGCCATGACGACCTCCGGCTGCGAGTTGTACCCGAGCAGCGCGCGCAGGAAGCCGCCGATGATGGGCGCCAGGCCGCCCGGAGCCCCGTCGATCGCCTTGTGCGGAAGAACACCCGAGAGGTCCACCAGCACACCGCTGCCCACCCCGATCCAGCCGATCTCCACAAGCTCGTGGACAGCGCCGGCCACAAGACCGGCGGCGATGAAAACGAGCGCGATGCCGGTCCAGCGGAAGAAGACGCCCAGGTTGACCCGGCGAGCGCCGCGATAGATCCCAGCGCCAATCAGGACCGCCATGGCAAGGCCCACCACAGCGCCCGCGAGGACCCACGGCGCGGATGCCTGCGCGGATGTTGCCTGACCCACGAGAAACAGCGACGTCTCCAGCCCCTCACGGATGACAGACACGAAGGCGAGGACAGCAAGCCCGGTGGCTGAGCCATCACCAAGGGCGCGGCCCAGAGCCTCATGAAGGTCATCGCGCACGGAGGCCGCCTGGCGGCGCATCCAGAAGAGCATCCATGTCACGACGGTGGCCGCCACAAGCATCGTGACCGCTTCAAACAGCTGCTCGTACGGCGTCTCCAGGGCGCCCACCGTGATGAAGAGGGCAGCGCCCGCGACGAGACTCAAAGCGATTGCTGCAGCCGTGCCGGTCCAGATGCGGCCAAAGGCGTCGCGGCGGCCGGTATGCGCCAGGTACGAGAGGATGATCCCGATGATCAGTGCCGCCTCAACGCCCTCGCGGAGGCCGGTGAGCAGACCGCTGGTGAATGAGCCGAGATCCAAGAGCCGCTCCAGCCTGGCGGAGATGCGGGACGAGTCCGACGCAGCCCGGCCAGGAGGGGGCGCGCGTGACGATGCTACGGGGCTTGTCATACATCGTCAAGTCGCCTTGACCTACTCTCGCAGGACGGCCTGACTATGTGGCGCCTCGGGACGATGGCGCGTCGGAACGCGCGCGAACACACCTGCAACGCATCTGCACGGCTCGTGACCCCTCATCGAGTGGTGCGGCCAGTTGCCGCCCCGCACTTGGCAATCGCCATCAGGCGTTGAGCGGGTCAGCGGCCTCGGGATCCACGCCAAGATCAACGATGGCCGCGGCAGCAATCGCGGGGCTGATGCCGCCCGACCGCGCAAGACCCGCCAGCGCTGCCGCCGCAATGTGCGCGGCGTCAATCTCAAACCAGTCGCGAAGCGCTTCGCGGGTATCGCTGCGGCCAAAGCCGTCCGTGCCCAGCACCACAGACGGAGCCGGGATCCAGCGGGCAACCATGTCGGGCAGCGTGCGGATCCAGTCTGTGGCCACCACAACAGGTCCGCCCTCTGCGCCCAACACCTGGCCAACGTACGGGACGCGGGCCGGCTGATCCGGGTGCAGGCGGTTCCAGCGCTCCACGCCAAGGCCGTCGTGCCGCAGCTGCTGGAACGAGGTGGCGGAGTAGATCTCAGCGGCGATGCCATAGCGCTCAGCCAACAGGTCGCGGGCGGCGATCACCTGGGTCAGGATGGACCCAGAGCCGACAAGACGGACGTGCCCCGTTGCACCGCCGGCAATCTGCGGCGCCGCGGCAAAGCGGTACAGGCCCCGGATGATCCCCTCTCCCGCGCCTTCGGGCATGGCGGGCTGGGCGTAGTTCTCGTTGTAGACGGTGACGTAGTAGAAGACGTCCTCGCCCTTGACGTACATGCGGTCGATGCCGTCGCGGATGATCGCGGCAAGCTCGTAGGCAAAGGCCGGGTCATACGCGCGCACCACGGGCACCGTGGACGCTAGCACGTGGCTGTGGCCGTCATCGTGCTGGAGGCCTTCGCCGGCAAGCGTGGTACGGCCGGCCGTCGCGCCAATCATGAAGCCGCGGCCGCGCTGGTCGCCAAACGCCCACGCCTGATCGCCGGTGCGCTGGAACCCGAACATCGAGTAGAAGATGTAGAAGGGGATCATCGCCTCGCCGTGCGTGGCGTACGAGGTGCCGGCAGCCTGCAGGCTTGCCATGGAGCCAGCCTCGTTGATGCCCTCCTGGAGCACCTGGCCGTCACGCGCCTCGCGGTACGAGAGCACCAGGTCCGCATCCACGGGCTTGTACAGCTGGCCGCCAGCGGCGTAGATGCCCACTTCCTTGAACAGCGGGTCCAGGCCAAACGTCCGGGCCTCGTCGGGGATGATCGGCACGATGCGCCGGCCAACGCCCGGGTCGCGGATCAGGTTGCGCAGCAGCCGGGCAAACACCATGGTGGTGGAGACGGCGGTGGGGCTGCCGGAGGCGAACTCGGCGTCAACCTCGGGCCGGGGCGCAGGCAGCGGCTTGGCGCGCACCACGCGGCGCGGCATTGAGCCGCCAAGTGCGGCCCTCCGCTCCAGCATGTAGCGGACCTCGTCCGAGTCGGGACCCGGGTGGAAGTACGGCGCGTCGTGGAGCTGGTCGTCGGGGATAGGCAGCTCAATGCGGTCACGGAACGTGCGCAGCTCGTCCTCGCGCATCTTCTTCGCCTGGTGCGTGAAGTTGCGACCCTCCATGCCCTTGCCAAGGGTCCAGCCCTTGATCGTCTTGGCGAGGATCACCGTGGGGGCGCCCTTGTGGTGGACTGCCGCCTCGTACGCCGCGTACACCTTGCGGTAGTCGTGACCGCCGCGGCGGAGGCGGACGATACGGCTGTCCGGGATGGACGCCGCCATCGCCTGCAGCCGCGGGTCCGGGCCAAAGAAGCGCTCGCGAACCTCGTCGGCGGTGGCCGTGGCCAGACGCTGGTACTCGCCGTCAACGGTCTCGTTCATCTTGTCAATCAAGACGCCGTCAACATCGTGCGCGAGCAGGTCGTCCCACTCGCGACCCCAGATCACCTTGATCACGTTCCAGCCGGCACCGCGATACAGACCCTCAAGGTCCTGGATGATCTTGCCGTTGCCGCGGACGGGGCCGTCAAGACGCTGCAGGTTGCAGTTGATGACAAACGTGAGGTTGTCCAGACCGTCGCGCGCCGCCAGCGCGATCCCGCTGATGGCCTCGGGCTCATCGGTCTCGCCATCGCCCAGAAACGCCCACACGCGCTGCTCCGACGTGTCGCGGAAGCTGCGGTTGGCGAGGTAGCGGTTGAACCGAGCCTGGTAGATGGCAGCCAAGGGCCCAAGGCCCATCGAGACCGTGGGGAACTCCCAGAAGTCCGGCATCAGCCGCGGGTGCGGGTACGAGGACAGACCCTTGCCGCCGGTCTCGCGCCGGAAGTGGTCCAGGTCGGTCGCGGAGAGACGCCCTTCAAGGAACGCGCGGGCGTAGATGCCCGGTGCTGCGTGCCCCTGGAAGAACACCTGATCGCCGCCACCCGGATGGTCCTTGCCCCGGAAGAAGTGGTTGAACCCCACCTCGTACAGCGTGGCGGCGGAGGCGTAGGTGGAGAGGTGGCCACCAACACCCGGGAAGGCGGTGTTGGCGCGCAGCACCATCGCCACGGCGTTCCAGCGGATGATCTGGCGAATGCGCTTCTCGATGGCCTCGTCGCCGGGGAACGCGGGCTCCTGCTCGGGGCTGATCGTGTTGATGTAGCGGGTCTGGGTCAGCGGCGGCAGCCCGATGTGGCGCTGGCGGGCACGCTTGAGCAGTTTGAACAGGAGGAAGCGGGCGCGCTGCTCGCCGGCCTGCTCAACCAGCTGGTCGAGGGATGCAAGCCATTCGCGGGTCTCGGTCTCGTCGAGATCGGGCAGGTGCTGCTTGAAGTCATCGAGAAGCATGGGGGCTCCGAGGGGCGCAACGGAAGGCCGGGTGGGCGGCGTGCATGGTAGTCCTCTTTCGCGGAGCATGTCCCCGGCGGATTGGGGAGGACGGCCTCACTGGGTGCGCGCAACCCCTGTGCGCAGACCCCGATTGGCGGCATCATTGGGGTACCGGGCCTTCGCCTCGTTCGCCCGGCACAACCCCGGAGGTGCGGCTTGGGTGCGCAGCCCCTGGTCCTGGTCGCCGATGACGAGCCGCGCATCACCAAGCTCGTCTCCATTGCGCTGACCGCGGAAGGGTTCCGCGTCGTGACGGCGAATGGCGGCGAGGAAGCACTCGCCAAGGCGGAAGAGGTCCGCCCCGACCTCGTGCTGTTGGACATCGTGATGCCCGGGCTTGACGGCATCGAGGTCATGCGGCGGCTCCGCGAACGGCGCCCGGTGCCCGTGATCCTGATCTCCGCTCGCGCCAGCACGGCGGACAAGGCGAAGGGCCTGGACCTCGGTGCCGACGACTACGTCGCCAAGCCCTTCCACCCAGACGAACTGGCGGCTCGCGTCCGCGCGGTCATTCGGCGGACCTCCGGATTGACCCCAGGTGCAGGCATCGTGCGTGTCGGGGACGTTGAGATTGACCTTGAGCGGCGCACGGTGGCCAAGGCTGGCGAACTGGTGGCGCTGTCCCGGACCGAGTGGCTGCTGCTGGCGCACCTGGCCGCACACGCGGGCAAGGTTGTCCTGCACACGGAGTTGCTCACCAAGGTGTGGGGGCCCGAGTACCGTGACGACCTGCAGTACCTGCGTGTCTGGGTCTCGCGGATCCGGCGCAAGCTTGGCGCAAAGCCTGGAGAGTTTGGCCCAATCCGCACGTTTCAGGGCATCGGCTACCTGCTGGACGCGGAACCCGCAGCCAGCCCGCGCGACGAGTAACGCACCGGGCGACGATGGGCACCTGTGGGCGGGCAAAGTGACCCGTCACGAGGGGCCGCTGGGCCTAGCCTCCACACCGCGTCGGCGCTAGGGTTGCGCCATGATGCGGTATGGCCTTGGCGTCGCCCTCCTCGTGGTGGACGTCCAGAACGACTTCATGGACCCGCGGGGCACGCTTGCCGTTGCGGGGGCACCGTCGATCGTGCCTGTCATCAACCGCGAAATTGCCCTTGCCCATGCCAACGGATCTCTGGTGGCCTACTCGCAGGACTGGCACCCCAAGCGCACGCCGCACTTTGCGCGCGACGGTGGTCCGTGGCCCGTCCACGGCGTCCGCGACACCTGGGGCGCCGAGTTCTACCCCACCCTTGATGTCCCGGTTGGCGCGCCGCTCATCCGCAAGGGCACCAACGGGGAGGACGGCTACTCAGCGTTCACCATGCGCGATGCCGACACGCACGAGTCTGTTCCAACGCCGCTGGGCACGCTGTTCTACGAGGCGGGCGTGGAGACGGTGGTCATCGTCGGGGTTGCCACGGACTACTGCGTCAAGGCGAGCGCGCTGGATGCCGTTCAGCTTGGCTACAGCGCCACGGTGCTGGCCGACGCCGTTGCGGCCGTCAACATCGTGGCTGGCGATGGCGACAGGGCGCTTGAGGAATTGGCCAAGGCGGGCGTGCTGATCAGCAGAGCGGCGGCAAGGTAGCTCCACCGGCCTTCGGACACTGCCCCATCCGTCCAGCCCGCCTGAAGGCCTCTCCGGCAGGGCGCGAGTACCATCCGGCCATGTTGCGTCGCCTGATCCTGCTTGCCATCGCCGCCGTGCCGGCCGCGTTTGCCGTTGACCGCTACCTCGCCCGCCAACGTGGCGGCCGTTCGCCTGCGCCGCTGCGGATGATGGTTGTGGTGGACGCGCCCATAGGCGAGACCTGGGACGTGATTGCCAACATCCCGCTGCAGATTGAGTGGATGACCGAGATGCGCGACATCCGGATCACCACGCCGGGTCCCACCCGCGTGGGGACCCGGGGCGAGGCCACCGTGCGGATTGCGGGGATCTCCGTGACGGATCCGGTGGAGGTGACGGAGTTCCAGCCGCCGCACCGCTACGCCATCCGCCATGAGGGACGCTTCACGGGCGACGGGCTGATCACGCTTGAGGCCGGCCCGGACGATCGCGTCACCATCGTGCGCTGGGAAGAGACGCTGATCCCGCCGATCCTCCCGGACCCTGGTGCGCTGGTTCAGGCGCCCATCCTGCGCTCCATCTTCCAGGCTGACCTGGCGCGGCTCAAGCGGCTGGTCGAGACCGGCGACGCGGACGCCTGAGGCTGCCGGCTGCCATGCGCGTTCACCTCGTTGACGCCACCTACGAGCTCGTCCGGGCGCATTTCTCGCCCCGGCCCACCGTGCGCGGCCGCGACGGCATCGTCTTGTCCGGAGTCAGCGGTCTCATTGAGCAGCTGTGCGTCCTGCTGGGCACCCAAGGCGCCACCCACGTGGCCTGCGCCACGGACCAGGTGATCCTCTCGTTCCGCAACGACCTGTACCCGGGCTACAAGACAGACGCGGGCGTGCCGGCCGATCTGCTGGCGCAGTTTCCCATTGCCGAAGCCGCGATGGCGGCCCTTGGCGTCGTGGTCTGGCCGATGACCGACTTTGAGGCCGACGACGCCATCGGTGCGGCCGCCCTGCGGTTCGCCCCGGATCCGCGCGTTGAGCAAGTGGTCATCTGCACGCCGGACAAGGACATGGCGCAGTGCGTGGTGGGCTCGCGCGTTGTGCTGTGGGACCGGCGGCGAGACATCGTGTACGACGAGGCTGGCGTCATGGCCAAGTGGGGCGTGACGCCGTCCGGCGTTGCGGATCGGCTTGCCCTGGTGGGTGATGCCGCAGACGGGTTCCCGGGATTGTCCGGCTGGGGCGACAAGTCGGCGTCGGCCGTGATCGCCCGCTATGGGCGCCTTGAGGCGGTGCCGGCCGATGCGGCTGACTGGGACATGCCCGGGCTTCGGGGCGCCGCCGTTCTGGCCCAGACGCTGCGGGAGCACATGGACGACGCGCTGCTGTTCCGGTCCCTTGCCACACTGCGCACGTGCGACGACGGCGTGCCCATCCCGCAGACCGATGTGTCGGAGCTGGAGTGGCCCGGCACCAACCGTGCGCGCTGGGAGGCGTTCTGCGCCGAGTGGGGCCTGCCGCGTCTCGCCACCCGCCCGCCGCGCTGGCAGGCTTGACCGCGCCTCAGCCGCCGGTCTTGGGCTCCGCCGCCAGCCGCAGGAGCTCCGCGTGGTGCGGGGCGGGTGCCGCGATGGCGCCCATCGTCCGCGTCGGGTGCAGCACGTTGAACCAGGGGCCGCCCGCAGCGTCCGTGACCAGGGCGCCGGCGCGCTCGGCGATCAGCCCGGCCGCCGCCACGTCCCAGGCGGACATGCCCTGCCACTGGATGAACCCGTCAAACCGGCCGGCCGCCACGTACGACAGCCCCAGTGCCGACGACCCAAGGTTGCGCGACACGCGGATGGCCTTGCGGATGGCCCGTGCACGCGTGGCAACGGAGCGGCCGCCCAGCGAGACCTGCATCACGTAGTCGGAGAGCAGCTCCTTGCGCGAGGCATGGATCTCGTGGTTGTTGAGCATTGCGGGGCCATCGGCTGTGGCCCAAAAGGTCTCGTTGCGCATCGGATCAACAACGGCGCCCGCCGCCGGTTGCCCGTCCACCACCAGCCCAATCGACACGCAGAAGAACGGCAGCCCGTTGGCGTAGTTCACCGTGCCGTCAACCGGGTCGATGATCCACGTCCGCCCATGCGCCAGCGAGCCCGACCCGCCGTGGTGGCTCCCCGACTCCTCGGCAAGGATGGAGTCGCCCGGATAGCGCGCACGGATGGCGTCCATCACCAGGCGCTCGGAGAGGTGGTCCACCTCGGTCACCACGTCTTTGGCGGACTTGAAGGTGATCTCCTCCACCCGCTCGTAGCGCTCAAGCAGGATGACCGCGGCGCGCTCGGCGGTCTCGCGGGCAAACGCCACGTCCGCGTCAAACCGCCCGACAGCCCCCGCGCCCATCAGGAGCAGTTCGCCGACAACGGCCGAACCTGTGTCCCCAGACTCGTCACGACGACGTCGAAGAGGAGCGTCTTGCCGGGCTGGACCTGCGGGCTCTCAAAGAACTGGGCCTCGGGACCAATCCCGCGCTCGGACGGATCGTCAATGCGACACGTGGTGCTGCCGGGGGCGCTCCCCTGGTTCGTGAGCGCAACCGTCACGCGCAGGGCGCCGCCCTCGGGCGCCACATTCGTGACCGTGGAGTAGAACGGGCCGATGCCCGCGATCGCCAGCCGCGCCACAACGGCCATGATCACCACGGCAACGCCGATACCAAGAAACGCGATGCCGTGCGCCTGCGATGCCGCAGGCGCCTTGAGGCCCAGCGGGTTGCACCCTTCGCACATCGACGCTTCAATCGGGATCTGCGCACCGCAGCGGACACAGCCATGCGTGGGCTCAGCGGTGAGTGTCGGAGGCGTGACCGGAGTCATGTGCACCTGATGTCGCGGTGGTTGGCCGGTGGCGGCGGGACTGCGATGGTGCCACGAATGGCCACCGGACGGGGTCGACGGCGCGGGCGTGATACGGCAGACTCCACACGGGCGCCATACCAAGGAGATCAACACACATGTTCACGGGTCCCACAGGCATCGCAGCCGCGGTCGCCATCGTCGCCGGCATCATCCTGCTCGTCGCGTACGCCATGCGCAGAGGGCTTGTCCATCGCGAGCTGGACGGCACCCTCAACCGGGAGTCATCGCCCGAGGGCGTGATGGAGCCCGGTCCGTCTGCGCCCCCCCGCAGCTCGCGAGGGTTTGGCGCCGTGGGCGTTGCCCTGCTTGCCGTGGGGCTGGTCCTTGCGCTGATCTCCGTGGCAACGCCACAGGGCGGCAACGGCACCGCGGTGCCCGGCGCCAGCACCAACGATTGCGCCCAGTCATGGAATGGCTGCCCGCAGGCAACCAAGAACCCGTAAGCCCACGGGTACCCTACCGGCATGTCAGACGCAGCCCCCACCTTTTCAGCCGAAGCCGTTGCGTTCCTGCACGGGCGCAACATGGCGTCCGTCGCCACCATCGACCCTGACGGGAAGCCCCGCCAAACGGTCATCTGGTACCGCCTCGAGCCTGACGGCCGGATCCTGATCAACGGGCGCCTGCCGCGGCGCTGGTGCGCCAACCTGCTCAGCGATCCGCGCGTGGCGCTGTCAATCATCGATTCCACCAACGGCTACACCTGGATTGGCGTCACGGGCGTTGTGGACGAGGTGGTTGACGATGTGACGGTGGCGCGCGAGCAGATTGTGGAACTGGCCAACCACTACCGCGACGGAACCCCGGATCCGGAGACCATCGCGTCCTTCCGTAGCCAACCGCGGCTGGGCTACTACGTCCAGCCCACCGGGATATACGAGCACTTCGAGGACTAGGGCCAGCCATGGGCGGGCCGAAGGTTGTTGCGCTTGCCGGGGGCGTCGGCGGCGCCAAGTTGGCCCACGGGCTTGCCGCGCATCTGGGCGAGCGGCTATCGGTGGTGGTCAACACCGGTGACGACTGCGAGCGCCACGGCCTGCTGGTGATGCCGGACCACGACACGGTCCTGTACAACCTCGCCGGGATCGAGCAGGCGGGTCTTGGCTGGGGCATCGAGGGCGACACGTACGCCGCGATGGACCAGCTGGCTGCCTACGGCGAGGAGGCCTGGTTCCGGCTTGGCGACCGAGATCTGGCGCTGCACGTTGCCCGAAGCGCCCGGCTGCGCGCGGACGATGGCGGACGGCTGACCGAGGTGTGTCTGGGGCTCCAGCGCGCGCTGGGCCTTGCGCCGCGGATCCTGCCGATGAGCGACGCGCCCGTGCCGACACAGGTGCGCACGGCCGAGGGCTGGCTGGACTTCCAGGAGTACTTCGTCCATCAGCGCCAGACGCCCGACGTGCTGGAGCTGCGTTTTGCCGGGGTGGCCGATGCCTCCCCCACCCCAGAAGTTGCGGCGGCCTTTGGCGAGGCGTCAGCGATTGTCCTGTGCCCGTCCAACCCGCTGGTGTCGATTGGGCCAATCCTTGCAGTGCCCGGGATGCGGTCGCTGCTGGCCGCGGCCATTGCCCGCGGGGCGCGCGTGGCGGCGGTGAGCCCCATCATCGGCGGCCGGGCTCTCAAGGGGCCCGCGGACCGGATGCTGGCGGCACTTGGGCACGAGTCCAGCGCGCTTGGCGTGGCGCGTCTCTATGCGGATCTCGTGGACGTCTTTGTCCTGGACAACGTGGACGCTGACGCGGCGCCTGCGGTGGAGGCGCTCGGCATGCGCACGCTCGTCACCGACACCGTGATGACCGACGACGCATCGCGCGCGCGGCTGGCTTCTGAGGTCCTCGCGGCGCTGCGCTAGACGTCCTCGCCCTGCGTCAGCCCATGACGATCCATGCAACGTACGTCTTCGTCGCGAGCGCCTTGCTCAGGTAGATCCGCATCTTGCCGGCCGCTGGGTACGCCGGGCGCACGGCCGCAACGGACACGCCCGAGCGATAGACCGTGAGGTTTGCAAAGCAGAGCGCCGTGGCCGCCACGCCACCAGGGACCGTGACATCCACATACGCCTTGCCGACGCCAACCAGCGCCCGTCCCGAGCGGCTGAAACTCGCCTTCCCGTCAACGTGGAGCGCAGTCCCCGACTGAGCCATGGCGTGGACCCCTGTCCCCGCGAAGGCCTCGCCCTTCAGACCCACCCCGCTCAGGGTCTTGCCGTAGACGCCGACGGCGTTGCTGTCCGCGTTGGAGTAGCCGAAGACCCCGCTCCGATTACCGGGAGTCTCCAGCCCCCCAGGTCCTGAGGAGCTCGCGTACCCCACCACTCCGGATCCCGCGATGCTCACGCCTCGGACGCCAGCGCCGCTAAATGGCAGCCCGAACGGGGACGACCCATCGCTATAGCCATCAACGCCCATGCCGTTCGTGCTGTAGCCGTGCACGCCGGGACCGCTGGTGCTGATGCCGTCAACCCCGCCGGCCGAGCCGATGCCCTTGATGCCAATGCCCGTGTTGCTGTTTCCCTGCACGCCGACGCCGGAGTCGCTGCCGCCTAGGACGCCCTGCGCGGAGACACTGCCGCCGGAGACGCCCGGGCCGCTACCGCTGATCCCGAAGATGGCCGTGCCTGAGCCTGGTGATGTGTCGATGATCGTCGCCGTCGTCCCGGTGAACGATCCGCCAACGGTGACCGCGTTCCCGTTGGCCGCAGTCGCCGGCAGTGGGCGCCCCAGCGCCGAGGCGATGACTCCAGCACCCGCCCCGATGGCTGCCGCGAGGAGGGACCTGCGGGTCCGCAGGGACGAGGAGGGGGCGTTGGACACGGGGCTTACTCCAATCCACACGCCACGCAGGGACAGACGCGGCAAGGCGCGCAGCATCGGTGGCGCCCGGCCGGATGTCAACGGTGGGCGGCGCCTGGCTTCGGGCGGCGCCCGGTCTTCGTCCGCTAAGCGCCCTTCGCTCCGTGGACCGCGTGCTGGCGCCACCAGGCGATGGTCGTCGCCAATGCCTCGTCAAGCGAGGTGCGCTCGAACGGGCCAAACGCGGTCTCGAACGCCGACCAGTCGCTCACGAACGGCGCCTGCCACTGGTAGTGGACGACACGCGCCTCGCGGGCCATCGGGATGAATAGCCCACCCACGAGGAGCAGCATGTTGGTCGTGGCCGAGAGTTTCCCCGGCCGGCCAAGTGCAGCGAACAGCCGCTCGCCAAACTGGCTCCCGGTCAGCGGGTCCATCACAGGCAGGTGCCACACGCCTCCCGCAGCCCCGTCGCGTTCGCCGAGGATCACCAGCGCGCGGGCGAGATCGGGCAGATAGGTCGTGCTGTGGGGCTGGTTGAGCGCGCCGCCCCAACTGGCCGACTTCCCCGCGATCGCTGCGCCAAACAGCCGCTCCCCAAGCCCGCTGTTGATGCCGCCGGGTCCGAAGTAGTCGCTGGAGCGGCCGATGGCCACCTCCACCTCTCCCCGCTCGTGGCGCCCCAGCAGGTCAGCCGCCAGCGCTGCGCGCAGGGCACCCTTGCGGTCAGCGGCACGCTGCGGTGTGGACTCCGTCATCGGGGAGCCGCCGGGGCCATACATGTAGAGGTTGTCGGCAAACACAAGGCGTGCGCCAGCGGCACCCGCAGCCCGGGCAACGCTCTCGTTGAGCCGCTCAAAGTTGCCAAACCAGGCGTTGTACGGCGGCTGGGCGGCGTGGTAGACAACGGCGGCGCCATCGATCGCCAGATGCGCCTGTTCGGCATCAAACAGGTCAGCGGCAACCACTTCCACGCCTGCTGACAGGGACCCGCGGGCCCCACTCCGGGTGACGGCGCGCACTCGGCGCCCAAGCCCGACCAACTCGTCCACCACGGCGCGCCCCGTTCCGCCGCCGGCGCCCAGCACAACTGCAAGCCCGTCTGCCCGGTTGTCCATCGTCAAGCTCCACATCATCGTCGGCGTCGGTGTCGGCTCCATCGGCCGTCCGTTCTCGCGCTCTTGCTGAATGAATGTTCATTTACTATGATGCCGTGCACGGCCGGGTGTCAAGGACCAAAATGAACCGGCATTCAGCAAGCAAGCTCGCAATGGAGCAACAAGCCGCAATGCCCAAGCGTTCCGCCGCCCATGCCGAAGCCGTTCGCGAGCAGATCCTCGGGGGCGGCCGTCGGGCATTTGCGGCCGGCGGGTTCCGTGGCACCAGCGTCCCGTCCATTGCCGCCGAGGCTGGCGTGTCTGTCGGCCTGATCTACCGCTACTTCTCCAGCAAGGAAGGGTTGTTCCTGGAGCTCTGCCTCTCGGGTACGCCCGATGAGCTGGCGGAGCTAGCCCAGGCCATCGCCGTCATCGACGACCCAGTTCAGCGGCTCAGCGTTGCCATTGGCAGCTACTTCGACGCCCTGTTCCATACCATCGGCGCGCCGCTCGTCTTGCAGGCACTCGCCGCCTCGCCGGGTGATCCGCGGATCCGCGAGATGCTCCGTCGCCGGGGCGATGACCTGCGCGGATTCTCGGCGGCGTTCATCGCCGACGCCGTCCGCCGCGGGGAACTAGCCGCGGACGCCGATGTCGCCGAGCTCGCCGCCGTCACAACGATGCTGCTCGACGGCGCTCTCGTGGCCGTGGCCGAGGAGGGCGATGCGATGGACCGCGAGGCGGTGCGCGACCGCATTGTGCGGACCGTCGTTGCAATGAGCGGATTGCGCGCCTCGTCGCGCTAGCATCAGCGCGTGCACGCCCACTCCCCCGCCGCCGTCGTCATCCCCGTGCGCTCCCTTGAGGGGGCGAAGTCGAGACTGGGCGCCGTGCTGGACGCCGAAGAGCGCCGCGAGCTTGTGGAGCGGCTGCTGCGTCGGACGATTGCCGCAGCCCTGGCAACCGAGGGCGCGGGACGCGTGGTGGTTGTATCCCCCGACCCCGAGGTGCTTGCCGTGGCCGCAGCAGCCGGGGCAGAGGGTCTGCGCCAACTGTCAGCTGGGCTGAACCCGGGCCTTGTCGAGGCGCGCAACGCGCTTGCCGGCGAAGGCATCGTCCGCCTGATTGTCCTTCCGGGCGATTTGCCGGCGGTCACCGCCGAAGGGCTCGCCGCGCTGCTGCGTGAGGCCGATGCGCTCACGACGCCGCTCGTCGTCCTGGCGCCAGACCGCCACGGCCGCGGGACGAATGCGCTCCTGCTGGAGCCCGCCTGCATCATCGAGCCCGACTTCGGCGGCGACAGCCGCTTCGCACATGCGCGGCTGGCTGCGGCCGCGGGCGCCGCCTACCGCGAGGTGGCCCACGATGCCCTCGCTCTTGACATCGACACGCCTGACGACCTGCTGCTGGCCGAGGCGCTCCACCCCGAGGTGCTACTTGCCGGCTGAACAGGGACCCGGAACCGGAGGCGCAGGCCCCCAGAGCGGCCGCGTCGAGATCTTCGCCCTCGCGGGCCTGCCAGAGGTCCGGCTCGGTGACGACGTGGGGGCGCTCGTCTGCGATGCGCTGGTGGCCACGCCGGGCGCCCTGCCGCTGCAACCGGGCGACGTGCTGGTGGTGACGCAGAAGATCGTGTCCAAGGCCGAGGGCGCGGTGGCAGACCTGCGGACCGTGACCCCGCGGCCCGAGGCCGTGGCATGGGCGCAGGCGTGGAACCGCGACGCACGTCAGATTGAAGTGGTGATGCGCGAGGCCAAGCGAATCGTGCGCCAGGCCCACGGCGTGCTGATCGTTGAGACGGCACAGGGCTTCGTCTGCGCCAACGCTGGCGTGGACGCATCCAACGTGGGGCCTGACAGCGGCGACGTGGTGACGCTCCTGCCGCGCGACGGAGATGCCTCGGCTGCGGCCGTGCGCGCTGCTGTCCGGACGCGCCTCGGGCAGGATGTCGCGGTGATCATCTCCGACAGCTTTGGCCGGCCCTGGCGCTGGGGCATCGTGGACGTGGCGCTTGGCGTGGCCGGGCTGCTGCCGCTTGACGACCTGCGCGGCGTGCACGACGCCGATGGCCGCGTGATGCAGACGACAATCCGGGCCGTTGCAGACGAGATCGCGTCGGCAGCCGAACTGGCGCTGGGCAAGACCGCCGGACGACCGGTTGCGCTGGTGCGGGGCGCGCAGCCACCGCTTGGCGAAGGCTCAATCAACGACCAGCTGATGCCCTCGGAGACCGACCTCTTCCGCTAGGACGTTGCCGCGGCTGCGTGGCCCCGGCATCGGCAGGCCCCGCCTGCGGCATCCTGGATGGGGCGCGGGCTCCGTTGGCTCACCGGGTGGGTCATCGCGAGCACGCCAGCGCGGACGGCGCATAGGGTGAGCCAACGGGATCTCGAACGCGGTCCAGAGACCCGCTCCTGCACGGATCGCTCACCGGGTGGGTCAACCAGAGCACGCGTGCGCCGGAGGACTCACCGGGTGAGCCGCGCCCAGGGGCGGCCCTGACCGCACCCAGCGGCGGGCCGGGCGCCTACGGGGTACGCTCGCAAGCATGAAGATCGGACTGCAGATTTGCTCGTTCACGTGGCCCGGCGGCGGCGCTGCAATCGGCCCCACTCTGGCGCGGGTGGCGCACGACGCTGACGAAGCGGGGTTTGACTCGCTCTGGGTCATGGACCACTTCTTCCAGATCCGTGGCGTGGGCAAGCCTGAGGAGCCGATGCTCGAGGGCTGGACGGCGCTTGGCTTTATGGCGGCCCACACATCCCGGGCGCGGCTTGGCCTGATGGTTGGCGGCGTCCACTATCGCCAGCCCGGCCTCTGGGCCAAAGCCGCCACCACGCTGGACGTGCTCTCCGGCGGGCGTGCGTGGCTGGGCATCGGCGCCGCCTGGAACGAGGAGGAGTCCAACGGCCTAGGCTTCCCCTTCCCGCCGCTCGCCGAGCGCTTTGAGATGCTTGAGGACACACTGCGCATGGTCCACGGCATGTGGGAGGGCGAGCGTGGCTCGGACGCGGCGTTCGAAGGCGCGCATGTGCATGCGACGCGGCTGCTCAACTCTCCGCAGGCGCTCAGCCGGCCTCACCCGCCCATCATGATCGGCGGCGGCGGCGAGAAGAAGACGCTCCGCCTCGTTGCCCAGTACGCCGACGCCTGCAACGTCTTCGGCGGCCCCGAGGCCATTCGCCACAAGTACGAGGTGCTGCGGGAGCACTGCGAAGCGCTTGGCCGCAACCCCGACGAGATTGAACGCTCAACGCTGCAGAACGTGAAGCTTGCGGCGGCGGGCAAGCCCGGCGAAAGCCCCGCCCAAGTGGTGGATCGCTTTGGCGAGCTTGCGGACGCCGGCACCCAACACGTGATCTTCAGCGTGCGCGACGACGCGGATCCCGCGGTGATGGAACTGCTGGCAACCCAGGTGCTGCCAGAGCTGCGGGCACTCTAGCGAACACGCCACCAAGCGATCCGATACCCCCCAGGGGTATACCACCCGGCGTGGTACGCTTCGCCGGTCCACCACGCAACAATCAGGGACCACCACCGACATGACCGAACCGACCAACCGGCTTGCGGGCCTCAAGATCGACTTCGGCGGCGGCTCGCCGCTTGGCGGCATCTCGCTCGTGCAGACCCCGGATGTGGCGCTGGCCGCCGGCGGTCCGGCCACGGGCACGGATGCGCCCGAGCGCACCGAGACGAAGGTCCTGATCATCGGCTCCGGCCCTGCCGGTCTGACCGCCGCCATCTACGCGGCCCGCGCAAACCTTGAACCCATCGTCCTTGCGGGTTCGGCCCCCGGCGGCCAACTCATGCTCACAAGCGAGGTGGAGAACTTCCCGGGCTTCCCCGACGGCATCGAGGGCCCAGAGCTCATGGGCCGCATACGCGCCCAGGCCGAGCGGTTTGCAACGGTGTTCGTGGATCAGGACGTGGACCGGGTTGACCTGTCGGCCCGGCCGTATCGCGCCTGGGCCCGCGGCATCGAATATCGCGGCGAAACGCTCATCATCGCCACGGGCGCCTCGGCCATCTGGCTGGAGCTTGAGAGCGAGCAGCGGCTGCGCGGTCGCGGCGTGTCGGCCTGCGCCACCTGCGACGGGTTCTTCTTCCGGGATCGCGAGATCGCCGTGGTGGGCGGCGGTGACTCCGCGATGGAGGAGGCCGCCTACCTCACGCGCTTCGCCAGCAAGGTGCACCTGCTCCATCGGCGCGACGGCTTCCGCGCGTCAAAGATCATGATTGACCGCATCTATGGCAACCCCAAGATCCAGGTCCACACGAACACCGAGGTGGCCGAGGTCCTGGGCGACGCCAAGGTGACAGGCCTGCGTCTGCGCGATGCCCAAGACGGCTCCGAGCGCAACCTGCCGCTCGAGGGGCTCTTTATCGCCATCGGCCATCGGCCAAACACCGGTGCCTTCAAGACCTGGCTTGACACCGACGAGAAGGGCTACCTGCTCCCCCACGAGCACACAGCCTCACGCATCCCGGGCGTGTTCATCGCGGGCGACGTGGCGGATCACCGCTACCGCCAGGCCGTGACCGCGGCCGGCGACGGTTGTCGCGCAGCCATCGACGCCGAGCGCTGGCTCGAGGAGACGGCGGCGACTTCCCAGACCGGCGGGCTGGCCGCAACCGCGTGACGTTCCGCGGTGGCGGCGTCCGCTCGCTTGAGCGCGGAGCCGCCGTTCCCTCTCGCTCCAAGCTGCCGCCCATCGACTTCGAGCGGGTCCCTCGGGAGCGAAGAGCAAGCACGGCCAAGCGCGTGGCGCGGTTCTTCGGCCCCTACCGCGGACAGGTGCTGGTGGTGCTGGGCGCCATCCTCGCAACAAGCCTTCTGGGCCTCATCAACCCGTACCTGCTCAAGCTGCTGATCGACGACGTCATCGTTGGCCGCCGCTTTGATCTGCTCAACGGGTATGTCGCGCTGATGGTTGTCATGCCCATCGGGACGGGCCTTCTGGGTGTTGGCCAGTCGTACCTCAACAACCTCATTGGCCAGCACGTGATGCAGGACCTCCGCAACGCGCTCTACGCCCACCTGCAGAGCATGCCGCTGCGGTTCTTCACGGCCACACGGACCGGCGAGATCCAGAGCCGGCTGGCCAACGACGTGGGCGGTGTCCAGGGCGTGGTCACGGACACGGCGTCGTCTGTCACACAGAACCTGGCGGTCGCGCTGTCCACCATCGTGGCGATGCTCCTGATCGACTGGCGGCTGACGGTGCTCTCGCTGGGGATGCTGCCGTTCTTCCTGTACCTGACCAACCGGGTGGGCAAGGTTCGCCGGTCCGTCAGCACGGAGACGCAGAAGCGACTCGCCGAGTTGAGCGCAGTCACCGAGGAGACACTCTCCGTCTCTGGGATGCTGCTGGGCAAGACGTTTGGGGCGCAGGACCGCAATGTCGCCCGGTATCGCGGGCTGAACTTGGAGCTTGCGAGGCTGCAGATCCGTCAGGCGATGGTTGGGCGATGGTTCTTCATGATCACCGGGACCGTGTTCTCCATCACGCCCGCGTTTGTCTACTGGCTTGCGGGCAGCTTGGCTAGCGGTGGCGATCCCTCGGCACCCACCGCTGGCGACATCGTGGCGTTCACCACGCTGCAGAGCCGGCTGTTCTTCCCGATGGGCCAGCTGCTCAACCTCCAGGTGGAGATCGCAGGGTCGCTGGCGCTCTTCGACCGGATCTTTGAGTACCTGGACCTTGACCCCGAGATCAGCGATGCCCCCGACGCTCGCGATCTCGCCGTGTCCAACGTGTCGGGTGCCGTGGCGTTTGAGCATGTGTCGTTCCGGTATCCGGCCGAGCCGCCCCGCGCGGCCACGGACGCCGGCGCAGACGGGGATGCCGATGCCGAGAACGAGGGCAACGAGCCCTCAGGACCGCGTGAGCCCCTGGAGCCAACAGAGCCAATCGCGCCCTTCGGGCTTGAAGACGTCTCGTTTGAGGCGCTCCCAGGCGAGCTGGTGGCCCTGGTTGGACCGTCTGGCGCCGGCAAGACCACCACCACCTACCTGATCCCGCGGCTGTATGACGTCGCTGCTGGCAAGGTGACCGTGGACGGGCACGACGTGCGGTCGCTCACCCTGGAGTCGCTGGGGCGCGTGATCGGGTTTGTCACCCAGGAGACCTACCTCTTCCACACGACCATCCGCGAAAACCTGCTGTACGCAAAGCCCAACGCGACGGTGGCCGAGATGGAGGCTGCGTGCGGTGCTGCAGCCATCCTGGACCGCATCCGCGAACTGCCCCTGGGGCTGGACACCGTGGTTGGCGAGCGAGGCTACAAGCTCTCCGGCGGCGAGAAGCAGCGCCTGGCCATTGCGCGCGTGCTGCTCAAGAACCCCAAGATCCTGATCCTTGACGAGGCGACATCCTCGCTGGACACGGTGTCGGAGCGGCTCATCCAAGCGGCCCTGGCCAGGCTCACCGAGGGCCGGACCACCATCGCGATTGCCCACCGGCTCTCCACGATCCTGCGCGCGGACCGGATCCTGGTGTTTGACCGCGGACGGATCGCGGAGCGCGGCACGCACCGCGAGCTGCTGGCGGCCGATGGGCTGTACGCGCGGCTGTACCACGAGCAGTTTGAGGCCGAAGCCGCCGCCCTCGCGGAGATGGGCGGCGGAGATGGGCGGCTAGACCGCGCCGAGGACCCCATGCGTGGCGGTCAGCGCGCTGCCACCGCTCCCCTGACGCCTCTCCCGATGAAGCCTTCATCGTCTCGCGCCTGCGGTGCCGCAAGCCATGAAGATGGGGGCCCACAACCGTGATCCAGCGCGGCTGGGTGGCAGGATCATGAAGCCTTCATCCATGGGAGCGGCTGAGTGGCGGCCAGCGCAGCGCGGCCGGGTGGCGGCTGGGTGGCGGCGGAGCAGCTGAGCAGCCGCGTGGCCTCCCGGCGCGCGCAGACGCTAGATCGCTCGCATCCGGTTGTTCTTTGCGTCGTGCGTGAGCTCCGCCAGGCCAAGCGCCTCCAGCAGCGGCGGCATGTAGACGCCAAACCGCCCGCGCAAGCCCTTCTTCAGCCCGTACCAGCCGCCCCGCGGGTTGGCCTCCGAGCGGCCCCACGCCTCAACCGTGCCCTCGGGCGCCGGCTTCTGCTCATCGGCGCCGCCGAGTGTGACCCAGTCGCCCTGGTCGCGCAGCCACGCGTGGAGCTCGTCGATGGCGCGGGCGTCATACGCGAGACGGGTGCCGCCAACCTGGCACTGGATGGAGGCAGGGCTGGTGGTCTCGTCGCGCCACATCTGGTAGGCCGATGAGCCGGGCGGCGTGGTCAGCTGCCAGGGATCGTCTTTGGTGCCGGTTCCTGTGGCCATCGGTGGGGACTCCCGAGGTGGCCCGCTGAGGTGGGGCCGGACGCGCATCGTCCCACAACCTGGCGTTTCGCATCGTCACTGGCCAACGCTTGCATGACTATGCATCGACATGTATAGTCATGCCTGTGACCACGATCCACCCGACCTCCGCACCTTTCGGACTACCGCCCGTGAGCGGCCAAACGCGCCTGTGAGCGCGGGAACGAACGGCGCGGTGGTCGCGGCGGACCGGGGCGCTCGAGCCCTGAGCGGCGGCGCCAAGGTCAAGATCGCCATCGTCGGTGCCACGGGCTACGTGGGTTCGGAGCTGATCCGGCTGCTCGCGATGCATCCCCACGTGGAGATTGCCGGGCTCATCGGCCGCGAGCGCAAAGGCGATCCTATTGGCGGGATCCACGCCCACCTCGCCACCCAGAACCTACACGTCTACGACACCATCCCCGATGACGCAGAGGCGGTCTTCCTCGCGCTCCCCCACGGAACGGCGGCGGCGCGGATTGACGAGTTCCTGGGCGCAGACGCCTCGGGCAGCAGCCGCACGGTGATCGACATGGGGCCTGACTTCCGGCTCCAGGATCCTGCGATGTATCCGGCCTACTACAACTTTGAGCACCCGCGCCAGGACCTGCTGCCAAGCACGGTCTATGGCCTGCCGGAGCTCCACCGGGCGGAACTGGCGGCCGCCGGGCGAACTGGCCGCGTGATCGTGGGCTCGCCGGGCTGCTACGCCACCACATCAATCCTGGCGCTCACGCCGCTGGCCCGCGCCGGGCTGATTGCGGACGTTGTGATCGACGCCAAGAGCGGCGTCTCGGGCGCAGGCCGTGACCCAAAGGCTGACCTGGTATTTGGCGAGGTCAACGAGAGCGTCAGGGCGTACGGCATCTTCACGCACCGCCACATCGCCGAGATTGAGCAGGAACTCCTTGGCCAAGGCGCAACGCGCGATGCCAACCCGGGCGCGGACGGGATTGACTTCCTCCCCCACCTGATCCCGATGACGCGCGGAATCCTCGCCGCCTGCCACGTCCGCACAACCAGGCCGGTCAGCCAGGCAGAGCTTGACGACCTGTACGCGGCGGCGTTTGCGGACGAGGCGTTTGTCACCGTCACCAAGGCGCCGCCCGCCACGAAGCACGTGCTGGGCAGCAACGAGTTCCGCACGTGGGTGGGCAAGGACGAGCGGACCAACCGCGTGCTTGCCATTGGCGTGCTGGACAACCTTGTGAAGGGCGCCGCCGGTCAGGCGATCCAGGCCTTCAACGTGGTCCACGGCCTGCCCGAGACCACCGGCCTGCTTCAGCTCCCGCTTGCCCCCTAGCCGCGACACCCCAAGCCACGACACACTTGCCCGAGAGGCCCAATGCCCGCTCCTGACCCCATCCTCTCGCCGCTGCCGTCCACGCTTCCCGCGGTGACCCGCTCGGCGCGCATGCCCGCGGGGTTTGTCGCCGCCGGTGCCACGGCCGGGATCAAGACGTCCGGCAACCCGGACTTTGTGCTTGTCGTGGCGCAGGACGGCCCCGTCCCTGCGGCCGCGGTCTTTACGCCCAACCGAGTTGCCGCAGCACCCGTGCGCCTCAGCCGCGCCAACCTCCAGACCACCGGCGGGACCGGCCCCGGCGGCGCCACAGCTGGCTTTGCCCGCGCGGTTGTCTCAACATCCGGCAGCGCCAACGCCGCCACGGGCCCTGACGGCGACGCGGACCAGGCAGCCATCGGCCGGGCCGTCGCCGCAGCCATCGGCGCCACGCCCGAGCAGGTGCTCCACCTCTCCACTGGCGTGATCGGCGTCCGCCTCCCGCTGGCCAAGGTGACGGCCGCCGTGGAGCGCGTTGCGGCGGGTGGTCTCGCCGCCACGGACGAGGCTCTCGCCAGCGCCGCGGTTGCCCTCCGCACCACGGACTCCGTTGCCAAGATGGCCACGGTCACCGTGAGCGCCCCAGCGGCAGGTGGCGGCACCACCAGCATCACGGTCACCGGCATCTGCAAGGGCGTGGGGATGATCCACCCGCGCATGGCGACGATGCTCTCGATTGTCCTGACGGACGCCACCGCCAACCCGGCAACTTTGCGCGAGATCCTGCGCGGCGCCGCCTCGCGAACCTGGGACCAGCTGTCGGTGGACGGCGACACCAGCACCAACGACACCGTGTATCTGCTGGCCTCGGGCAAGGCAGGCGCTGCCGCTGCCGAGACCAGCGCGGAGGCCCGCACGGCGCTTGCGCAGGCCGTTGAGGCCGTTGCGCGTGACCTCGCCCGCCAGCAGGCGCGCGACGGCGAAGGAGCCACGTCGCTCCTCACCTGCCAGGTCACCGGTGGCGTGGATGACGCGGATGCACGCGCCGTGGCCCGCGCCGTCATCAGCAGCTCGCTCATCAAGGCCGCCGTCCACGGACGGGACGCCAACTGGGGTCGCATTGCCGGCGCCGCGGGCAACGCAACGCTGCCTGAGCGCGCGGTGCTGGAGGCCGCGGGGCTGAGCGCCGCGGAGGCTGCGGACCGCGCCAGCACACCCGCCCACGTGGACCCGGCCACGATGCGCATCGCCATCGCCGGCCACCTCGCCTACGACGGTCAGGCGGGCGGGCCCACGGGTATCGACAAGGCCGCCGCGCGCGTTGCCATGGACACCGAGGAGGTCCTGATCCGGGTGGACCTGGGCCTTGGCAACGGCTGGGGCGAGGCGTTTGGCTGCCCGCTCACCGAGGCCTACGTCAAGGAGAACTCGGAGTACACGTCATGAGCGAGATCGTCGTGGTCAAGCTGGGCGGCACCACGCTTGCGGACCAGCGCCAGATCCTCGTGGAGGTGGCGGCAGTCTCCCGCAAGCGCCCGGTGGTCCTCGTCCACGGCGGCGGCAAGCGCATGACCGAATGGCTTGAGCGGCTTGGCGTCCCCACCAGCTTCCAGAACGGGCTCCGCGTCACCGACCCCGCTGCCCTCGAGGTGGCGGCCGCGGTCCTGCGGGGCCTCGTCAACAGCGAGCTTGTGGCGGCCCTGCACGACGCCGGCTGCGACGCCGTGGGGCTCTCGGGCGTGGACGGCGGTCTGCTGATTGGCCAGCGCCTGCCCGATGTTGGCCTTGTCGCCACCGTTGTGGGCGTCCGGCGGGACCTGCTGGACTCACTCCTTGTCGCGGGCCAGGTGCCGGTCGTCGCTCCCCTTGCGCGTGACGAGAACGGCGTGGTCTGCAACGTCAACGCGGACGATGCCGCGGCCGGCCTTGCCGCGGGACTCGGCGCACGCCAACTGGTCCTGATGACCGACGTGGACGGCGTCCGTGACGGCGCGGGCAACAAGCTTGACTCCATCACGATGGCAGAGGCCGAGGCGATGATTGCCGATGGCACCATTCGCGGCGGCATGGTGCCCAAGGTGAAGGCCGCGCTCTCGGCGCTTGCCTGGCAGGGCTCCGAGGCCATCATCTCGGACGGCTCAGCGCCCAACGCCCTCGTGCGCTCGCTCGAGGATCCAACGTTTGGGACGCGGGTCTCGGCAAGGTGAGCCGGCCGTGACCGCGATGCTTGTCAAGCGCGACCGCCACGAGGCCATCCGCCGTCTGGTGGGCAGCCGGACCATCGCAAGTCAGGGCGAGCTTGTCGCCGAGCTGGGCTCCCTGGGCTTTGACGTCACGCAGGCCACCGTGTCGCGCGACATCGCGGAGATGGGCCTGGCCAAGGTCATGCGGGGCGACCACTCCATCTATGTGCTGCCCGAAGAGATCGGCGGGATCCGGCGCGCCCCATCCGATGAGCGCCTCCGCCGGATCCTCTCCGACATACCGGTCAGCGTGGGCCGCAGCGGGCTCATCCTTGTCGTCACCGGCCAACCCGGCACGGCCAACGTCATCGCGCAGGCCATCGACGAGTCCACGCTCAGCGAGCAGGTGGGCACGCTCGCTGGCGACAACACCCTCATTGTCCTGTTTTCCGATGAGCCCGCCCTCCTGCGCTGGCTCAACCGGTTCACGCAGATCCAGGGGTCGGCTGAGCCAACCCGCACGGAGGCGCTGTCCTGATGAACAAGGTGGTCCTCGCCTATTCCGGCGGGCTCGACACGTCGGTGGCGGTTGCCTGGCTCAAGGAGCAGTACAACGCCGAGGTGATCACGCTCACCGTGGATCTCGGCGGCGGATCGCTGCCCGAGGGCGTTGAGCGCCGGGCGCTGTCCGCAGGCGCGTCCAAGGCGTATGTCGTGGATGCCCGCGAGACGTTTGTGAGCCGGTATGCCTGGCGCGCGCTCCAGGCCAACGCGATGTACCAGGGCGCCTATCCGCTGGCCACCGCACTCGCCCGTCCACTGCTTGCCCAGCTCCTTGTTGAGCTTGCCCAGAAGGAGGGCGCGGACGCCGTTGCCCACGGATGCACCGGCAAGGGCAATGACCAGGTCCGCTTCGACGTCGCCGTCCACGCGCTTGATCCGGGGCTCAAGGTGATCGCGCCGATGCGCGTGGGGATGGGTCTGACGCGCGATCAGTCGATCGACTACGCCAACAAGCGCGGCATCGAGATCCCGGTCACAAAGGCGTCCCCCTACTCCATCGACGTCAACCTCTGGGGCCGCTCATGTGAGACCGGCGTCCTTGAGGACCCGTGGGTCACCCCGCCTGACGACGCGTATGCGTGGACCGTGAAGGCGGCCGATGCCCCCGAGGCCCAGGACATCGTCATCGGCTTTGAGGGCGGCATCCCCGTCTCCATTGACGGCGAGATGCTCAGCGGCGTGGCGCTGGTGGAGCGGCTCCACGACCTTGGCGCTGCGCACGGCGTGGGCCGGATTGACCACATCGAGGACCGCCTCGTGGGGATCAAGAGCCGCGAGATCTACGAGGCGCCGGCAGCGGTGATCCTGCACACGGCGCACCGGGCGCTTGAGGGGCTGGTCCTGAGCAAGGAGCAGCAGCGCTTCAACCGTCTCGTCGCAGACGAGCTTGCCCAGATCATCTACGACGGCCTCTGGTTCAGCGCCTTGTCACGGGACCTGCGGACGTACACGCTGAGCTCGCAACGCGTGGTGTCGGGCGAGGTGCGGATGCGCCTTGACCATGGCCGGGCAGCCGTTGTGGGGCGGCGCTCGCCCATGTCGCTCTACGACAAGAGTCTGGCGACGTACGACGAGGGCGACGCCTTCGACCATGCCGCGGCCGTTGGCTTTATCGAGATCTTTGGCCTGCCGCTCCGCGTTGAGGCAGCCCGACATGGCGCGGTTGGCAAGCACCACGGTGCGGCCTGGACCTGGACGGACCCGCTGCTGGACGGGCTGCCCACCACCGTCTCGGCCTGATCCGCCGACTCTCGCGCCCCGGCGACGCGCGCGGCGACGCGCCCGGCGACCTGCCCCGGGGCCCGCAGCCCGGGCCCCGGCGACCTGCCCCGCGGCTTGACCCAGCTGTGGGTCAGGAGCGCGATCCTCGTGCACGATCCGCCCCCCGGATCGCCA